>NZ_JBYBLQ010000004.1:0-298047 GCF_059337855.1 Stenotrophomonas maltophilia complex sp. Om-AH-Sm3 | reverse complement strand
TTGCTTTAAAACAATTAATAGTTGCTTGATCAAACGTCTGCAAGATGGACAATCATCCTTCCTGCAGGCGCCTTCACAAGATACCTGCGCATACTTTCAAAGATCCGGGGAAGTGGCCTCAGCGCCGCTCCCGTGTGCCGCGAAGTTTCCTTCGTGGCGAGCCGCCCATTATGCCAGACTTTTTCAGTCCGTCAACACCTTCGTTCGATCATCTCGTTCGGCGGTGGTGGGCGCCCTGTTGTCGCTGAAGCCCCTTGGGGGCGACCCCTGCGACGGGGGAGGAGAAGTATGTCCCCATTCCGATCATTTGTGAAGGGGGTGTGGCGATTTTTTTCACCGGATGTTGCATCGGTTCATGCGCCGCGCTGCGGCAGGAACCCGTGAAGAGCAGCCGAGCGTGGGCTTGGCCCTACAAGAGCAAAAGGAAGGGCCGGCTGGCGCCGGCCCTTCCTTCTTCTCAGCCAGCGACCAGGCGCACGCGGGCGAAGGTGCGCTTGCCGACCTGCAGCAGGCCTTCGAAGCCCGGCTGCAGCACCTGCTGGCCGTCTTCGACCACTTCACCGTCCACCTTCACCGCGCGCTCCTTGAGCTTGCGGTTGGCTTCGGAGTTGCTCGGGGTCAGGCCGGCCGCCGTCAGCAACGCGGCAATACGCAGGCCTTCGGCCGGGATCGCCACATCCTGCAGCGGCAACTGGGTGATGTCGCCCTGCCCGGTCACCGCCGCCTCCCAGCCGGCAATCGCCTGCTCTGCCGCCACGGCGTCGTGGAAACGGGTCGCCAGCTCACGCGCCAGGCGCAGCTTGACCACGCGCGGGTTCAGGCCGCCATTGGCCACCTGCTCGCGCAGCTGCACGGCCTCGGCCTGGCTGATGTCGAAGGACAGCAGCTCGATCCAGCGCCACATCAGGGTGTCGTCCACCTTCATGGTCTTGGTGACGATGTCGATGGCCGGCTCGCTGATACCAATGTAGTTGCCCAGCGACTTGGACATCTTGTTGACGCCATCCAGGCCTTCCAGCAGCGGCATGGTCAGCACCACCTGCGGCTTCTGGCCATGGTGTTCCTGCAGGCCACGGCCCATCAGCAGGTTGAACTTCTGGTCGGTACCGCCCAGCTCGACGTCGGCCTCCAGGGCCACCGAGTCGTAGCCCTGCACCAGCGGGTACAGGAACTCATGGATGGCGATGGACTGCTGGGCGGCATAGCGCTTGGCGAAGTCGTCGCGCTCGAGCATGCGTGCCACGGTGTGCTGGCCGGCCAGGCGGATCATGTCGGCCGCGCCCATCTTGCCGAACCACTCCGAGTTGAAGCGGACTTCGGTACGGCTGCGGTCGAGCACCTTGAACACCTGTTCCTCGTAGGTACGGGCGTTGGCCAGCACGTCATCGCGGCTGAGCGGCTTGCGGGTCAGGCTCTTGCCCGAGGGATCGCCGATCATGCCGGTGAAGTCGCCGATCAGGAAAATGACCTGGTGGCCGAGGTCCTGGAACTGGCGCATCTTGTTCAGCAGCACCGTGTGGCCCAGGTGCAGGTCGGGCGCAGTGGGGTCGAAGCCGGCCTTGATCCGCAGCGGGCGGCCTTCCTGCAGGCGCGCACGCAGATCCTCGAGCTTGAGGATCTCGTCGGCACCGCGGCCGATCAGGGCAAGGGCTTCTTCAATCGAGGACACGTGACTACTCCCGGCAACGCCGATTCTTGTGTGGGGTGTTAAAGCAAAGTTAACCCGATTGGCTTCACAAAAGCCAATGGGCACAAGGGTTTGACGCGGTTTTCTCAGGTGTCTATGGTAACCGGCGATCAGGCCCGCGCTCCCGGGCTGCCAGGAAAAAACCGCCGATGCACAATTCCGAACAAGGGCGCGCACGCAAGCAGCGCTTCCAGGAACGCCTTCACGTCCTGCACGACAACGCCCTGCATCGGAAGCTCAGGCAACACCTTCCCGCCGCCTTCAATGAGCGCTGGACCCGCCGCCATTGGATGCACGCCAGCCTGTTTGCGACCATCGGCGCCCTGGTGGCGACGATCGTCCCCGGTTTCTCGCACACCATTGATGCGCCTTACGCGGACAGCCACACGAGCCTGGCGCTGCCGCTGCCGCCGTTGACCATGGCCCGCCAGCAGCAGGTGCCGGGCGACAGCTGGCAGGTGCTGCGCATCCAGCGCGGCCAGACCCTGAGCGACCTGTTCGACAAGGCCGGCATTCCGGCCACCACCCTGCACCGGGTGCTGGAGCACCCCGGTGCGCGCGAGGCGCTGACCAAGCTGCGCCCGGGCGCCGAGATCGCCTTCGACATGCCGCTGTCCGGCGACCTGCGCAGCATCCGCTTCGATCGCGACGCCGATAACCGGGTGGAACTGAGCCTGACCGGCGATGACATCAAGGAGAAGGTGACGCGGCGCGAGACCTCCACGCGTACCGTGGTCACCAGCGGCGAGATCACCAGTTCGCTGTATGCCGCGGCCCGCCGGGCCGGGCTGTCGCCGTCGGCGATCGCGACGATGACCGACGACATCTTCAAGTACGACATCGACTTCTCGAAGGACCTGCAGCCGGGCGACCGCTTCAGCGTGGTGATGGACGAGACCTGGCGCGAAGGCGAGAAGGTGGACACCAGCAAGATCCTGGCGGCGACCTTCACCACCGGGGGCAAGACCTATTCCGGCTTCCGCTTCGACCGCAACGGCAAGTCCGAGTACTACGACATCAACGGCCGTTCGTTGAAGAAGAGCTTCATCCGCATGCCGATCCCGTTCGCGCGGCTGAGCTCGACCTTCGGCGCACGCAAGCACCCGGTGCTGGGCAAGATGCGCATGCACAAGGGCGTGGACTACGCCGCGCGCACCGGCACGCCGATCATGGCCGCCGGCGATGCCCGCGTGCAGTTCGCCGGCGTGCAGCGCGGCTACGGCAACGTGGTGATCCTCGATCACGGCCGCGGCCACACCACCCTGTACGGGCACATGTCGCGCTTTGCGAACATCAAGACCGGCCAGCGCGTGGCCCAGGGCACGGTGATCGGCTACGTCGGCTCGACCGGCCTGGCCACCGGCCCGCACCTGCACTACGAATTCCGCGTCAACGGCGAGCACCGCAACCCGCTGACCGTGACCATGCCGCCGCCGGAGCCGCTGAAGGGCGCCGAGCTGGTCGCCTTCCGCGCACAGACCGCGCCGGCGATGGCCCGCATCCAGGGCATGGAGAAGCTGATCTACGCCGATGCCAGCCCGGCACCGACCAGCCGCGACGAGGCCGCCACCGAGGTGGCCAGCGCCAAGGACAAGCAGGCAACCGGCCGCAAGCGCGGCTGAGCGCGCTGCGTTGACGAACAAGGACGCGGCAGCCCAAGCTTGCCGCGTCCTTTTTTTATGCCCGCCATGAACACCACTGCCGACGCTGACGCCCCCCTGTACCTTGGCCTGATGTCGGGCACCAGCGCCGACGGCATCGACGCTGCGCTGGTGCAGTTTCCCGCGGGCGGTGGCTGCCGCTTCGTGCACGGCCTGACCGCCCGCTGGGAACCGGTGCTGCGCGCGCGGCTGGTGGCGCTGGGCGAAGGTGGCCCGTTGGATTCGCTGGAGGAGCTGGGCGAACTGGACGCGCGGATTGCGATCAACTTCGCCGAGGCCGCCAACCAGCTGCTGGCCGAAGCCGGCGTGGACCGCAGCCAGGTGCGCGCGATCGGCTCGCACGGCCAGACCGTGCGACACCGCCCGCTGGCCGATCCGGCGTTCACTGTGCAGCTGGGCGACGGCAACCGCATCGCCGAACTGACCGGAATCACCACAGTATCCGACTTCCGCCGTCGCGACGTAGCGGCCGGGGGGCATGGTGCGCCGCTGATGCCGGCTTTCCACCTGGGCATGCTGGGTGCCGCCGATGAAGACCGCGCGGTGCTCAACCTGGGCGGCATCGCCAACCTGACCCTGATCCCGCGCGAAGGCGCGGTGCGCGGCTTCGATACCGGCCCGGCCAACGCGCTGATGGATGCCTGGTGCCAGCGCCACACCGGCCGTACCTTCGATGCCGATGGCGCGTATGCCGCCAGTGGCGCGGTGGACGAGGGCCTGCTGGCCGGCTGGCGTTCGGACCCGTGGTTCGCGCTGCCGCCGCCGAAGAGCACCGGGCGCGAGCAGTTCCACCTGGCCTGGGCCGAGGCGCACATGGGGGAAGGCGAATATGCCGCTGCCGATGTGCAGGCCACGCTGCTGGAGCTGACCGTGGCAACCGTGGCCGATGCGCTGCTGGCGCAGCAGCCGCAGACCCGGCGCCTGCTGGTCTGTGGCGGCGGCGTACGCAACCGGCAGCTGATGAAGCGGCTAGCGGCGCGGCTGCCGGAGGTGCAGGTGGAGTCCAGCGCGGTGCATGGGCTGGACCCGGAGTACGTGGAGGCGATGGGATTCGCCTGGCTGGCGCAGCGGACGATGGACGGGCTGGCCGGCAACCTGCCGAGCGTGACCGGAGCCAAGGGGCCGCGGATCCTGGGGGCAGTCCACCTGGCGTGAGGTGGCGCCATCCACGCATGGCGTGGATTCACCGGGCAGCCGAGCGTGGGCTTGGCTCTACAAAGCCGCTAATCGAAGCCCTGCCCTGCGGGCAAGGCCTGCAGGGCGGCGATGGCGTCGGAGAGGGCGTCCACTTCGGGATCGCCGAAACCGGAGCGGACCTCCAGTTCACTGCTGAACAGGCCCTGCTCCAACAAGGCGGCGCAGGTCTGTTCATGGGTCCAGCCGCGGGCGACCGCGACACGTCGGATACGTTCCAGCAGCAGCGGGTCCAGGTCCCGCAGCACAACGTCGGCCATGCTCACTTCCCCGTTCGCAAGGCACCGCCCCCTCGGCGCGTCGGGGGCGATGATCCCGCAGTCCGGGCGGGCAGGCAATCAGGCGACCGGCGGCGGCCCGCGGTCGGCGATCCGCGGCCACAGCCAGGCCAGCAGCAGCAGGGTCGGCACCACAGTGATCGAGCTGAGGATGAAGAACGTGCTGTAGGACGTCGCCTCAACGATGTATCCGGAGACACCGCCGATGAACTTGCCCGGCAGGTTGGCCAGCGATACCAGCAATGCGTACTGCGTGGCGGTGAAGTTGCGGTCGGTCAGCGACGACATGAAGGCCACCAGCACGGTGCCGGCGAACCCCTGGAACAGGTTGTCGGCACTGAGCGCGGCATAGAACGCCCACAGCTTGCCTGGGTTGTGCGCCATCAGCAGGAAGGCGAGGTTGGACATCGCCACGCCCAGTGCGGCCACCAGCAGCATGCGCCGGAAGCCGAATGCGGCCACCGCAATACCCCCCAGGAACGCACCGCCGATCCCCATCCATACACCGAACAGCTTGGACACGGTGGCGATGTCGGCCTTGTCGAACCCCGAATCGAGATAGAACGGCCCGGCCATCACGCCGATCACCTGATCGGGGAACTTGAACAGGCCGACGAAGGCCAGCAGCACCAGTGCCAACGCCAGGCCATTACGGCTGAAGAAGCTGGAGATGGGCTGGACGAAGGCTTCGGCGATATCGATGCGACGCTGCACCGCCGTGGCCGGGCGCTCCGGTTCGGCGCACAGCAGGGTAGTGACGATCGGCAGCAGCATCAGCGCGGCCATCGCCAGGTAGGCGACGATCCAGCCTTCGAACTGCGCCAGGTACAGCGCGCCGGCACCGGCCAGGATCAGGCCGATCCGGTAGCCCAGCGTATAGGTGGCCGCCAGCGCGGCCTGCGCGGTCTGCGGAGCGATCTCGATACGGTAGGCGTCGACCGCCGAGTCCTGGGTGGCGCCAGCGAACGACGCCACCAGCACCCACATCACCAGTGGCCAGACGCCCTCTTCCGGCCGCACGAAGGCCAGTGCGACCAGGCCGACCAGCACCAGCACCTGCGATACCAGCAGCCACGAACGGCGGCGGCCGAGCGCGCCCAGCAGCGGAAATGCATAGCGGTCCAGCAGCGGCGCCCACAGGAACTTGAGCAGGTAGAAGAAGCTGGCCAGGCTGATCAGGCCGATGCTGCCCAGGTCCAGGCCGACGTCGCGCAGGCGCGTGGACAGCGTCTGCGAAGCGATCAGCAGGAACGGCAGGCCACTGCCGAAGCCAAGCATGGCCATGGTCAGCGCCGACGGGGTACCGAAGGCGCGCTTGATGCCTGCCCAGCCCTTGTAGCTGACCGGCGTGGCGGCCTCGGTCACAGGTCGTAGTCCACGGTGAACGGGGCGTGGTCGGAGAAGCGCTCGTCGCGGTAGATCGAACAGCTACGCAGTTTGTCGCGCAGGCCCGGCGTGATGAACTGGTAGTCGATGCGCCAACCGACGTTGTTGGCGCGGGCGGCGCCGCGGTTGCTCCACCAGGTGTAATCCTCGCCGGTGGGATTGAGCAGGCGGTAGGCATCGGCCCAACCGCGGCCGGCGGCGACATCGGTGGCCTGGCCATGGTCGGCGCAGAGGGCGTTGAGCCAGTCGCGCTCCTCCGGCAGGCAGCCGGAATTCTTCTGGTTGGACTTCCAGTTCTTGATGTCCAGCGCCGAACGCACGATGTTCCAGTCGCCGCACAGCACGTAGTCGCGGCCGCTGCGCGCCCACTCCTCCAGGATCGGCCGCAGCCATTCCATCACTTCGAACTTGAAGCCCTGGCGCAGGTCACCCGAGCTGCCGGAGGGAATATAGAAGGAGACCACGCTGAGGTTGCCGTAGCGCGCCTCGATGTAGCGGCCTTCGTCGTCGAACGGCGCCCAGCCCAGCGAGGTGATGACCTGGTCCGGCTCGCGCCTGCTGTAGATCGCCACGCCGCTGTAGCCCTTCTTGGTGATGGCGTCGCGGTAGAAGCAGTGATGGCCATCCGGACGGAACATCGGGTCGGTCAGCTGGTCTTCCTGGGCCTTGGTTTCCTGGATGCACAGGACGTCGGCGTCCTGGGCCCGGAACCAGTCCAGGAAGCCCTTGGTCGCGGCGGAACGGATGCCATTGGCATTGAAACTGATGATGCGCATGCGGGGACCTGCGGCGGGAAACCGGGCAAGCATACCGGTTGCCCGTGGGGCTGCGCAGTCCGCCAGGCAACGCCGCGACAGGCTTCACGCGGGGCCGGACGAGCGCGAAACGCCCAGCTGGATTAGGATTTGTGCTCCAAATGAAGATGAATCGAGTTTTGATGAGCGACCACCGCCACCGTTTCCTGCAGCTGGCCCTGACCGCCGACGCCCTGCGCTTCGGCCAGTTCACCCTCAAGTCCGGCCGGCTGAGCCCCTATTTCTTCAACGCCGGCCGTTTCGACTCCGGTTCGCTGCTGTCCCAGCTCGGCGCCTGCTATGCCGATGCCATCGATGCCAGCGGGATCAAGTACGACGTGGTGTTCGGCCCGGCCTACAAGGGCATCCCGCTGGCCACCGCGATGGCCTGCGAGCTGGCCCAGCGCGGCCGCGACCTGCCGCTGTCATTCAACCGCAAGGAAGCCAAGGACCACGGCGAAGGTGGCCAGCTGATCGGCGCTGACATGAATGGCAAGCGCGTGCTGATCGTCGACGACGTGATCACCGCCGGTACCGCGATCCGCGAAGCGCTGGGCATCATCCGCGCTGCCGGCGGCACCCCGGCCGGCATCGTGGTAGCCCTGGACCGTCAGGAGATCGCCTCGGAAACCGACCGCCGCTCGGCGGCGCAGTCGGTGGCCGAAGAGGCCGGGATTCCGGTGATCGCCGTGGCGTCGCTGGCCGATCTGCTTGATTTCGCCTCCGGCAACCCGGAACTTGTGGGTTACCGCCAGCCGCTGGAAGCCTACCGGGCCCAGTACGGCGTCCGTTCGATCCGCTGACCGACCCAGGGGAAAGGTCATGTCCCGAGTTCCTGCCGTTCTCTTTGCCGGCCTGCTGCTGGCCGTGCCATCCACCGTGCCGGCGCAGTCGCGCGACGGCGGCAAAGTGGAGAAGAAGCTGTATTGCTGGAACGAGGGCAAGGAGCGGATCTGCAGCGATTCGCTGCCAGCCGATGCGGTCAATCACGCCCGCGAGGAGTTCAACGCGAAGAGCGGCCTGCGCAATGCGCAGGTCCAGCGCGCGTTGACCGACGAAGAGCGCGCCGCGGCCAGCACCGAGGCGCAGCAGCAGCAGCTGGACCTGATGGCCGAGCAGACCCGCCAGCGCACCGAACAGGCGATGCTGTCCACCTATGGCAGCGAGGACGACCTGCGCCGGGTGTTCGCCGAGCGCCAGGAAGTGCTCGACAACAACCTCAAGACCGCCGAGTACAACGTCACCAGCCTGCGCGAATCGCTGGTGGCGCTGTTGTCGGCCGCTGGCGACCGAGAACTGGCCGGTGGCAAGGTGGCCGACAAGCAGGCCGAGGCGATCCGTCAGCGGCACGTGCAGTTGCGGGCGCAGCAGCGCCTGCAGGCGGGGTTCCTGCAGCAGCAGCAGGTGCTGAAGGCCGAGATCGACAGCACGCTGCAGCGCTACCGCGAGCTGAAGGGCGTGGCGCCAGCGAGCCAAGCGCCGTGATTCGCTTGTAGGGTCGAGCCCATGCTCGGCTCCGCGTGGCCTTGGGAAAGAGCAGCCCAGCATGGGCCCGGCTCTACAGTGGGCGGCGCCTGGTTACGGCTTGGCCCACGGAATTTATGCACTCTTTACGCGTCGGCACGGTCCGGCGCGTAGTGCGTTTATGGGCGGCAGGACGACGATGACGGCCTGAGGTGGAGGGGTTCCACCAGGACGCTATTGCAATGTCCCCCTGGCTGTCGTTGTTGTGTGGCGTGCTGGTGCTGGTCGCCGCCGCCTATCTCCTTTATGTCGTGCTGCGGCCCGAGTCGTTCTGAGCGGAGCCTGCCATGACCGAGATGCTTGTGATTATTGCCGCCAGCCTGTTGCTGGCGTGGCCGCTGGGCCTGTACCTGGCGCGGGTGATGCGCGGCACGCCGATGAGGGCCGACGTGCTGTTCAACTGGATCGAGAAGCCGCTGTACAAGGTGTTCGGCGTCGATCCCTCGCGCGCGATGTCCTGGCGCGGCTACGTGCTGGCCTTCTTGCTGAGCAACGTGGTGGTCGCCGTACTGACCCAGGCGGTGTTCATGACCCAGGCCTGGTTGCCGTTGAACCCGGACCAGATCCCGAACATGCGCTGGGACACCGCGCTGCACACGATGATCTCGTTCCTGACCAACACCAACCAGCAGCACTATTCGGGCCAGGCCCAGCTGTCCTACCTCTCACAGATGACCGGCATCACCGGCCTGCAGGTGGTGACACCGATGATGGGCCTGGCGCTGGCTGTGGCCACGCTTCGCGCGTTGTTCTCGCGTGCGCCGCAGGCTGCGGCGGCCACCGGTGCCGGCGACGACCGCCAGGTGGCGGTGGGCAACTACTACGTGGACGTGGTGCGCCTGTGCGTGCGCTTCCTGTTGCCGCTGTGCCTGGTGTGGACCCTGCTGCTGACCAGCCAGGGCGTGCCGTCGACGATGGCCGGTGGCCCGCAGGCCACGCCGATCGATGCCAGCGCCGGCATGACCGGACAGAAACTGCCGCTGGGCCCGGTGGCGGCGATGGTCGCGGCCAAGCAGCTGGGCGCCAACGGTGGCGGCTGGTACGGCCCGAACAGCAGCTTCCCGCTGGAGAACCCGACCCCGCTGTCGAACGCGCTGGAGATCGTCGGCATCCTGCTGGTGCCGATGGCGGTGATCTTCATGATCGGTGCGTTCACCGGCCGGCGCCGGTTCGGCGCCCTGGTGTTCAGCTGCATGCTGGGCATGTCGCTGCTGTCCACCGGCGCGATGGTGTGGAGCGAAGGGCACAGTGCCAGCGCCGCCACGCCGCTGCTGATGGAAGGCAAGGAGGTGCGCTTCGGCGCCGACGGCACGGCGCTGTGGGCGGCGGTGACCACCCAGGTCTCCAACGGGTCGGTCAACGGCATGCATGACTCGCTGGCGCCGCTGAGTGGCGGCATTGCGATGGTCAACATGCTGGTCAGCGCGATCTGGGGCGGCATCGGCTGTGGCCTGCAGCAGTTCATCGTGTACCTGCTGCTGGGCGTGTTCCTGGCCGGGTTGATGACCGGACGTACGCCGGAACTGTTCGGCCGCAAGCTGGAGACGCCACAGGTACGCCTGCTGGCCCTGCTGGTGCTGCTGCAGCCGATCACCCTGCTGGTGTTCACCGCGATCACCCTGGCCGTGCCCGGGCTGGCCGCTACCTCCAACCCGGGCTTCCATGGCATCAGCCAGGTGTTCTACGAGTACGTCTCGGCCTACGCCAACAACGGCTCGGGCTTCGAGGGGCTGGGCGACGCCACGCTGTGGTGGAACCTGAGCTGCTCGCTGGTGCTGCTGCTGGGCCGCTTCCCGCTGCTGATCATCCCGCTGGTGGTGGCCGCACAGCTGGCCGCCAAGCGCCAGGCGCCGGAGTCTGCCGGCAGCCTGCAGATCGAAACCCCGACCTTCGCCCTGACCCTGGTCTCGGTGATCGTCATCCTGACCGTGCTGCAGTTCATGCCGGCGCTGGTACTCGGCCCGATCGCCGACCACCTCAGCCTGGGACTGCACTAAGGACGCCCCGATGAGTACCCACGCAAGTTCCACCCGTAGTTCCCTTGCCCCGCGCCCTGCGCTGCTTGATGGCGCCGGCCTGCGCCGTGCGCTGGTCGAAGCAGTACGCAAGCTCTCGCCGATGCATCTGGTGCGCAGCCCGGTGATGGCGGTGGTGATGGCCGGCACGATCGTCGCCGCCATCGTCACACTGACCGACAATGCGCCGCTGGGCTTCGGCCTGGCGGTGACCGCGATCCTGCTGGTGACTGTGTTGTTCGGCAATTTCGCCGAAGCAGTGGCCGAGGCGCGTGGTCGTGGCCAGGCCGCGTCGTTGCGCCGCGCGCGCCAGGATCTGGTGGCGCGGCGCCTGGCCGCACCGCAGCCGGGGGCTGCGGAAGCCCAGGTACCCGCCGCTGAGCTGCGCCCGGGCGACCATGTGATCGTCAGTGCCGGTGAGCTGGTGCCGGCCGATGGCGAGATCGTGCAGGGCCTGGCCACCATCAACGAGGCGGCGGTGACCGGCGAATCCGCCCCGGTGCTGCGCGAGGCCGGTACCGACCGTTCCGGCGTGATCGGCGGCACCAAGGTGCTGTCCGACCAGATCATCGTGCGGGTGACCGCCGAGCCGGGGCACAGCTTCCTGGACCGGATGATCGCGCTGGTGGAGGGTGCCAACCGTCAGAAGACGCCGAACGAGATCGCGCTGACCCTGTTGCTGGCAGCGATGACGCTGACCTTCCTGGTGGTGGTGGCGACGCTGCCGGCGATCGGTGCGGCGGTAGGCGTGCAGGTCGATCCGCTGCTGCTGATCGCGCTGCTGGTATGCCTGATCCCGACCACCATCGGCGGGCTGCTGCCGGCCATCGGCATCGCCGGCATGAACCGTGCGCTGGCCGCCAACGTGCTGGCCAAGTCGGGCAAGGCGGTGGAAGTGGCCGGCGACGTCGACGTGCTGCTGCTGGACAAGACCGGCACCATCACCTACGGCGACCGCCAGGCCAGCCACTTCCATCCGTTGGCCGGCATCGACGCCAGCCAGCTGCGTGAAGCGGCGCTGCTGTCCTCGCTGGCCGACCCGACCCCGGAAGGCAAGTCGATCGTGCGCCTGGCGCGCGAGCAGGGCTGCGCCACCGCCGAGCCGGACCATGCCGAGTACCTGGCGTTCAGTGCGCAGACCCGCATGTCCGGCGTCGATCTGGAACATGGCCGGCAGATCCGCAAGGGTGCCGCCGATGCGATCCGCGCCCATGTGCAGGCGCTGGGCGGCAACGTGCCGGCGGAACTGGCCGGTCGCGTCGAGCAGGTGGCGCGCAATGGCGCCACCCCGCTGGTGGTGGCCGAGGGTCGCCACGTGCTGGGCGTGATCGAACTGTCGGACGTGGTCAAGCACGGCATGCGCGAGAAGTTCGCGCAGCTGCGGGCGATGGGCATCCGTACGGTGATGATCACCGGCGACAACCCGCTGACGGCTGCAGCCATTGCCGCCGAGGCTGGCGTCGACGACTACATCGCCGAGGCCCGCCCGGAGGACAAGCTGGCGCGCATCCGCCAGGAACAGGCCGGTGGCCGGCTGGTGGCAATGGTCGGTGACGGCACCAACGACGCCCCGGCACTGGCCCAGGCCGACATCGGCCTGGCGATGAACTCCGGCACGCAGGCGGCGAAGGAGGCCGGCAACATGGTCGACCTCGATTCAGACCCGGCCAAGCTGCTGGCGGTGGTGGAAGTGGGCAAGCAGCAGCTGATCACCCGCGGCGCGCTGACCACCTTCTCACTGGCCAACGACGTCTCCAAGTACTTCGCGATCCTGCCGGCGCTGTTCGCCGCGGCCGTTCCGACCATGGCCGCACTGAACGTGATGCAGCTGTCGAGTCCGCGCAACGCGGTGCTGGCGGCGCTGATCTTCAACGCCCTGGTGATTCCCGCGCTGATCCCGCTCGCCCTGCGCGGCGTGCGCTTCCGCCCGGCCACCGCGACCGCGCTGCTGCGCCGGAACATGCTGGTGTACGGCCTCGGCGGCGTGCTGCTGCCGTTCGCGGCAATCAAGCTGATCGACCTCCTCCTTGTCCTGGTATTCGGCGCATGAACCGTTCTGTTTCCACCTCCACCTCCCTGCCCCGCGAAGCGAACGCCGAGGCCCGCGTGGCCAGCCTGCAGGACGACGCCCGCTGGCGCCCGGCGATCGGCCTGGGCCTGGCCACCCTGCTGCTGGCCGGCGCGGTCTATGCCGGCATCGCCACCGGCTTTGCCGGCCTGGCCTACCCGACCCAGGCCGAAGGCAGCCTGCTGCGCGATGGCAGCGGCCAGGTGCGTGGCTCGGCCTGGTTGGCGCAGCCGTTCACCGGTGACGGTTACTTCCAGGCGCGTCCGTCGGCGGCCAACTACGACCCGATGGCCGCGGCCGGTTCCAACCTGGCGCGCAGCAACCCCGCGCTGGCCGAGCGCGTCGCCGCCAGCACCGCTGCGGTGGCCGCACGCGAAGGCATTGCCCCGGCGCAGGTGCCTGCGGACCTGGTCACCCAGTCCGCCGGTGGCCTGGATCCGCAGCTGTCGCCGGCGGCGGCGCAGCTGCAGGTGGTACGCGTGGCGCGTGCCCGTGGCCTGCCGGTGGAGCGCGTGCAGGCACTGGTGCAGGCGCATACCGAAGGGCGCCAGTGGGGCCTGTTCGGCCAGCCACGGGTGAACGTGGTGACGCTGAACTTCGCGCTGGACCATGCGGCCAAGACGCCGTGATGCCGGGCTGTACCCGCTGCGCGCACAATGGTGGCCATGACAGCGGCCCCCATGACTGATGCACGTACCCGCCAGGCCGATGCCCTGGTTGAAGGCCTGCAACGCGAAGCCGGCGGCAAGCTGACCGTGTTCCTCGGTGCGGCGCCGGGCGTGGGCAAGACCTACACCATGCTGACCCGTGCGCAGGAACAGCTGCGCCGCGGCGTCGACCTGGTGGTGGGCCTGGTGGAAACCCATGGACGCACCGATACCCAGGCCCTGCTGGAGGGCCTGCCGCAGCTGCCGCTGAAGGACGTGGCCTATCACGGCCATGTCCTGCAGGAGATGGACCTGGATGCCGTGCTGGCACGGCATCCTGCGCTGGTGCTGGTGGATGAACTGGCCCACCGCAATGCACCGGGCAGCCGCCATGAGCGGCGCTGGCAGGATGTGATGGAGCTGCTGGATGCCGGCATCGACGTCTGGACCACGGTCAACATCCAGCATCTGGAAAGCCTCAACGACGTGGTGATGCGGATCACCGGCGTGCGCGTCAGCGAGACCGTGCCCGACGGCGTGCTCGACCGCCTGCACGACATCGTGCTGGTCGATCTGCCGCCGCGCGAACTGATCGCTCGCCTGCAGCAGGGCAAGGTCTATGTGCCCGAACAAGCGGCACAGGCACTGCAGGCGTTCTTCTCACCGGCCAACCTGACCGCGCTGCGCGAACTGGCGATGCAGGAAGCCGCCGACCGCGTCGACAGCAGCCTGCGCGAAACCCGTGCCGCGCGCGGCGAAAGCAATCTGCCCCTGCGTCGCGGCGTTCTGGTGGCCATCGACGGGGGCGGCCAGAGCGAATACCTGGTGCGCGTGGCGCGGCGCATCGCAGAGCGCCGCGACGCACCGTGGACGGTAGTGACCGTGCAGGGCCGGCGCCAGGACGAGGCGACCCGGCGCGAGATCGATGCGGCCTTCGCGCTGGCACGGCGGCTGGGCGGCGACGCCGAACTGCTGCACGGATCGAGCATTGCCGATGCCCTGCTCGACCATGCCGCACACAACGGCGTGTCGACCCTGGTGCTGGGCCGGACCCGCGAACGGCCGCTGGCGCGGATGTTCAACCGCACCCTGACCCAGCAGCTGATCCAGCGTGGCGCGCATTACGAGATCACCATCATCAGCACGCCGCAGGCACGCGCACGCTCGCGCCGCGAGAGCCTGCTGCCGCCAATGCGCGGTATCAGTCATGAACCGGCACAAGCCCTGATCGCCACCGCGCTGGCCTGTGCGGTGGCGTGGCTGGCCGAACACTGGGTGGGCATGGCCGACCTGTCGATGGTGTTCATCGTCGCGGTGGTGCTGGTGGCTGCACGCACGCGCGCCAGCGTGGCGGTGATGGCCGCGATCCTGTGCTTCCTGGCCTACAACTTCCTGTTCATCGCGCCGCGCTTCACCTTCGCCATCGGTGCGCGCCAGGGCGTGATCACCGTGTTCCTGTTCCTGGCTGCGGCACTGGTGGCCGGGCGCCTGGCCTCGCGCCTGCGCATGCAGGTGATTGCGCTGCGTGCGGCCAACCGCCATGCGCGTGCGCGCCAGCAGCTGGGCCGTCAGCTGGCCAGCGCGGCCGGCAACGGCGAAGTGGCACAGGCGGGCCGGCATGCGCTGGAGCAGGCCCTGGACGTGCCGGCGTGGCTGCGGATCGGCACCGATACCGCCGCCGGTGGCCGCAGCCAGCCTGGCGATACCGACCTGGCGGCCGCCGACTGGGCACTGCGCCACGGCCAGCCCAGTGGGCGTTTCACCGATACCCTGGCCGGCGCGCAATGGTGGTTCCTGCCGCTGCTGGACGGCGAAGACCGTGCGATCGGCGTGGCCGGCCTGTACCTGCCCGGCACACAGGCGCGCCTGCTGCCCGAACAGCGGCAGCTGGCCGAAGCGATGGTCGATGACATCGCACAGGCCGCGCTGCGTACGCGGCTGGTGGCGGAACTGGAGCAGGCACACGTCAGCAACGAGACCGAGCGGCTGCGTTCGGCGCTGCTCTCCTCGGTGTCGCACGACCTGCGCTCGCCACTGGCGGCGATGATCGGGTCGGCCGACAGCCTGGCCAGCTACGGTGCAGCGATGGATACCGCTGATCGCCGCGCCCTGCTGGACACCATCCTGGTCGAGGGCGAACGGCTGGACCGCTACATCCAGAATCTGCTGGACATGACCCGGCTGGGTCATGAAGGGCTGAAGATCAACCGCGACTGGATCGGCGTGGACGAGCTGATCGGCTCGGCGGCACGGCGCCTGCAGCGCTACCAGCCAAAGGTACGGCTGGAGCTGGACATCCCAGCCACGCTGGCACCGATCTGGGTGCACCCGGCGCTGGTCGAACAGGCCGTGTTCAACGTGATGGAGAACGCGGCCAAGTTCTCGCCGCCCGACGCCGCCGTGCAGGTACAGGCGCGCGAGCTGGACGGCCAGCTGCGCATCGACGTGATCGACGCCGGCCCCGGCATTCCCGATGACGAGCGCGCGCGCATCTTCGACATGTTCTACAGCGTCGAGCGCGGTGACCGAGGCCGCCACGGCACCGGCCTGGGCCTGACCATCTGCCAGGGCATGATCGGCGCACATGGCGGCAGCGTGCAGGCGCTGCCCGGACGCGACGGTCGCGGTACCCTGATCCGCATCACCCTGCCCCTGCTCAAGCCAGCCTCCCACGATGAGCCCGACCCCGATTGATGCCAGCGTGCCGGCCGCACGCGTGCTGGTGATCGATGATGAAACCCAGATCCGCCGGTTCCTGGACATCAGCCTGCGCGCGCAAGGCTACCAGGTGCGGCAGGCCGCCACCGGCCAGGAAGGCCTGCAGCTGGCTGCCAGCGAGGACATGGACCTGGTGATCCTGGATATAGGCCTGCCGGACATGGAAGGCCACGAGGTCCTGGAACAGCTGCGCCAGTGGAGCCAGGTGCCGGTGATCATGCTGACCGTGCGCGCCGGCGAAGCCGAGAAGGTGCGCGCACTGGATACCGGCGCCAACGACTACGTGACCAAGCCGTTCGGCACGCAGGAACTGATGGCGCGCGTGCGGGCGCTGCTGCGCACGCGCAGCGTGCCGACCGATGGCACACCGCCGGTGTTCGACGATGGCCACCTGCACGTGGACCTGGTGCGTCGCGAAGTCGCCCTGCAGGGTGAGCCGGTGGCGTTGACCCGCAAGGAATACGCGCTGCTGTCGCTGCTGCTGCGCAATGCCGGACGGGTGGTGACCCAGCCGCAGATCCTGCAGGAGATTTGGGGGCCGACCCACCAGCACGACACCCACTACCTGCGCATCCTGGTCGGCAAGCTGCGGCACAAGCTGGGCGATTCGGCGCTGGATTCGCGCTACCTGTTCACCGAGCCGGGCGTGGGGTTGCGGTTCAAGGGGTAGTGCCGGCCGCTGGCCGGCAACTGCAGGGTGTGTGAGGTTCATGGGCTTGCCGGCCAGCGGCCGGCACTACCCATTCTGCTGCAGCTTCCAAAGGGGTCAGAACCCCAGCGGGGTGTCGCCCAGCACTGGTTGCAGCTGGCTGCGGAACAGGGCCTGGATGCGTTCCAGTGCCGCCTCGTCGTTGCCTTCAAAGCGCAGCACCAGCACCGGCGTGGTATTGGAGGCACGCACCAGGCCCCAGCCATCGGCGAAGTCCACGCGCAGCCCGTCGATGGTCGACAGGCGGCCACCCACATACGGGTTGTCCGGGGACTGCGCCGCCGCCACCAGCATCGCCACCAGGGCATGCGGCGTCCCGTCGGCCACCGGTACCTTCAGCTCCGGCGTGGCGACCATTTCCGGCAGTTCGCCCAGCACCTCGTCCGGGGTTTCCTCGCGCTGGGCCAGGATCTCCAGCAATCGCGCAGCGGCGTACAGACCGTCGTCGAAACCGAACCAGCGTTCCTTGAAGAAGAAGTGGCCGCTCATCTCGCCGGCCAGCTCGGCATCGGTCTCGCGCATCTTCGCCTTCATCAGCGAATGCCCGGTCTTCCACATCAGCGGGCTGCCACCGTTGCGCAGCACATGGTCGGACAGCTTGCCGGTGCACTTCACGTCGTAGATCACCATCGCGCCCGGATTGCGCATCAACACATCGGCAGCGAACAGCATCAGCAGGCGATCGGCGTAGATGATCCGGCCTTCGCCGGTCACCACGCCCAGCCGGTCGCCGTCGCCATCGAAGGCCACGCCGAGATCGGCGCCAAAGCGCTTGACCGTCTGCACCAGGTCTTCCAGGTTGGCCGGTTCGCTCGGGTCGGGATGATGGTTGGGGAAGGTGCCGTCGACATCGCAGTACAGCGGAATGACGTCGGCGCCGATCGCTTCCAGCAGCTGCGGCGCCAGTGCGCCGGCCACGCCATTGCCGGCATCGGCCACGACCTTCAGTGGGCGGTCCAGCTGCACGTCATCGGCGATGCGCTGGATGTAGTCGGCACTGACATCGCGCTGCTGGTAGTCACCGGGCTCGGCGGCCTGCACCAGGCGGCCCTCGACGATGCGCTGGTAGAGATCGGTGATGGCATCGCCGGACAGCGTCTCGCCGCCAATGACCACCTTGAAGCCGTTGTACTCGGGCGGATTGTGGCTGCCGGTGACTGCCACGCAGGTGCCGGTACGCAGATGGAAGGCGGCGTAGTACACGAGCGGGGTCGGCGCCAGGCCGATGTCGATCACCGCGCAGCCGGCACGGCGCAGGCCCTCGGCCAGCCCAGCCGTCAGCTCGGGACCGGACAGGCGGCCATCGCGACCGATCACCACCTCGCGCAGGCCCTGCTCCAGTGCCACGGTGCCAATGGCCTGGCCGATCAGCGCCGCGGTCTTCGGTGTCAGTTCACTGCCCACCACGCCGCGGATGTCATAAGCGCGGAAGATGCCGGCGGCCAGCTCCTCGGCCGGCACCGGCGCTGGCGGCGGCGGTGTGACATCGCCACTGCCGGTCACAGCGGCCACGGGTGGCGGCGCCTGCTGCAGGCTCTCGCTCAGGGTCGGGCCATGGTCGGCCTCGGACGCTGCGGCGCGGCGCGGCAAGGGCAGCGACTTCGGCAGTCGGTCACGTCCCACCACCAGCAACACGGCAATGAACGCCAGCAGCAACGCCACAATGGCGCTGGCCAGCGCGCCCAGGCCCAGCGGACCGGCGTCGACATTCGGTACCGACGCGACCAGTCGCAGCGGCGTGCCAGCAACCGGGCGCGCCAGCGCTTCGGCGCTTTCGGACAGGCCCGCGTTGCCCTGGGTGACCAGATCGAAGCCACCTTGGCGCAGGCCAAGGAAGCCGGCGGACGGCGCACGCACCTGGTCCAGCGGCGAGGTCAGCCGCAGCAGCGGCTGGCGGACATAGATCACGGCCGGCCCCAGGCTGCCCAGCTGCACTGGCGCAGCCAGGCCCAGGCGATTGCCGCCACCATCGCGGACGACGCGCAGGCTGGGTTTGCCCTCAGCCACCGCCGCTTCCAGCAGGGCCAGGCGTGCATACCCGAAGGTGGCCGGATCGGCATAGGCGTTGGCCAGATCGGCCGTCAGAACCTCGACCTGCTCAACCCCGGTCCAGCTCTCGCGCACGGCCAGCGCCGCTGCAGCGGCATCGCCGGCCTGCAGCGCCTGCTGCACGCGATCGTTCTTCAACTGCTGCTGCAGCTGCTGCAACTGGCCTGCAGCGGCCTGCTGCAGGCCCTGCACGGCCTGGTCGCGCGCTTCTTCCAGCGCCTGGCCGTTGGCCTCCTGCCGCCATTGCTGCACCGCGCTCCATCCGAACCAGCCGGCCAGCAGGATCAGCAGCACCCCCAGTAGTGGTGCACTGCGACCCAACGACCGTCCCCGCTGTCCTTCCCCGATGCCGCTCATCGATGTCCCCTGTCAACGCACCCCGGTATGGCCGAATCCACCCGTGCCCCGCACGCTGTCGGTGAAAGTATCCACCACCTGCAGGCTGACGCGGGCAATCGGAACCACCACCAGCTGCGCGATGCGATCGCCGGGCTCGATGGTGAAGGCCTCGCGGCCACGGTTCCAGACGCTGATCAGCAGCGGCCCCTGGTAGTCGGCATCGATCAGGCCGGTGCCGTTGCCCAGCACGATGCCATGCCGATGGCCCAGCCCGGAACGCGGCAGGATCACCGCGCACAGGTTCGGGTCGGCAATGTGGATGGCCAGGCCGCTGGGCACCAGCGCGGTGTCGCCCGGCTGCAGGGTCAGCGCGGTATCCAGCGCCGCGCGCAGGTCCATGCCGGCGCTGGCTTCGGTGGCGTAGGCCGGCAGCGGCCAGCTGTCGCCGAAGCGCGGATCGAGCAGCTTGACCTGCAGCGGTCGGGAAAGGGATGCCTGGGTCATGCCTGGAGTCTCCGCGCGATCAGCGCCAGCAGTTGTTCGGCCAGTTCGCGCTTGGAGGTGGCCGGGAATACCTGTTCACCGTCCTGCCAGAAGGCCGTGGCGGCATTGTTGTCGCTCTCGAAACCACCGCCACTGATGCCGACCTGGTTGGCGATCACCAGGTCCAGGCGCTTGTCGATCAGCTTGCCGCGTGCATATTTCTCCACGTCGTGGGTCTCGGCGGCAAAGCCGACCACCAGCTTCAGCGACTGCGTCTGCGCGGCGACTTCGGCCAGGATGTCCGGCGTGCGCACCAGCTCGATCACCAGCGACTGGCTGTCGGCGGTCTTCTTCAGCTTCTGCGCGGCGACCTGGCGCGGGGTGTAGTCGGACACTGCGGCGGCACCGATATAGATGTCGGCGGGCAGCGACTTCAGTACGGCATCGCGCATCTGCGCGGCCGAGCGCACGTCGATGCGCTGCACGCCCGGTGGCGTCGGCAGCTGGACCGGGCCGCTGACCAGCACCACGTGCGCACCCAGCGCGGCGGCGGCAGCGGCCAGGGCAAAGCCCATCTTGCCGCTGCTGCGGTTGCCGACGTAGCGCACCGGATCGATGTCTTCGTAGGTCGGGCCGGCACTGATCAGCAGGCGCAAGCCCTGCAGGGCACGGGTTTCCGGCGCGGCAACCGTCGCAGCGGTACCGCCATTGGCCACCAGCGCGGCCACGATGTCGCCCGGTTCAGCCAGCCGGCCGGGACCGGATTCACCTTCGGCCAGCGGGCCATCGACCGGGCCGATCACCTGCGCACCGCGCTGGCGCAGCAGGGCGATGTTGGCCTGGGTAGCCGGATGCAGCCACATCCGGTGGTTCATTGCCGGGCAGATCGTCAGCGGTGCGGTGCTGGCCAGGCACAGGGTGCTGACCAGGTCATCGGCATGGCCCTGGGCCAGCCGCGCCAGCAGATCGGCGGTACCCGGCGCGACCACGATGCGGTCGGCCCAGCGGGCCAGCTCGATGTGGCCCATGGCCTGCTCGGAGGCGCTGTCCCACAGCGTGGTGCGGGTCGGCTGCCCGGACAGGGCCTGGAAGCTGAGCGGAGTGACGAACTGCTGGGCACCGGCGGTCATCGCCACCTGCACCTGGGCACCGGCATCGCGCAGGCGCCGCACCAGCTCCAGGGCCTTGTAGGCCGCGATCCCGCCTCCGACGCACAACAGCAGTTTCTGGCCTTCCAGCGCGCGGGCCGGCGCGGGGGAAGCGTTGGGGGAGTCAGCCACCTGGAATTCCTGTGCAAACGAGGGCATTAGCTTACCCGATGGTCGGTAATGTCCCGGTACACGGCACACATAGCGGGCGGCTATCAGCAGATGGGACTTGCGCCACAACGCTTCCGGGGTTCAAGACACTGCGATTCGGAACTTTCCTATACCTGTTGGCCGGCCACGTTTGCAGAATCGTCAGTGGCCACCGCAGGTGTGCCGCTTCGCTTTTCGAGGATTCCGCGTGCACCCGCGCATCATCATCGCCGACGACCATCCCGTCGTCCTGCACGGCATCCGCATCGTGCTGCAGACCCATCTGATGGAGGTCGTCGGCAGCGCGCGTGACGGCGCCCAGCTGCTGCAGCTGGTCGAGCACCACGGCTGCGACGCGGTGCTGACCGACCTCTCCATGCCGGGCACCGGCCCGGATGGCCCGGAACTGATCGCTGAGCTGCGCGCACGCCACCCGGGCATGCCCGTGGTGGTGCTTACCGGCGCCCGTCACCCCGGCCTGCTCGATGGCCTGCTGCGTGAAGGTGTCAGTGGCCTGGTCGACAAGTGCGCCGATTTCGGCGAGTTGCCGCAGGCCCTGAACGCGGCCATGGCTGGGCAGGTGTTCGTCTCGCAGCAGCTGCGCGACCACCTGCAGGCGCGCGACCTGATGTTCGCGCGTGAGCCGGCGGCGCTGTCGGCCCGCGAACAGGAAGTGCTGGACCTGTTGGCCGCCGGGCTGAAAGTGAACGCCATCGCCGTCCACTGCGGACGCAGCCCGAAAACGATCAGCCGGCAGAAGGCCGAAGCCAAGCGCAAGCTGGGGCTGCAGAACAACCAGGAGCTGTTCGCCTATCTGCAGTCGCGACGCGACTGAGGCAACAGCCTACCCGGGCGTGCGCCCTGCCCTGATGGGACGCATCACCCGCGCTGGCGATGATGCAGGCATGCCCATCCATGACTGGCCCGAGCAGGAACGTCCCCGCGAGAAGCTGATCGCCCGCGGCCCCGCCACGTTGTCCGACGCAGAGCTGCTGGCGCTGTTTCTCGGCTCCGGCTTCGGTGGACGCGACGCGGTGCAGACCGCCCGCGACCTGCTGCAGGCGCATGGCCCGCTGCGCGTGCTGCTGGACCGCCCGGCCCGCGAGCTGGCCCGGTTGCCGGGGCTGGGGCCGGCACGAAGCTGTGCACTGGCCGCCGGCCTGGAACTGGCCCATCGCTACCTGGCCGCCGAGCTTCAGCAGGGCGAGGCGGTCGGCAACAACCCAGCCGCGGTCGGCCGCTACCTGCAGCACCGCCTGCGCGGCCAGGCCCGCGAGATCTTCATGGCGCTGTTCCTGGACAACCGCCACCGGCTGATCGCCTGCGAGGAACTGTTCCAAGGCACCATCAATGCCGCCCCGGTCTACCCCCGCGAGGTGGTGCGGCGAGCCCTGCTGCACAATGCGGCAGCGGTGATCCTCAGCCACAACCACCCCTCCGGCGACCCGGAACCCTCCGGCGCCGATACCCGGATCACCGATGAACTGCAGCAGGCGCTGGCACTGGTGGACGTACGCCTGCTGGACCACTTCGTGGTCGGTGAAGGCCGCCCCGTTTCGTTTGCTGAACGGGGCCTGCTGTCCCCGCCCCAGCCACGCCTGTTCGGCTGAGCGGGCCTGACCAGGGCCGGGCAGGAACCCCCGCAGGCATGTTCTGGTCAGCGTGGGCGCGGGCATCTGCGCTAAAATGGGCGATTCCGCCGCTCATTCTCACAGCAGGCCTCGTGAAAAATCTCCTCCGCGCCCTGATCAGCCAAGGCATCGAAGCCTTGCGCGCCAATGGCACCCTGCCCGCCGACTCCCTGCCGCCGGACTTCGTGGTCGAGCGCCCGAAGACCCGTGACCATGGCGACTTCGCCACCAACGCCGCGATGCTGCTGGCCAAGGCCGCGCGCAGCAATCCGCGCGCACTGGCTCAGGCGCTGGTCGAGGCGCTGCCGCGCAGCGAGGACGTCAGCAAGGTGGAGATCGCCGGCCCCGGCTTCATCAACTTCCACCTGGCTCCGGCTGCGTACCAGCGCGAAGCCGCGTCGGTCATCAAGGAAGCCCACGACTACGGCCGCAACCTGTCCGGCAACGGCCGCACGGTGGGCGTGGAGTACGTGTCGGCCAACCCGACCGGCCCGCTGCATGTCGGCCATGGCCGCGCGGCGGCGATCGGCGACTGCGTGGCCCGCGTGCTCGATGCCAACGGCTGGAACGCCAAGCGCGAGTTCTACTACAACGACGCCGGCGTGCAGATCGAGAACCTGGCGCTGTCGGTGCAGGCCCGCGTGAAGGGCATTGCGCCGGACCAGGAAGGCTGGCCGGAAGGCGGCTACCGCGGCGAATACATCGCCGATGTTGCCCGCGCCTACATGGCCGGCGCCAGCGTTGACCTGGAAGGCACGCTGGTGGTCGGCGCCAAGGACCCGGACGACATGCAGGCGATCCGTCGCTTCGCCGTGGCCTACCTGCGCAACGAGCAGAACCTGGACCTGGCCGCCTTCGGCGTCGACTTCGACATCTACTTCCTGGAAAGCTCGCTGTACGCCGATGGCAAGGTCGCCGAGGCCGTGGCCAAGCTGCAGGCCTCCGGGCACACCTACGAGGAAGGCGGCGCGCTGTGGCTGCGCAGCACCGATTTCGGTGACGACAAGGACCGCGTGATGCGCAAGTCCGACGGCACCTTCACCTACTTCGTACCGGACGTGGCCTACCACCTGTCCAAGTGGCAGCGCGGCTACGAGCGCGCGATCACCGAACTGGGTGCCGATCACCACGGCTCGCTGGCGCGCGTACGCGCCGGCCTGCAGGCGCTGGAAGTGGGCATCCCGCAGGGCTGGCCGGAATACGTGCTGCACCAGATGGTCACCGTCATGCGCGGCGGCGAGGAAGTGAAGCTGTCCAAGCGTGCCGGCAGCTATTTCACCCTGCGCGACCTGATCGAGGAGGCCGGCCGCGATGCGACCCGCTGGTTCCTGATCGCGCGCAAGCCCGATTCGCAGCTGACCTTCGACATCGACCTGGCCCGCCAGCAGAGCAACGACAATCCGGTGTTCTACGTGCAGTACGCGCACGCCCGCGTCTGCAGCCTGCTGCGCCAGGCCCAGGAAAAGGGCCTGGTGTACGAGCAGGGCAATGGCCTGGCCAATCTGGGCCGCCTGGCCGACGATGCCTCGCTGGGGCTGATGAACGAGATCTCGCGGTATCCGGAAGTGGTGGAAGCGGCCGGCGTGGCGCTGGAGCCGCACCTGGTGGCGCAGTACCTGCGTGAATTGGCGCATGCCTTCCACACGTGGTATCACGGGACGCCGGTGCTGGTGGACGACGCCACCGATCGCAACGCCAAGCTGACCCTGGCCTGCGCGGCGCGCCAGGTGCTGGCCAACGGCCTCGAACTCCTGGGCGTGAGTGCCCCGGAAAAAATGTAAGCATCAGGAGACGCAGTACACATGGCAGCACGACGCGGCAAAACCCAGGCACGACGCAACAGCAGCAGCCAGGGCACCCCCGGATGGGTGTGGCTGGTGGCCGGTGTGGCGATCGCCGCCGTGGTGTTCCTGGCGGCGCCGAACCTGTTCAAGGGCGAAGGCGATGGCTTCCTGCGTGCCGGTCCGCAGCCGAACCCGAACGCGCAGCCGGCCCCGGTCGCTGATGCCGACAGCGATGTCGGCAGCCAGCCGGCCGCGCAGCCGGCCACGCCGAAGCCGGCCGAACCGGAGAAGCCCGCCGCGACGCAGTACGACTTCTACACCCTGCTGCCGGGCAAGGAAGTGGAAATGTCCGACGCCGAACTGGCCGCCAGCGCGCGCGCCGAGGATCAGCGCCGGGCCAAGGCCGAAGCGTCGCGCGCGCAGGCCGCGCTGGAGGGCAAGCCGGTACCGCCGGCCAGTACGGCCACGCCGGCACCGACCGCAACGGCCAGCGTCGCAAGCACCGCGCCGGTAACCGCGACCAACCGTCCGTTGCCGGCACCGCTGAGCGAGCGCCCGGCCGCGGCAACCCCGTCGGCCAGCACGGCGGCCGCCACTCCGGCGCCGCGCGCGGAAAGCGCGCCCGCCGCATCGGCACCGCCGGCCGCAGCTGCACCAGCGGCCGCCGACAACGCCCGCTACATCCTGCAGGCAGGAGCCTTTGGGGCTTCCGGTGACGCCGAAGCCACCAAGGCCAAGCTGGCCATGATGGGCCTGGCGGCACGCGTGGAGTCGGCGCAGATCAACGGCAAGACCGTGTACCGCGTGCGCATGGGCCCGTACGGCAGTGCCGGCGAGTTGTCCGAAGCCAAGCAGAAGCTGGATGGCACCGGCCTGCAGGCGATGGCGATCAAGGCGCAGTAAGCCTGCCGATGTGAATGAAAAAGCCGGGCAGTGCCCGGCTTTTTCGTTTCTGTAGAGCCGAGCCATGCTCGGCTGAATCCAGACGAAGCCGAGCATAGGCTCGGCTCTACAGGACCCGCGAAGCAGGTCAGCCCTCGCGGGCGACCTGGAATCCGGCGAACGACTGGCTGACCGGCATCAGCTCCAGCCGGTTGATGTTGAGGTGCGGCGGCAGGCTGGCCACCCAGAAGATCTGCTCGGCGATGTCTTCGGCGGTCATCGGGTTGGCGCCGCTGTACAGCTTGTCCGAGGCGTTCTGGTCGCCATGGGTACGTACCACGGTGAATTCGGTTTCGGCCATGCCCGGCTCGATCGTGGTCACACGCACGCCGGTGCCGTGCAGGTCCGAACGCAGGCCCAGCGAGAACTGGCTGACGAAGGCCTTGGTGCCACCGTAGGCGTTGCCACCCGGGTACGGGTAGACGCCGGCCACCGACGAGATGTTGATGATCGCGCCCTTGCGCTCCACCAGCTGCGGCAGCAGGCGGTGGGTCAGGGTCACCAGCGCGGTGATGTTGGTGTCGATCATCGTGGTCCAGTCCGACAGCGTGGCGCTCTGTGCCGGCGCGGTGCCCTGCGCCAGGCCGGCGTTGTTGACCAGCAGGTCGATCTCGCCAAAGGCCGGCGGCAGCGCCAGCAGGGCCGCCTCCATCGCCACCGCATCGCGGATGTCGAAGGCGGCGGCATGCACCACGTCCTTGCCGTAGCGCTCGACCAGCGGCTGCAGGCGTTCGCCGCGGCGGCCGGTGGCGATCACTTTCCAGCCGGCCTGGGCGAAGCGGTGGACGGCGGCGGCGCCGAAGCCGGACGTGGCGCCGGTAATCAGGACAGTGCGGGTCATCAGGCAACTCCAGGGGGGAAAAACCGGACGCCCATTCTGGCATTCCCGGCCCGTCCTGAGTTGCCCGCCGTCCAGCCGTCCACCCGGCTCAACGCACGCGAAACACTCTGGCCTTGGGCAGGTCTTCGTCGACCTGCAGGAACCAGCGCCCGGCAATTCCAGGAACAACGGCGATCTGAGGCGACTGCAACACCTTGCGCAGCTTCATCTGTCCCTTCATCACCTGCCATTGCTGGCCGTTATCAAGGGTGAACAGCGTGCCGGGCTGCCAGCCTGCGACCTCTCCGACTACACGGGCACTGACCGGTTCGTCATCCAGGCCCAGATGCATTGCTGCCGGTGCCGGCACATTGGCAGGCAGCGGCGCAGCGACCGGGGCCACCGCTGCCGTCGACGCAGCGGTCGTGCTCTCTGCCTCGCGCAGTACCCGGTTCAACGCCTGCAACTGCGCTGGACTGAGCCCGACCTCGGCCAGTTGGGATGCACTGAGGCGCCGCTCGACGGGTACGAAGCGGTCCTGGGCGAAGGCAGCGAAGCTGCCGGCGAGCAGTAGTGCGGAAAACAGATACCGGCGCATGCAAGGGTCCCAGCTAACGAGTGCTCACGATGCTGCAGTTCGATGACACTCCGGTGACACGCCAGGGGCCGGTACAATTGGGCCATGATCAACAATGATGTCCTGCGCAGCGTGCGCTACTCCCTGGACCTGGGTGACCAGCACGTGGTCGCCCTGTGCCAGATGGCCGACCCGGCCTTTGCCGTGGATACCGGGCAGGTGAAGGCCTGGCTGCGCCGCGAGGACGAAGCCGGTTTCGAGGCGATGAACGACAGCGCGCTGGCGCACTTCCTCGACGGCCTGATCGTGCACCTGCGTGGCCGCGACGAGAGCCAGCCGCAGCGCGCAGTGGAAACCCGCATCGACAACAACCTGGTGCTGAAGAAGCTGCGCGTGGCGTTCCAGCTGCGCGACGTGGACCTGATGGAGATCTTTGCCAGCGCAGGTTTCAATGTCTCCAAGTCGGAAGTGGGCGCGCTGTTCCGCCAACCCGGGCACGCCAACTACCGGCGTTGCCTGGACCAGATGCTGCGCAACTTCCTCAAGGGCCTGAGCCTGCGCCTGCGCGGTTGAGCACGGCGTCGACGAACGCCCGCGCCGCTGGTGTCGGCAGGCGCTGCCAGACCAGGTGCACGCGCCGGGTCGGGGTCGGCTGCAGCGGAATCTGCACCACGCCCTGAAACCCATCGGCGATCAATGCCGGCACGATGCCGACTGCCAACCCATGGCGGACGAAGCGCTCGACCAGTTCCATCAGGTTGACCTCGAAACGGACCGTGTGCGGCAGTCCGGCTGCGGCAAAAGCATCATCGGTCTGCCGGCGTGCGCCGGTGCCGCGCGGGAAATCGACCAGTGCTTCATCCTGCAGTGCGGCCAATGGCAGCCGCTTGCGCCCGGCCAGCCGGTGCGATGGCGCCAGTACCGCCACCAGATCCTCCTCCTGCAGCACCTGATGGCAGACACCGTCCAGCGCTGCCGAAGGCGCCAGGCCGACCAGTGCCACATCCAGCGCGCGCGACTGTACCTGCGCGATCAGGTCCTCGCTCTTGTCCACGCGCAACTGGAACTCCACCTGCGGGTGCACGCGCTGGAAGGCCGCCAGCATCGCCACAACGTCGATTCCGGTCAGCGAGGAAATCTGCCCGATGGCCAGCAACCCACGCACTTCGCCACTGACGGCGGCTACGTCGGCGCGCAGGTGGCGCAGGCTGGCCAGCACCTGGCGTGCGTGCACCAGCAACGCCTCGCCGGCGGCGGTGGCCCGCACCTGGCGCGGCAGGCGCTCGAACAGCGTGGCACCCAGTTCCTGTTCAAGATGGGCGATCTGGTGGCTGAGCGCGGACTGCACCACGTGGCAGCGCTCGGCGGCACGGGTGAAATTGCCCTCCTCGGCCAGCGCCACGGCGAACTCGAGCTGCTTGAGGTTCATACAACTATCTTGTTTTCAGATGGCATGGATGATGATGATTCATTTCCATCATGCTCGCAGCAGGCGGACACTGTGCCCCCCGCTTCCTGGAACATCGCGTGAGCCCGTCCCTTCCCCCTCTGCACCGTTGGCAGGTGCTGCTGATGTCGGTCGCCACCGGCGTGGCCGTGGCCAGCAACTACTACGCGCAACCGCTGCTGCACACCATCGCCGACGCCTTCGGCGTGCCGTTCGGCCAGGTCGGCATGGTGGTTACCGCCGCGCAGCTGAGCTATGCCGCCGGCTTGATCCTGCTGGTGCCGCTGGGTGACCTGTTCGAACGCCGCCGCCTGATCGTGGTGATGAGCCTGCTGTCGGCGGGCGGACTGGTGATCAGTGCCTGCGCACCGTCGCTGACCTGGTTGCTGGTGGGCACCGCGATCACCGGCCTGTTTTCGGTGGTGGCCCAGGTGCTGGTGCCGTTCGCCGCCACGCTGGCCGCGCCGGAACATCGTGGCCGCGTGGTCGGAACATTGATGAGTGGCCTGCTGCTGGGCATCCTGCTGGCGCGCACCGTGGCCGGTCTGCTTTCCAGCCTGGGCGACTGGCGCCTGGTGTACGCGATCGCCGCTGCCACCCTGGTGCTGACCGCACTGGCATTGCAGCGCGGCCTGCCGCGATTCCACCACAGCGCCGGCCTTGGCTATTTCGCATTGCTGCGCTCCATCGGCGAGCTGTTCGTGCGGGAACCGGTGCTGCGCCAGCGCACGCTGCTGGGGGCCTGCAGCTTCGCCATGTTCGCGATCTTCTGGACCCCGCTCGCATTCCTGCTGGCACAACCGCCGTACGCCTACAGCGACGCCACCATCGGCCTGTTCGGGCTGGTCGGTGCGGCCGGGACGCTGGCGGCGGGTCTGGCTGGTCGCATGTCCGACCGTGGCCAGACCGGACGTGCCACCGCCATTGCACTGGCGCTGTTGCTGCTGTCGTGGCTGCCACTGGGGCTGTCGGCCCACTCGCTGCTGGCGCTGCTGGTCGGCGTGGTGGTGCTGGACCTGGCCGCGCAGCTGCTGCATGTCAGCAACCAGAACCTGATCTATGCGCTGCAGCCTGCGGCACGCAACCGCCTCAATGCCGGCTACATGACCGGCTATTTCATCGGCGGCTCGCTGGGCTCGTTGCTGTCTGCACAGGTCTACCAGCGCTTCGGCTGGACCGGTGTCTGCGTGGCCGGTGCCGCCGTGGCCGTGCTGGCCCTGCTGCTGTGGCTGCCCGGCGCGCTGCGTGCGCGCCAGGCGGCATCGTCGAATTAGAAACTGCCCTGCAGCGCCAGCTCCCAGCGTCCACCGGCGTTACCCGGGAACAGGCGCTTGGCCGCACTGTCGGTGTCGTGCACGGTGGCACGCAGCTCCCATGCCGGGGCCAGCGTGGCAATGGCACTGAGCTGGCCATGCAGGTAGTCCGGGCCCTGCGCGGTGGCCAGCCAGTACTGGCCCACCGCCGCTTCCAGGCGGACGCGTTCGTGCAGCGGCACACGCACACCCAGCTGGGCATAGGTGCCGCGATGGCCACCGGCCAGTGCATCGCTGGAATGGGCGACCTGCAGCCAGGCACGCTGCTTCCAGGTCAACGTGGTGTTGAGTTCGGTCCAGTCCAGCGTGCGGCCGGTGCCCGGGTACACGTAGCGGGTCAGGTTCGCATCCAGGTTCCAGGCCGGCGCCAGTGCGCCGGACCAGCCGGCCACCAAGTCGAACTCGCTGCGCGCGCCATTGTCCGGTTTGAACGAAACGTTCGAACCCCACACGCTGGCGTACCATCCCGACGGGATCGAGACCTTCGCGCCGGCCTGCACCGCCGGGTCGCCATCGCTCTGCGAGCTGCCACGCCACACGTAGTCGCTGGTCAATGCAGCACTGCCACTGGCCTGCACCTGTGCCTGCGCGCTGCCGATCCCGAGCAGCCCTGCCAGGGTGGCCACCAGCGCCGCCATCGTCTCCTTGCTGTTCACTGCACTGTGTTCCTCGTCGAAGGCGGTCGCGCCGCCGGGACGGCAGTGTCGGGGGCGCCGCCGTAACGGATCGAGGGCGCTGCCCGGCCTGCAGCGCAAATTCGGCGTAAATCCCGTGGATGGAGGCTACGTGCCAGCCGCGCGGTATCATGGCGCCTTGTTTCCAGGAACCAACCACGTGGACGCCATCCTGACCCCGGTATCGATCGGCGAGCTGATCGACAAGATCACCATTCTCGAGATCAAGGCCGAGCGCATCGACGATGCTGCCAAGCTGGCCAACGTGCGCACCGAACTGGATGGCCTGTTGCCCTTGCTGCAGCAGCAGCTGCAGGCGCAGCCGGCATTGGACGCGCTGAAGCAGCAGCTGAAGGCGATCAACGAACGCATGTGGGACATCCAGGACCAGCTGCGCGACAAGGAAGCGGCCCAGGTGTTCGACGATGCGTTCATCCAGCTGGCACGCGGTGTCTATGGCACCAATGGCGAGCGCGTGCAGGTGAAGAACGAGATCAACCGCGTGGCCGGTTCGGCGCTGGTGGAAGAGAAGCAGTACCAGGGCGAGTAAGGCCGCTCAGCCGCATTCGAGCAGGTGGCGGAAGCGGAACAGGTCACCATCCCCGCGGATGCCGAGCTTGCGGTAGGCCGACGTCTTCTGCGAGCTGATGGTGCTGGCCGAGCGCCCTGAGCGCAGGGCCATTTCACTGGTGCTGACGCCCTTCAGCACCAACCCGAGCACTTCACGCTCGCGCTGGCTCAGCGGCGTCAGCACCGGTGCAGATACCCGGCGTGTGCGTGGCAGCTTCAGCTCCTCGCGTAGTTCCGGTGGCACGAAGCGCCCTCCGCGAGCGACCACGTCAATGGCGCGCAGCAACGTCTCCGGTGGCATCGACTTGGACAGGAAGCCGCGCGCGCCGGCTCGCATCGCGGTGGTCACCGTACTGGCGTTGCAGTGCGCCGAGAGCACCAGCACCGGCAGCGCCGGCCAGCGCTGCGACAGCACGCGCAGCAGGGCCAATCCATCGCCCAGGTCGCCCATCGGCAGCGCATCGATCAGCAGCAGGTCGACACACCTCGGGCTGCGCTCCAGCAGCTGCAGCAGGTGCGCCTCGTTGGACAGGCTCACGCGCACCTGCACACCACTGTGTTGGCGGAGCAGAACTTCCACGCCCAACCGAAGTACCGGGTGCGGATCCAGCAGCGCCAGGCGTCGTGGCCGATCAGGCCGCAGGGGCGGGAGTGTCGGTGGCATCGCGGCCTGTCCAGGCAACATGGAACATCCACCGTAGGCCGGTGCCCGCAGCGGCGGAATCCAATTCCTTGCAATGCTCGGCCCGCGTGCGCCACCAGTCAGACGGCATTTTGTTTCGCGCCGCCACAAACGCAACAGGCCCGGCAAGAGCCGGGCCTGTCGAGACGCCTCCAGCGCGCAGGCGCGCCGGAACAGCAGTTACCAGCTGAAGCGCGGGCCGACGGTGTATTCCTTGTCGCCGTCGCGATTCATCTTCAGTTCGCCGTTCAGGCCCCAGTTCTGGTTCAGCTTGACCTGGCCACCCAGGCGGCCGTACCACTGGCCTTCCGGATTCACGCCGTGCTTCTTAGCGTAGTCTTCGTAGCCAACCATGCCGTAGACCTCGGCGTGGGCGCCGAAGGCAGTGCGGATACCGGCTTCAGCGCTGTAGCCGTTGAAGTCCAGGCCATGCTTCTGGTCGAGCTTCTGGTAGGCAACGCGGGCAACGAAGTCGGTGCTCGGAGCGATTTCAACGTTGTAGCCGGCACCGATCTTCCACTGGTCCAGCTTGACGTTGGTGTGGTCGAATTCCTGACGGCTGTACTCACCGAAAGCGTGGAAGTTCGGCAGGAAGCCGTACGAACCCTTCACACCCCAACCGTCGGACTTGAACGCGTCGTTGTCGGTCTTGGCGTAGTCGGCTTCGGCGTAGTTGTAGGACAGGTTCTCAGCAGCCGAGGCGGTGAACGGCAGGGCGGCGGCCAGGGCCAGAGCAATCAGCGAATTCTTCATGGGGGTACACCTTTACTTTCTTATGGTGTGCAGCAGCGCCAGGGCGCCATCGCATCGGGAATGTAAATTCTCCGTTATTCGCCACAACGCTCCCTGAAAACAGCAGCCTTCGCATTGCTGAATTTTTTGGCTTGATTCAGGCTGTATCTGGCATACGCGCGCGGCGCGCGTGCATTCGAGTTCCGCTGACCCTTGCAACAGGAGGTTGCCTTGCACGTGCCTGCCCCGCTGCGGTTCCCGCTCTGCGCTGTCGTCCTCGCCTTCATCGACGGGTGTTCCACTGTATCGGCTCAGCCACTGCAGCCTTCTGATTACCAGCGCGCCGAGCGCGTGCACGACAGCCACCTGCGCGGTGCATTGCGCAATGCCTCGGTCGTGCCGAACTGGCTGGCCGATGGCCGCTTCTGGTATGAGCGCGAGGATGCACGCGGTCGACGCCAGGCGGTACTGGTCGACCCGCTACAGGCCACTGGCGAGGTCCTGTTCGAGCCCGCCGCACTGGACAGCGCGGTGGCGCCCTTCGGTGCCAGCGGGCCACGCCTGCGACTGGCCAGCGTGCAGGCAACCGACGATGGCCTGCGCCTGCGATTCAGCGGCGAGGCGCCGATCGATTGCCGGTGGCCGCGCTGGCAATGCGCGCCGTCGCAGGATGCGATGCCGCCGGCAGATGCGTTGCTTTCGCCCGCTGGCAATGCCTGGCTGCAGGTGCGCGACCACAATCTGTGGCTGCAGTCGCCCGGAACGGCAGCACGGGCACTGACCACCGGCGGCGAACCCGGTCATGGTTATGGCGTACTGCCGGACTTCACCCTCCGCGGCATTCCGCGCCGCCAGGGCCGGATGCCGGTGCGGCCGTTTGCGGTCGGCTGGTCACCGGATGGCCGCTACGTGGCCGGCATCCGCTACGACGAGCGTGCGCTGCAGGACTACCCCTATCTGGAAAGCACGCCGGCCAACAGCGCGCGCCCACGCGTGCACACCGTGAAGCTGGGGGTACTGGGCGATGCACAGCAGGTGCGCGACAGCCTGTACATCGTCGATGTACGCAGCGGCCGGCAGCAGGACATCACCCTGCCCGAGGGCTGGAACATCCTGAGCGAGGCGGGCATCCTGGGCTGGGACGGTGGCCGGTTGTACGCCGCGATGGCGCACTTCGGCATGCCACGGCGCCTGCGCCTGGTAGAGATCGACGCCGGCAGCGGTGCGCTGCGCACCGTGCTGGAGGAGTCCAGTGATACCCGCCTGCAGCTCAACGTGTATTCCTACAACCGGCCAGCGGTGGCAATCCTGCCCGGCCGGGACACCGCCGTGTGGTTCTCGCAGCGCGATGGCTGGGGCCATCTGTACCGGGTGCGCCTGTCCGACGGCAAGGTGATGGGCCAGCTCACCGGCGGCCGGTGGGCGGTGCGGGACCTGCTCGGCGTGGACAGCGCAGGCGATTGGGCATACTTCAGTGCCGGCGGTGTCGAGGGCGGCGATCCCTACGTGCGTGGCCTGTACCGGGTACCGCTGCACGGCGGAGCGGTGCAGCGCCTGGCCGCCGATGGCGACGACCACCTGGCTGATGCGGGCACCGGCATGCTGTTCGGTGGACGTGCTCCGCAAGCGCTGTCGCCCGGCGGTGGCTACCTGGTGGATACGGTGTCCAGCCTCGCGCAGCCGCCACGCACGGTGCTGCGCGCCAGCGACGATGGCCGCGAAGTGATGGTGCTGGAGGCTGCGGATGCGCAGGCGGTCATCACTGCTGGCTGGCGGCCGCCACGGCGCGAGCGGCTGCTGGCCGCCGACGGGCGCACGCCGATCTTCGCCACCATCTACCTGCCCCGCAACTATCGCGATGACGGCAGCTTCCCGGTGATCGACGCGATGTACGGCGGTGCTTTCATCAGCAATGCGCCGGTCACCTATGCCGAAGCGGTCTCGGCGCAGAACCCGGTATCCCGCGCCAGCCTCGCCGAGCTAGGCTTCGTGGTGGTCAGCATCGATGCCCGCGGAACCGGCGGCCGCGACAAGGCATTCCATGACAGCAGCTTTCTGCACGGCGCCGATGTACAGCTCGATGACCATGTGGCCGCACTGCGCCAGTTGGGCGAACGCTACCAGGGTATCGACCTGCAGCGGGTCGGCATCTATGGGCATTCGTTCGGCGGCTACAGCGCGGCGCGTGCCCTGCTGCGCTACCCCGCGTTCTACAGGGTGGCCGTGGCCTCGGCCGGCAGCCACAATTTTCAGGGCATGTACGGCGGCGCCCTGCACGGCATGGACCGGCTGTTCGGTGGCGTGGTGCCAGCTACAGCCATGGCCGATGGCGTGCCGGCCCCCTTTGCCGGTCTCGACAATGCGGCGCTGGCCAGCAACCTGCGCGGGCATCTGCTGCTGGTCTATGGCGAACTGGACGAGAACGCGCCACCCGCGCTGACCCTGCAGCTGGCCGCGGCCCTGAACAAGGCCCAGCGTCGCTACGACCTGCTGTACCTGGCTCGACAGGACCACGAACTGTTCCGCAACGACGCCACCTATACGCACCGCATGTGGGACTACTTCGTGCGCCACCTGGCCGGCCAGCAGCCACCGGATACGGCGCTGGCCCCGCTCCCGGGTGGCCCGGGCTGAACAGGCGTACGCGGGATGTCGATCCCCGCCGCGCTGGTTCGTCGTGTACTTGAAGGCCGTGCATGTGGCACGGTCCATCCGGAGGCTGGCAATGAGCTACATCGATGGTTTCGTCCTGGCGGTTCCCACCGCCAACAAGGAGAAGTTCCTCGCCCATGCACGCACAGGAAATCCGGTCTTCATCGAGTACGGCGCACTGCGCGTGGTGGAGTGCTGGGGCGATGACGTGCCGCATGGCAAGACCACCGATTTCTTCGGCGCGGTGAAAGCCACGCCGGACGAGACGGTGGTGTTTTCCTGGATCGAATGGCCCGACAAATCGACCCGCGACGCCGGTATGAAGAAGATGATGGAAGACCCGCGGTTTGATCCAACGAAGAATCCGATGCCGTTTGACGGTGCGCGGATGATCTACGGCGGCTTCGTGCCGATCTACGAGCTGACCCGCTGAACCCGGCGGACGTGCTCAGCGCGCGTCCGTTTCATCGCTGGCAGCGGCATGGCCGGCGCCCAGTGCGGCGCCGGCACCGAGGCCCATGCCGCCCATGCCAGCGCCCATTCCGCCGCCCCCACCTCCGCCACCACCCGCACGGCCGCCCTTGGCATCGCCATCGTTGCGCCCCTTGCCGCCACCACTGGCAGCGGGGCGGGTCGGCCCCTGCGGCGGAATCGGCAGGTCGGGAGGAATCGGCGCCAGGTCCAGCGCTTCGCGCACGAAGTCGCGCAGCGAGACCACCAGTTCGTGGGTATGCACCGGTCGCCCCTGTGCCAGTTCGTTGGCAGCGCGCGCGGCCAGCCGCACCTGTTCGTCGGTGCCCAGCAACAGGATGTCCGAGAGCGCGGCCTCGACCGCATCGCGGATGCGGCGCGTTCGATCTGAACGCGGTTCGGCGATGCCTTCGGCTGCTTCGCGCTGGCGCAGATCACGGCGATGGCTGGGATCCACGCCCAGTTCACCAGTGAATGAACCGCCCAGGGTCTTGTAGGCCGCCATCAGTGTGCGCAGCCGCTCGTTGATCTGCCGGTTCTCGCGCTCGCGACGCTGCTGCAGGGTCTGCATCACCAGCAGGCGGATGCCCACGCCCAGCAGGGTGATCAGGACCAGGCCGGCCAACGTGGACAGCACGCCCTGCCAGGAACTGAAATCGATACCGCGCATGCTGGGGCTCCGGCGGGAAGAATCTGCATCTTGCGCCAGACCGCGCCCCGAAAACGCGAAAGGCCCCACCACCCGGTGGGCGGCAGGGCCTTCGGTCACGGCGCAATTACTTGCGCTTGGCGACCTTGCGCACGGCCTTGACCGGGGCCTTCCTGGCAACAGCCTTCTTGGCCGGAGCCTTCTTGGCGGCGACCTTCTTCAGCGGTGCAGCCTTCTTGGCGACGACCTTCTTGGTCGAAGCGACCTTCCTGCCGACAGCCTTCTTGGCAGCAGTGGTCTTCCTGGCAACGGCCTTCTTGGCGACGGCAGCCTTCTTGCCGACAACCTTCTTGGCGGCGGCGGTCTTCTTGGTGGCGACCTTCCTGGTGGCGGCAACCTTCTTGCCGACAACCTTCTTCGCAGCCACTGCCTTCTTGCCGGCAACCTTCTTGGCGGCGACGGTCTTCTTGGCCACAGCCTTCTTGGCGGTGGCGACCTTCTTGCCAACCACCTTCTTGGCGGCCGTGGTCTTCTTGGCAACGGTCTTCTTCGCGACAGCAGCCTTCTTGGTGGCGGCCTTCTTCACGGTGGCGACCTTCTTGCCGGCAGCCTTGGTGGCGGCCTTGGTGGTCTTCTTGGCAGCGGCGGCCTTCTTGGTCACGGCCTTGCCCGCAGCCGCCTTCTTCTTCGCCACTTCCTTCTTCAGGGCAGCAGCTTCGGCCTTGGCGTTCTTCTTGGCCGCTTCCAGCTTCTTCCTGGCGTTGGCAACCGTCTTGCCGACCGACTTGGCAGCGTTCTCGGCCTTCTTGGCAACGGTCTTCTCGACCTTGGCCACGGCCTTCTTGGCCTTGGCAACGCGGGTACCGGCAGCCTTGCTGGCGCGCTTGACGGTCTTCTTGACCGACTTCACTGCGTCTTCGGCGGCGTGGGCGATGGTCTCGCCGACGTTGGTGGCGGTTTCTTTCACGTTCTCGACAGCGTCGGTCACGACCGACACACCATTACCGTTGCTCATGTTGCCCTCCTGCGGGCCTTAAGTATCAAAACGGGGCGATGCTATACCGACATTGACGATCGTGGAACGGGGCATGTGCCAGCAATCGCATCTGTTGCGACGCCGATGGTGTACGCAGCAGCCCCTGTTGCCACCTGCGGTTCGCAGCAAACCCCTTTTTTTCAGTGCTGCGCCACGCGAACCCAGCATTGTCTGGCCGTCGTCGCGCGCACATGCACGGACGCAGCGTCCGGCATCCGTCGTGGCGCATTGCGGCAGCCGCCTGCGCGGAACTGCGCAAGTATCCGCCTGTGCCAGTGCGGTGCGCGTTGGCCTTGAGTGGCGCACCCATCACCTGCCCGGGTGTCACCACAACCGCGCTTTTGGCCCCCGCGCTCCCACCTTCGAGGCCCCCGTTTTCATGGCGCATTTATCCAGATCGCGACACACTCATTCAGCTTGTTTTACCGTAGGCCCGAACAGCCCCCACCCACGCCAGCGAACCGACTCCCATGCGACCGCTTCCCACCCTGCTCACGCTCGCAATCGCCGCCGCCTTCGGTGGCTTCGTTGCCACCGGCATCAATGCCCACCTGGACAATCGTGCCGACGCCGCGCCGCTGCCGGCGGTCCTGCCGACCACCGCAGCGTTGCCGGCCTCGGTGGCCGGACAGGCGGTACCGTCACTGGCACCGATGCTGGAGAAGGCGATGCCGGCGGTGGTCAGCGTCAACACCAAGCAGGTGGTTCGCGTACGCAATCCCTTCTTCAACGACCCGTTCTTCCGCCGCCTGTTCCCGGACATCCCGCAGGAACGCATCAACGAATCGCTCGGCTCCGGCGTGATCATCGACGCCAAGGAAGGCCTGGTACTGACCAACCACCATGTCATCGAGAACGCCGATGACGTGCAGGTGACACTGGCCGACGGGCGCACGGTCAAGGCCCAGTTCCTGGGTTCGGACCGCGATACCGACATCGCCCTGATCCGCATTCCGGCGCAGAACCTCACCGACATCAAGCTGGGCAACAGCGACCAGCTGCGGGTCGGCGACTTCGTCGTGGCCATCGGCAACCCGTTCGGCTTCAGCCAGACGGTCACGTCCGGCATCGTCTCGGCGGTGGGCCGCAGCGGCATCCGCGGGCTGGGCTACCAGAACTTCATCCAGACCGATGCGTCGATCAATCCCGGCAATTCCGGTGGTGCACTGGTCGACCTGCAGGGGCAGCTGGTCGGCATCAATACCGCCAGCTTCAACCCGCAGGGCAGCATGGCCGGCAACATCGGCCTGGGCCTGGCGATTCCATCGAACCTGGCGCGCAGCGTGGTCGACCAGCTGGTCAAGCACGGCGTGGTGGTGCGCGGCACGCTGGGGGTGGAAAGCCAGAACCTGACCGCGCAGATTGCGCAGGGACTGGGCCTGGCCGAAACACGTGGTGCGCTGATCACCCGCGTGCTGGCCGGCTCGGCCGCTGCCGCAGCCGGGCTGAAGCCGGGCGACGTGGTGGTCTCGGCCAACGGCCAACGCGTGGACAGCGCCGAAGCCCTGCACAACGTGGAAGGCCTGGCCGCCGTCGGCAGCCCGATGACGCTGGACGTCCGCCGCGAAGGCAAGCCCGTGCAGATCAAGGCAACGCTGAAGGAACAGGCACGTGCGGTCACCGGCGAGAGCCTGGACCCGCGGCTGACCGGCGCCACCTTCGTCGACCTGCCCGAGTCGCTGCGGCAGTCGGGGGTCGGCGGCGTACTGGTCAGCGAGGTCAAGCGCGGCAGCCGCGCGGCCAGCAACGGCCTGCAGCAGGGCGACATCATCACCGACGCCACCGTGGGTGAATTTGCCGACCTGGCCAGCTGGCGTGCCAATTTCCAGCAACGCCCGCCGACCCTGGTGGTGCGCGTGCTGCGCAACAATGGCCAGCAGCAGGGCCAGCTCGTGATGCGCTGATCGCCCTGCCGTAACACCCCCTATACCCCGGCAATGCTATTGCTGTCAGTCCAGGTCGGCACCGCCGACGCCCGTTCCCCCATCGCAACAGGAGTGATTCGATGAGCCCCACCAATACCGAGAACCTGAAGGAACACCTGGGTGAAGCCGGTTCCCACCTGAAGCAGGCCGCCACGGCCGCCGGCGGTGCGATCAAGGGCGCAACCGGTGCCGCGACCGACGAACTGCGGATCGGCAAGGCCAACGTCAAGGCTGAACTGTCCGACAGCGCGCTGTCCGGCCTGGCCGCCGCCGAGTTCGGCGGGGCCGCTGCCAAGGAACAGGTCGATGCACTGATGGACAAGGGCAAGGACCTGATCGACAGCGCCGCCGAGCTGATCCGCGAACGTCCGCTGGCCTCGTTCGGCGTGGCCTTCGCTGCCGGCTGGATCATCGCCAAGCTGGCCCGCGGCAGCAGCGACAAGTAAGCCGCGGCGTGAGCGAAGACAACGCGCAAGCCCCTGATCCGGCGGCCACCCCGCCGCTGGATGAGAGCATCCGCCAGGTCGGCGCGGCCGGTCGTGCCGCTGCCGATTCGGCCAAGCACTCGCTGCGTTCCCTGCGCCGGCTGGCCTCGGCCGACTTCGCGCTGGCTCGCAGCGCATTCGGCCGTGCACTGGCCTGGGCCGGGGTAGCGATCGTGTTCGGTGCGTCGGCCTGGCTGCTGATGGCCGCCACCCTCATCGCCCTGCTGCAAAGCTGGGGCCTGAGCTGGCTGCAGGCCCTGCTGATCACCTCGCTGCTGAGCCTGGCCGTCACCGGTTATGCGATCTGGCGGGTGTCCTACTTCTTCCACCACACCGGCATGCACGCCACCCGGCGCCAGCTGTCCCGCCTGGGCCTGTTCGACGAGCCCAGCGAAGACGACCCCGATGCCGATGTGCAGCTGCCAGAGGGCAAGCCATGAAGTTCGGTGCGCTGCAGCGGCGGGTGAAGCGCTGCGAACAGGTGGTGACCGTGCGTCTGGTCGAGACCCAGGACCACTGGTCCACGCTCAGCCAGGTCTGGCGCCAGGGCTGGTCGCCACTACGCATCGTGGTAGTGGGCCTGGCCGGTGGCTTCATTGCCGGCAAGCTGGAAATGCCGGGCAAGGTCAACGGTGCGCGCTGGCTGCAGATGGTGGGTTCGGTCTCGAACCTGTTCGCCAGTGCGCAGGCAGCGTTCGCCACGGCGATGGCGGCGCAGGCGGCGGCCACCGCCGACGATGCGGCCGAAGAAGCCGGCGATGCCAGCGAACAGGCACACGCAGCGGCCTCCGCCGCTGAAGCGCGGCCCGCAGCGGCGGCGCGAGCTGTGCCGGAGGCGGAACCGGACCTGCGCGAACCGCGCCCGGCCGAAGCCGCCACCGAACTGTCCGAACGTTGATCCATGGAATCCGCCGCGCCGATCGCGGCCGGCGGATAATGCGCTCCCCTTTCCGGCTGATGCGTCGATGAGCGAGTCCTCCCTGTCCCTGTCACCAGCCGATCCGCAGGACCCGGAGGCACCGCTGCCGCCTCCGTCTCGCCCACGCGGGCCGATGTCGCTGGTGGTGCTGGCGACCCTGGCGGTGGGCTACACGCTGTGGGCTGCGCAGGACATCATCCTGCCGGTGCTGCTGGCGATGTTCTTCGCACTGGTCGGCAACCCGATCCTGCGCCTGCTGCAGAAACTGTGGATTCCGCGCGCGCTGGGCGCACTGCTGATTCTCGGCGCCGGCCTGGGCGTGACCGGTTCGCTGGCGGTGCAATTGATCGGCCCGGCGATGGAATGGGCGCAGGAAGCCCCGCAGCAGCTGCGCAAGGTCGCCCGCCAGGTGCAGGACCTGACCAAGCCGGTGCAGCAGGCCAACCAGGCGGCGGAGAACTTCGCGCGCGTCGCCGGCGGCGACAGCAACCACAAGGTGCAGGTGATCCGCACCCAGCTCGACGACCCGTACCGCATGCTGACCCGCGCGCCACGGCTTGCCGCCTCGGTGCTGGCCGTGGTGCTGCTGACCCTGTTCTTCATGATCTATGGGCAGAGCCTGCAGCGCGCGGCAATCGCGCTGTTCCCGAACCGCCAGCAGCAGCGCTTCACCGCCGACATCCTGCGGTCGATCGAGCGCGAGGTCTCGCGCTACGTGCTGACCATCAGCGTGATCAACACCCTGGTCGGGCTGGTGTTCGCAGGCGTGCTGATGCTGCTCGGCATCGGCCTGCAGGAGGCGCTGCTGTGGGGCACGGTGGCTGCGCTGCTGAATTTTGCCCCGTACGTCGGCCCGCTGATCGGCGTGGCACTGATGCTGCTGATGGGCTTCGTGGAATTCCGCGACCCGCTGCAGGCGCTGCTGCCGGCGGCCGCGTACCTGGCCCTGCACACTCTGGAAGGGCAGATGGTGACCCCGATCGTGCTGGGCCGGCGCATGAAGCTGTCGCCGCTGGTGCTGATCCTGGCGCTGATGGTGTTCGGCTGGGCCTGGGGCATGATCGGCCTGCTGCTGGCGGTGCCGCTGCTGGTCTGCATCAAGCTGGTGCTGGCACGGCTGGACGGCATGCAGGGCTGGGCACGGCTGCTGGAATGAAAGCCCGCGCGGGCAGGCGTAGAATGGCGGGGTGAATTTCCCCGTCCAAGCCATCACTCTCGACCTTGACGACACGCTGTGGCCGTTCGCTCCGATCGGCGCCCGCATCGACCTGGTCCTGCACGAGTGGATGCGTGAACACAGCCCCGCCACGGCCGAGATGTATCCGGTGGCGGCAATGCGCGAACTGCGCGAGCGCCTGTACCACGCCCATCCGCACCTCCATCACGACCTGAGCGCACTGCGCCGGCTGACCCTGCACGAAGCGCTGCACGCCAGTGGCGCCAGCCTCGATCTGCTGGAGCCAGCGTACGAAGCGTTCTACGCCGCGCGCAATCAGGTCGAGTGCTATCCCGATGCGATCGATGCGCTGGCGCGGATTGCCGCGCGGGTGCCGGTGGCAGCGCTGAGCAACGGCAACGCCGATCTGGAGCGGATCGGCCTGGCGCATCATTTCGCCTTCCAGCTGGGCGCGCGCGAACACGGCGCGGCCAAGCCGGAGGCAAGCATTTTCCACGCCGCCTGCACCCGACTGGGTGTGGCGCCGGCACAGGTACTGCATGTCGGCGACCACGCCGAAATGGACGTGGCCGGGGCGATCGCCGCCGGCCTGCGCGGGTGCTGGATCAACCGCGAAGCAGCCACCTGGACCCATCCGAAACTGCAGCCGGACCTGCAGTTCGACACCCTCACCGGCCTGGCCGACTGGTTGGACGCCAACCTCGACGCCGCCGCATCCCGGAGTACCTGACGCATGAGCGAGATCACTGGTTTCACCGCCGACACCACCGCGGCGCTGCCGCTGTACGTGCTGGACCGCGAGCAGTTCGCCGCCTGGAAGGGCGGCCAACCGGCCGCCACCCAGGCCTGGCTGGCCTCGCAGGGTTTCACTGCCGGTGCGCACAGCGTGGCCCTGCTGCCCGGCAGTGAGGGCCTGGCCGGCGCGGTGATCGGTGTCGGTGATCGCGCCGATGCCTACAGCTATGCGCATGCGCCGCACGCGCTGCCGGAAGGCAGTGTCTGGCAGCTGGCCAATGAACTGCCTGCCGCCGAACAGGCGCTGCTGCAGCTGGGCTGGGGCTTGGGCAGCTACCGCTTCGACCGTTACCGCAAGCGCAACCGCGCCCCGGCGCAGCTGGTGGCCGCACCGTCCGGCGAAGTGGCCGACCTGATCGCCGCCAGCCTGCGCGTGCGCGACTGGGTCAACACCCCGACCGAAGACATGGGGCCGCAGCAGCTGGAAGACGCCGCGCGTGCACTGGCCGATGCACATGGTGCGCAGGTCGAGGCGATCACCGGCGATGAACTGCTGAAGCAGAACTTCCCGGCCATCCACGCCGTGGGCCGCGCTTCGCACCGTGCGCCGCGCCTGGTGGTGCTGCGCTGGGGCAAGGAAACCGACCCGGCACTGGTGCTGGTCGGCAAGGGCGTGTGCTTTGATACCGGCGGCCTGGACATCAAGCCGGCCGACGGCATGCGCAACATGAAGAAGGACATGGGTGGCGCCGCGCATGCGCTGGCCCTGGCCGGCCTGGTGATGGCGCGCGGACTGCCGGTGCGCCTGACGCTGCTGGTGCCGGCGGTGGAAAATGCGATCGGTCCGGATGCGTTCCGCCCGGGCGAAGTGATCGCCACCCGCAAGGGCCTGAGCGTGGAAATCGACAACACCGATGCCGAAGGCCGCGTGATCCTGTGCGATGCGCTGACCTTCGCCGGTGAGCAGAAGCCGGACCTTGTGCTGGATTTCGCCACTCTTACCGGTGCCGCACGCATCGCGCTGGGTCCGGATCTGCCGGCGCTCTTCAGCAACGACGACACGGTGGCGCAGCAGTGGCTGCAGGCCGGCGACGCAACCCATGACCCGGTCTGGCGCATGCCGCTGTGGCGGCCCTACCTGCGCTATCTGAGCAGCGGCATTGCCGACCTGGCCAATGCCGGTTCGCGCATGGCCGGCTCGGTGACCGCCGCGCTGTACCTGGAACGCTTCCTCGAAGACGGCCAGCGCTGGGCGCACCTGGACGTGTACGCCTGGAACGACGGTGAACGCCCGGGCCGTCCGGCCGGTGGCGAAGCGCTGGCGCTGCGCTCGGCGTGGGCGATGTTGAAGGCGCGTTACAGCTGACCGGGTGGGTGCCGGCCTTGGTCGGCACGCCGTCCCCGGCAAACTTGACGAAAATTTGAATACCCGGCCTGGAAGGGTTCTGCGAGGATGTGTGGGTCGACCACCCACACGCTCCGTGAAGGCAGGACTCCGACCATGTCGCTCTTCGGCTACACCCGTGCCGGCCAGACGCCGGGCGCACCGCGCAAGCATTCCCCCCTGCTCTGGATCGCGCTGATCGCGCTCATCCTGGGTACCGTGGCGCTGGCCTTCGCCTGGCTGGCCGGCTGGATGGGCGACCGCCTCACCGCGCAGCGCTTCACCGACACCATCGAGGCCACCGGCCCGGCCCATCCGGGCTTCCGCCGTGCACACAGCAAGGGCGTCTGCGTAAGCGGCTGGTTCGAACCCAGCGCGCAGGCCCCTACCCTGTCCAGTGCCCGGGTGTTCTCGCAGACGCGTGTGCCGGTGATGGGCCGCCTGTCGATCGGTGGCGGCGACCCCTACGGCGCCGACAACACCGCACGCGTGCGCAGCCTGGCGGTGCAGATGGTCAGCGATGATGGCCAGGAATGGCGCATGGCGATGAACAGCTTCCCGTTCTTCGCGGTACCCACGGCCGAGGCGTTCTACGAGCAGACCCGCGCCTCGATTCCCGATCCGGCCACCGGCAAGCCGGACCCGCAGAAGATGGCGGCAGTGCTGGCGAAATACCCCAGTGCGCAGGCGTTCCAGCAGTGGGCGAAGACAGCGCCATGGACCAGCAGCTGGGCCGACACCACTTTCAACAGCGTCAACAGTTTCTGGTTCACCAATGCGCAGGGCCAGAAGCGTGCGGTGCGCTGGCGCTGGCAGCCGCTGGCGCCGGTGGTGGAGATGGATGCGGAAGCGCGCAAGCAGGCCAGCGTCGATTTCCTCAGCCAGGAACTGCAGCAGCGCCTGGCCCGCGGCCCGGTACGCTGGAACCTGGTCGTGACCACCGCCGAGCCCGGCGATGCCATCGATGATCCGTCGGTGCCGTGGCCCGAGTCGCGTGACCAGGTAGTGGCGGGCGTACTCAGCCTGGACCGCATGCAGTCGCAGGAAGAAGGCGCCTGCGGCCAGATCAACTTCGATCCGCTGATCCTGCCCAGTGGGGTGCGCGGCAGTAATGATCCGATCCTGGCGGCCCGCTCGGCGGTGTACTCGCAGTCCTTCAACCGCCGTGAACGCGAGCGCGCCGCCGGCAATGTCGAACAACCGAAGGAGGCCGCACGATGAGCACCGGCAACGGCCACTTCAACCTGCTGGCGCGGGTGCTGCACTGGTCCATGGCGCTGATGATCGTCGCCATGCTGTTCATCGGCGTGACCATGGTCGCCTCGCTGCACCTGCGTCCCGCGCTGATCGACCTGCACCGCCCGCTGGGCATCGCGATCCTGTTGCTGGCGCTGCTGCGCCTGTACAACCGGCTGCGCCATCGCCCACCGGCGCTGCCTGCCGACCTGCCGGTCTGGCAGGGGGTAGCGGCCAAGGCCTCGCACTGGATGCTGTACGCGCTGATGCTGGCGATGCCGTTGATCGGCTGGGCAATGCTGTCGGCCGGCGGATACCCGATCGTGTTGTGGGGAGGGCTGCACCTGCCGCCGATCGTGCCGCACACCCCGGCGTTGTATGCCGCCTTGCGCAATGCGCACAGCCTGTTGGCGTATGTGCTGTTCGCTACGGTGCTGATGCATGTGGGTGCGGCGTTGTTCCACCTGTGGGTGCGGCGGGACGGGGTGTTCCAGGCGATGGCGCGCGGGAAGGATTGAAAGGATTCGCCGGGCGTTCCCGGCGGATTGTTTCCGCGGCCGCGGGGGGGTGTCACTTTTCTTTTCGCGCGAAAAGAAAAGTAACCAAAAGAAACGCGCCGCCAGAGCGCGAGCCGGTGCTGCGCACCGGTGCCCTGTGCTTCTCGGTGAATCAGGGGACGGCGCCGAACTCGCTACGCTCAAACACCGGCGCCTCTTCGCCCCTGATTCCCCTGCGATGCTCGGCTCGCTCAAGGCGGACCCAACATCAAGAGCGACAGCTGCACCCAGTAGATCCACGCCATGCGTGGATGCTGTTGCCGTTGATCTTGACCTTCCAGTCCGCCTTGAGCGAGCCGAGCACCGCAGGTCCGGCGAGGGCGAAGAGGTGCGGGTGTCTGAGCGCAGCGAGTTCCCGCGCCGTCCCTCGACGGACCGAGGAGCGCAGGGCACCGGTGCGCAGCACCGGCTCGCGCTCTGGCGGCGTGTTTCTTTGGTTACTTTCTTTGCACGAGCAAAGAAAGTGACACCTCTCCGCGGGCGCGGAAACAATCCGCCGGGCAGCGCCCGGCGCTACCAGTGCGTCGGCGCACGCCGCTACAACCACCCCTTCTGCCGCGCCAGCCGGTACGCCTCGATCCGGTTGGCCACGCCCAGCTTGCCGATGCACTCGGACAGATAGTTGCGCACTGTGCCGTGCGACAACCCCAGCTGTTCGGCGATCTCGCTGGCGGTGCGGCCCTCGCCCGCCAGCCGCAGCACGCGACGCTCGCGGTCGGTCAGCGGATCGGCCTGCGACCACGCATCCAGTGCCAGCTGCGGGTCGATCGCGCGGATGCCCTGCTTCACCTTGCGCAGTGCCTCGGCCAGGTTCTCGGCCGGTGCGTCCTTCAGCAGATAGCCCAGCACGCCCGCTTCCAACGCACGGCGCAGGAAACCGGCGCGGGCAAAGGTGGTCACGATCACCACCTTGATCGGCAGCTCGTGACGCGCGATGCGCTGTGCAAGCTCCAACCCGGACAAGCCCGGCATCTCGATGTCGGTCACCAGGATGTCCGGCTGCAGCTGCTGCAGCATGCGCCACGCGGTTTCGCCGTCGGCGGCGCTGCCCAGCACTTCGATATCCGCTTCCAGGCCCAGCAGCGCCGACAGTGCGCCGCGTACCATCGCCTGGTCTTCGGCCAGCAGGATGCGGATCATGCGGCACCGTCCTGCACCAGCGACGGCGGCACGCCTGGCGGCAGCGGTGTGGTCGCGGCGGCCAGTGGCACGCGCACGGTCAGCACCGTACCCTCACCCCTTGCGGACTGCACCTGCAGGCTTCCACCCAGGGCGGCCACGCGTTCGCGCATGCCGCACAACCCATTGCCCTCGGCCTGCACGCCGCCACGACCATCGTCGCGGATCTGCATCGCCAGCATGCGTCCCTCCAGCATGAACTCCACCCGTGCCTGCGTCGCCTGTGCGTGGCGCACGATATTGGTCGCGGCCTCGCGCAGCACCAGCGCCAGCCCACGTTCGACATCCACCGGCATCGCCGGTGGGGGTGCGTATTGAAGGTGGACCTGCTGGCACTCCAGCAGCAGCCGCGCCGACGCCAGCTCACCGGCCAGGTCACTGGCGCGGATGCCGGTGACCGCGCTGCGGACCTGTGCCAGCGCTTCGCGGGCGATGGCCTCGGCCTCGCCGATCTCCAGCCGCGCGCGCGCGTCGCCGCGGTCGTGCAGCTTGCGCGCCAGCTCCAGCTTCAACGTGATCAGCGACAGGGTGTGACCGAGCAGGTCATGCAGGTCGCGGCCGATGCGTTCGCGCTCGGCAGTGGCCGCCAGCCGCCGCACCTCGTCCTGCGACAGCTGCAGTGCCGCATCCTTCTGCTGGTTGAGTGCCTCCACGTTCACGACCAGGCCGACGATATAGGACACGGCGGGGATCCAGACCAGGCTCTGCCACGGGTACTGGAACAGCAGGGCGAGGCTGCAGAACAGGAGGTTCAGGCCAGTGAGCTGCAGCAGATACTGCCACCACCCTCCGCGACCGCTCACCCGCAGCAGCACGCAGCCGAACACGAAGTAGGTCAGCCCGGACGGGTACCAGGGCAGCAGCACCAGCGACATCGCGATCAGGCCCAGGGCATAGCGCGGGGCGTGATGGCGCGGCGCCACCATCACCTTGGCGTACAGCAGCAGGAACACCGGGTAGCTGGCCAGCGTCAGCAGCAGCCAGCGCAGGGTGAAGCCATGGCCAAGCAAGGGCGTCAGGAAGATCCACACTGACCACAGCAGGTGGATTGCCTCGCCCCAGGGGGACTTTCCCCGGCGCAGCGTATCGGCCACCGCCGAGTCCGGCGCGGGGCGCAGCAGCGAGGCAAGCCAGATGGACGGCACGGGCGGTTCCAGGCGGGGACGATCGCCGCCGATCATGCCAGTTCAGCCGCCTGCGCGCAGGCGCCACCGTCGGCTGGGCGGCACTGGCGCAGCCGAGCGCAGATCACGGTACGCTTGGCGGCGCCGCTGCGGCGGGCCGGCAATAGGGCGATCGGATCCATGGGCGGTACCGGTAGCGGAGACGTTGCCATCCTGTGCCGTCGTGGTCACATTTCGCAGTTGCCGCCGTCAGTGTCATCGGATGACAGCTGTCACTGCCGTCATCGCTGTGCCTGCCTTCATGCTGTGCCGCACGCTCCACCGCCGGAACCGCCGTCGTCCGCGCTTCCGGCCACACCCGCCCGAACGCCTGTGATGGAACGAATGAACGCTTCTGCCGAGCTGTTGAAGGAACTCCGTATCGACCGCAAGTCGCCGCCGCCGGCCTCCGGAGGCAATGGCGGTGGTCGCCGCTGGTTGTGGATCGCGATCATCGTGGTCGTGCTGCTGGTCGCCGCGGCCGTGGCCTACCTGTTCGGTCGCGCACCGGCCGTAGAGGTGGAAACCGCTCCCGCCGTGGCCATCCAGCAGGGCAGCGCCAGCAGCTCGGTGCTCGACGCCAGTGGCTACGTGGTCGCCCGGCGCATGGCCACGGTATCGGCCAAGATCACCGGCAAGGTGCGCGAGGTGATGATCGAAGAAGGCATGCGGGTCGAAGCTGGCCAGGTGATGGCCACGCTCGACCCGATCGATGCCGACGCGCAGCGCAGCCTGTACGCCTCGCAGCTGCAGGCCGCACGCAGCCAGGTCGCCGGGCTGGAGGCGCAGCAGAGGCAGGCCACCGCCGAAGCCAGCCGCCTGCAGGCTCTGGTTGGCCAGCAGCTGGTCTCGCGCTCGCAGTACGACCAGGCCGTGGCCCAGCGCGACAGCCTGCGTGCGCAGCTGGATACCGCGCAGCGCAACGTCAAGGTTGCCAACGACCAGCTGGCCATCGCCGATCTGGGCGTGGACAACAACATCGTGCGCGCGCCGTTCTCCGGCGTGGTCACCGCCAAGGCGGCGCAGCCCGGCGAGATCGTTTCGCCGCTGTCGGCGGGTGGTGGGTTCACCCGTACCGGCATCGGCACCATCGTGGACATGGACTCGCTGGAGATCGAAGTCGAGGTCGGCGAGGCTTTCATCGGCCGCGTGCAGCCGAAGATGCCGGTGGAAGCCACGCTCAACGCCTACCCGGAATGGAAGATTCCCGGCGAGGTGATCGCCATCATCCCCACCGCCGACCGCGGCAAGGCCACGGTGAAGGTGCGCGTGGCGCTGAAGGTGAAAGACCCGCGCATCGTGCCGGAGATGGGCGTGCGGGTCAGCTTCCTGGAACAGGCGCAGCCGCAGGCCGTGGCCAAGCCGCAGGGCGTGCGCGTGCCGGGCGGCGCCGTGGTCCAGCGCGACGGTGCCTCGGTGGCCTTCGTGCTGGGTGACGAGAGCCGCGTGCAGCAGCGCACGGTCGAGGCCGGCCAGGCGATGGGCAAGGACCGCCAGATCCTCAAGGGCGTGAGCGCAGGTGAATCGGTGGTGGTGAACCCGCCGGACACCCTGCGCGATGGCGCCAAGGTGCAACAGAAACAAGCGCAGTAACGGCCTGGCGCCCGTGGGCGCGGCCGGCAGCATCGCTCGACGCACGCCTGCGGCCGCCGCAGGTGCGCTTCCCCGTTTCCCGCCTCCCGTGGAGAACCACCCATGTCGACCCTGGTTTCACTGCGCAACATCACCAAGACCTACCAGCGTGGCCCCGAGCAAGTGCAGGTGTTGCATGGCATCGACCTGGACATCGCCAGCGGCGACTTCGTCGCGCTGATGGGCCCGTCCGGTTCGGGCAAGACCACCCTGCTCAACCTGATCGGCGGCCTGGACAGCCCCACTGGCGGCGAGATCAGCATCGAGGGCGAGCGCATCGACCAGATGAGTGGCGGCCAGCTGTCGACGTGGCGCAGCCACCATGTCGGCTTCGTATTCCAGTTCTACAACCTGATGCCGATGCTGACCGCGCAGAAGAACGTGGAACTGCCGCTGCTGCTGACCCACCTCAGTGCGGCGCAGCGCCGCCGCAATGCCGAAATCGCGCTCACCCTGGTCGGCCTGGCCGACCGTCGCAGCCACCGCCCGAATGAACTGTCCGGCGGCCAGCAGCAGCGCGTGGCGATCGCCCGCGCGATCGTCTCCGATCCGACCTTCCTGATCTGCGACGAACCAACCGGCGACCTCGACCGCCAATCGGCCGAGGAGATCCTCGGCCTGCTGCAGCAGCTCAACCGCGAGCACGGCAAGACCATCATCATGGTCACCCATGACCCGAAGGCCGCCGAGTACGCCACGCACACGGTGCACCTGGACAAGGGCGAGCTGGCCGACGCGCCGCTGGCCCACTGACGGAGGCCACAGCGATGAAATACTTCTCGTTGGTGTGGGCGCAGCTGTTCCGCAGCCGCACGCGCACCTTGCTGACCCTGCTGTCGGTGGTGGCCGCGTTCCTGCTGTTCGGCATGCTCGATTCGGTGCGCGTGGCGTTCTCGTCGGGTGGCAGCGTGGAAGGCGCCAACCGCCTGGTGGTGGCCTCGCGGCTGTCGATCACCCAGTCACTGCCGATCCGGCTGGAAGCACAGGTTCGGCAGGTGGCCGGCGTCCGTGACGTGGCTTATGGCATGTGGTTTGGTGGCATCTACCAGGACCCGAAGAACTTCTTCCCGAACTTCTCGGTGTCACCCAACTACTTCGATGTCTACCGCGAGCTGCAGATCGATCCGGCACAACTGGAGGACTGGAAGCAGACCCGCACCGGCGCCATCGTCGGCGAAACCCTGGCCAAGCAGTTCGGCTGGAAGATCGGCGACACCATCCCGCTGCAGGCGACGATCTTCCCGCGTGGCGGCAGCAACGACTGGCCGCTGGTGCTCAAGGGCATCTACCGTTCCAAGGACCGTGCGCTGGCCGCCAACGAAGAACGCCAGTTGATGATGAACTGGAAGTACTTCGATGAATCCAACGACTACATCAAGAACCAGGTGAGCTGGTACACGGTGACGCTGGACAACCCGGACCACTCTTCGCGGGTCGCACAGGCGATCGATGCGATCTCGGCCAACTCCGACCACGAGACCAAGACCCAGACCGAATCGGCGTTCCAGCAGGCCTTCGTCAAGCAGTTCGCGGATATCGGCATGATCGTCACCTCGATCATGGGCGCGGTGTTCTTCACCCTGCTGCTGTTGACCGGCAACACCATGGCGCAGGCCGTGCGCGAGCGCGTGCCGGAGCTGGCCACGCTGAAAACGCTGGGCTTCAAGGACAGCACCGTGCTGACCCTGGTGATGGTGGAGTCGGTGCTGCTGATCGGCCTGGGCGGCCTGATCGGCATGGGCCTGGCCGCCCTGATCCTGCCGGCCATCGGCCCGAAGAGCATGGGCATGCTGCCGCCGCACGTGCCGACGCCAACCTGGCTGATGGGGCTGGGCCTGATCGTGGTGATCGGCATCATCGTCGGCCTGTTGCCAGCGCTGCGTGCCAAGCGCCTGAAGATCGTCGACGCGCTGGCCGGTCGCTGAGGAGAACACAGACATGTTCAAGAGCAAACTCAAGAAGTGGCTGGGCAACGGCGTGACGGTGCTGCTGCTGGCGGTCGGCCTGGTGCTGTGGATCAGCCTGCCGTGGATCGGCGTGCTGGCCGTGGCCGTGCTGGTGGCCCTGTGGTTGCTGCTGACCCGCGGTGGACGGCTGGCGTTGGCCGCCACCCGCATCGGCGTGGCCAGCCTGCCGCAACGCTGGGGCGCGTCCTCGGTGATCGTGGTCGGCATTGCCGGCGTGGTCGGCGTGCTGGTGGCGATGCTGGCGATGGGCGAAGGCTTCCAGGCCACGCTCAACAACACCGGCGATGACACCACTGCCATCGTGCTGCGCGGTGGCTCGCAGGCCGAGACCAACTCGGTGATCACCCGCGAACAGGTGCCCATGCTGTCCACCCTGCCCGGCATCAGCCGCGATGCGCAGGGCCGGCCGTTGTTGTCACCGGAGCTGTCGCAGGTGGTCAACCTGGTGTCCAAGTCCGATGGCACCGACGTCAACGCCCAGTTCCGCGGCGTCGGCCCGCAGGCGTGGGCGGTGCATGACAAGGTCAAGATCGTCGAGGGCCGCAAGTTCGCCACCGGGCTGCGCGAGATCGTGGTCGGCCAGGGCGCCAAGGGCCAGTTCCGCGACATGGAGGTCGGCAGGACGCTGACCCTGGGCAACCAGACCTGGACCGTGGTCGGTGTGTTCGCCACTGGCGATGCGCATGATTCGGAACTGTGGACCGACGCCGATACGCTGGCCACCACCTACCAGCGCAGCGCCTGGCAGTCGATCAGCGTGCGTACCGATGGCAAGGCCGGCTTCGATCAGTTCAAGGCGGCCGTCGCTGCCGACCCACGCCTGAAGCTGGACGTGGAAACCACCCGCGTCTACTACAGCAAGCAGGGCGGCGGGCTGACGAAGCTGATCGACATTCTGGGCAAGGTGATCGGCACGATCATGGCGGTCGGTGCGGTGTTCGGCGCGCTCAACACCATGTATGCGGCCGTGGCCACGCGCGCCCGCGAAATCGCCACCATGCGTGCGATCGGCTTCCGCGGCCTGCCGGTGGTGACGGCCGTGATGCTGGAAACGATGCTGCTGGCGCTGCTCGGTGGCCTGCTCGGCTGTGCGGTTGCATGGCTGCTGTTCAATGGCTACAGCGTGTCCACCATCGGCAGCAACTTCAGCGCGGTGGTGTTCAAGTTCCACGTATCACCGGAACTGCTGTGGACCGGCCTGAAATGGGCACTGGGCATCGGCCTGGTCGGCGGCCTGTTCCCGGCGCTGCGCGCGGCGCGTTTGCCGATCACTACGGCGCTGCGCGAAACCTGAGCATCATGCAGCGGTGGACTGCGCATCACGCAGGGGGACGGAGCGAAGGCTCCGTCCCTTTTTCGTTGGCGGGGTCAGATCCCTTCGCTACGCGAAGGGATCTGACCCCGATCTCGATGCAGTAGATCCACGCCATGCGTGGATGGATGCTTGCGCACATGCACTGCTACAGATTGCAGGAAACCCGCCGCTATCGATGCCTCTACTCATCGCAAACGCAGCGCGCGTGACGCTGCGCACAGTGCATCTGTGGATTGTTGGTTGCGATTCATCTTCGCGCACTTCCAGCGGCGTCGAGACAAACAGTTACGAATGGAAACATTCTAGAATCGCGCCCCCCACGTTGGTTTGCAGCACCCCACGCGCCCATAGAACGGGCGCATGTTTTTACTGAAACACGAGATTTCACGGATGTCCCTGAAAACCAATCCGCTGCGCAACGCGATCGTCATCGCGCTGGCCGCCAGCTGCACCACCCCCGCCTTCGCACAGAGCGCCGGCGATACCCCGACCAACCTCGACCGCATCGAAATCACCGGCTCGCGCATCCGCCAGGCCAGTGTCGAAACCGCACAGCCGGTGGTCGCGCTCAACCGCGCCGAGATCGAGAAGAAGGGTTACGTCAACGTCGCCGACATCCTGCAGGACATTCCTGCCGCCGGGGCGCCGAGCATGAGCCGCGCCTCGTCGCTGACTTCTTCGCGCGATTTCGGCGGCATGTACGTCAGCCTGCGCAACCTTGGCCCGGAACGCAGCCTGGTGCTGATCGACGGCCGCCGCATGGGCGTCAGCGCCGGCGGCTACTCCGACCTGGCCTCGATCCCGTCGTCCATCGTCGAGCGCGTGGAAGTGCTGACCGACGGCGCCTCCGCGCTGTACGGCTCCGATGCCATCGCCGGTGTGGTCAACATCATCACCCGCAAGAATTTCGATGGTGGCGAAGCCAGCGTCTATGTCGGCCAGTACGGCCAGGGTGACGGCCAGAAGCGCGCATACAGTGCAACCTTCGGCAAGACCTTCGAGCGCGGCTGGTTCAGCGTGGGCGCCGAGCGCACCAAGGAAGACGAGGTGCTGGGCAAGGACCGCGAGTTCAGCCGTTACACCAACGGCCCGCGCCACCCGAACGATGGCCTCAACGGCAACACGCCGTGGGGCTACGTCACCGTCGGTGGCAAGAACCTGACCGTGGGTCCGGGCGGCGACCCGAGCAAGGCCGGCAACTTCCATGCGCCGGACCCGGCCGATGGTGCCAACACCAAGTCGAACATGAGCCTGCTGACCGGCCTGGAGCGCACCTCGGTGTTCGCCAACGGTGGCTTCTCGATCACCGACAACCTGCGCATCGTCGCCGACGCGCTGTACAGCAAGCGCGAGTCGACCAAGCACCTGGCCGGCTACCCGTACTCGGTCAGCGCCGCGCAGGCCCGCAATGGCAGCCGTGCCGCCCTGTCCAAGGACAGCGCGTTCAACCTGTGGGGCCAGGATGCGCTGTTCGCGCACCGCACCGAGGAGCTGCCGCGCGGCACCGAGAACAACCTGGAAACCAAGCGCGCCAGCATCGGCCTGGAAGGCAGCTTCGAAACCGGTTCGCGGTACTGGGACTGGAACATCAACTACATGTACAACCGCAACGAAGGCGAGCGCATCGGTACCGGCAGCATGTACCAGCCGCACGTCAACCTGGCCGTCGGCCCGTCCTTCATGGACGGCAACGTGGCCCGTTGCGGTACGCCGGGCGCGGTGATCGCCGGCTGCGTGCCGTGGAACCCGGCTGCCCCGATGGGCTACACCGGCCCGGGCTCGCTGAGCAACCAGGACGTGCAGGACTACCTGTTCACCCGCTTCGTCGACAAGATGCAGAGCACCACCAAGGTCGCCAGCGGCAACATCTCCGGTTCGCTGTTCACCCTGCCGGCCGGCGACATCCTGGCCGCGATGGGCTTCGAGCACCGCAGCGAGGAGGCCAGCTACACGCCGGACATGAAGGTGCAGAAGGGCGAGATCGCCGGCACCAGCGGCCAGCCGACCCGCGGCAACTACTCGCTCAACGAGGCCTACCTGGAACTGCAGGTGCCGTTGCTGGCCGACCTGCCGTTCGCCCGCGAACTGTCGCTGGACGTGGCCGGTCGCTACTCGGACTACAACAACTTCGGTTCCACCACCAACAGCAAGTTCGGCCTGAAGTGGAAGCCGATCGACAGCCTGCTGGTGCGCGCCACCTACGGCACCGGCTTCCGTGCGCCGACCGTGGATGACCTGTATGGCGGCACCGTCAGCAGTCGCGACTCGTTCACCGACCCGTGCGATACCTCCTTCGGCACCGCCGCCAGCAGCCCAGCCGTCGCTGCCCGTTGCCAGGCGCTGAAGGTGCCGGCCAACTTCCGCCAGCTCAACAGCGATGGCAGCGTGGCCACCAAGCCCGGCCAGCAGGCCACCACCGATTTCAGCTCGGGTTCCAACCCGCACCTGAAGCCGGAAACCGCCAAGACCTGGACCGTGGGCCTGGTCTACAGCCCGGACTTCGTGCAGGGCCTGGACGTCAGCCTGGACTGGTGGAAGATCCGCATCGACAACGCCATCGTCGGTGAGTCGGCCACCAACATCCTGGAACAGTGCTACGTGCAGGGTTCGGATGCTGCCTGTGGCCGCTTCACCCGTGGCAGCAACGGCCAGGTCAACTCGCTGGACCGCTCGCTGGTCAACGCGGGCTACCGCGAAACTGCCGGCTATGACATCAACGTGCGTTACCGCCTGCCGGAAACCGCGTTCGGCAAGTTCGCCGTCAACTGGAACACCACCTACACCGATTATCTGGAGCAGCGCAACGACAGCGCCGCCACCACCCCGGTGGAACAGCGTACCGGTTGGGCGGGCGACTTCCGCGTGCGCTCCACCTTCAACCTGGATTGGCAGTATGGCGACCTCGGCATCGGCTGGACCGCGCGCTACTACTCCAGCATGAAGGAGAAGTGCTCGTACATGGACGAGTGCAACATGCCGGGCTTCAACTCGTCGTACACCAGCGCCTCGCCGACCAACAAGGTGGGCTCCAACACCTTCCACGACCTGCAGGTGCGCTACAGCCTGCCGTGGGATGGCACCGTGTCGCTGGGCGTGAACAACGTGTTCAACCACCAGGGCCCGATCATGTACAGCCAGCCGAACAGCAGCTTCACCTACTACGGTGGCTTCGACATCGGCCGCTTCATGTACATGAAGTACCAGCAGCGCTTCTAAGCCTGCAACCGCGTTCCCGCCACGGCCATCCCTCTCTCCTGGCCGTGGATGGAAGCAGAACGGCGCCCCTCGGGGCGCCGTTCTTTTTTGCGTGGAAGCAGGGTCGGATCCCCGCCGGCGCTAGCGCTTGGCGCGCATCGTGCGGATGTTGTCGCCGACGAACAGCACCAGGCCAGCCCAGATCGCTGCAAACCCGATCGCCTTGGCAGTGTCGAATGCCTCATGGAAGAAGAACACACCCAGCAGCAGCTGCAGGCTCGGCGCGATGTACTGCAGGATGCCGACCAGCGACAGCGGAATGCGCTTCACGCCGTAGGCGAAGCCGATCAGCGGTACTGCGGTGACCGCGCCGCCGAAGATCAGCAGCAGGTCGTTGCGCCAGCCCCAACCATGGAAGAACGCACCGCCGTGGCCGTTCTCGGCCCAGATCGCAAACGCCAGCGCCGGCAGGAACAGGTACATGCTCTCCACGCCGAGGCCGGCCACCGGGTCGACCGAGACCAGCTTGCGCAGCAGGCCATACAAGCCGAACGAACAGGCCAGGCCCAGCGCGATCCACGGTGGCGCACCTGCATCGATGGTCAGCCAGGCCACGCCCACCGCCGCCATTGCCACCGCTACCCACTGCAGCCGGCGCAGCCGTTCCTTCAGCACCAGCACGCCCAGCAGCACGTTCACCAGCGGGTTGATGAAGTAGCCCAGGCTGGTCTCGATGACATGACCGGCGTTGACCGCCCAGATGTACAGGCCCCAGTTGAACGCGATGGTCAGGCTCGACACCAGCAGGATCGGCAGCGCGCGCGGCTGCGCGGCGATCTTCCGCCACCAGCCCAGGCGCGCACTGATCAACAGCCAACCCAGCACCAGCACCGTGCTCCAGATGATGCGGTGGGCGATGATCTGGAACGAGGGCACTTCGTTGAGCAGGTGCCAATAGACCGGCACCAGGCCCCAGATCACGAAGGTGGATGCGGTGACCAGCAGGCCCCGGCGTTGTTCTTTCTCGTCCATGCTCACTTCTTTCTCGTCCTTGCCATTGTCAGCACCACCACACCCAGAAGAATCACCGCCATCGCCAGCAGGTCGCGCCAACCGAAGCGCTCACCGTTGAGCAGCGCGCCCAGCAGCACCGCGATCACCGGATTGACATACGCGTAGCTGCCCGCGAGCGCCGGGCGCACGTTCTGCAGCAGCCACACGTAGGCAGTGAACGCGACGATGGAGCCGAACACGCACAGATAGGCCATCGCCAGCAGGCCACCGGTATCGGGCAGCGTGGTCGGGCGCTCGCCCACCGCCAGGCCGATCAGCACCAGCAGCACGCCGCCGCAGATCATCTGCCCGGCCGCGGTCATGAACGGACCCGGCAGGTCCAGGCCGCGTGCCCACACCGAACCGAACGCCCAGCCGATCGGCGCGATCAGCAGCAGCACCAGCCCGGTCGGCGAGCCGGTCAGGCTGCTGCCGGCGTTGAGCCAGACCACGCCGAGGAAGCCGATGGCGATGCCCAGCCACTCACCACGGCTGGCATGTTGCCCGCGCAGCGCCGAGAACAGCGCCATCCACAGCGGCACCGAGGCCACCGCCGTGGCGGCCAGGCCCGAGGACACCTCGCGCTCGGCCAGCACCACCATGCCGTTGCCCAGCACCAGCATGGTCACGCCCATGATGACCAGGTTGCGCCACTGCCGCAGCGTCGGGTTCGGCAGCTTCCAGAACAGGCGCAAGGCCAGGAACATCAGGCCGCCGGCAATGATGAAGCGGCTGCCAGAGACCATCGTCAGCGGTAGTGCGCCGCCGTGCAGGGCCTTGGCGATGCCCAGATAGGTCGAACCCCAGACCACGTAGACCAGCAGCAGTGCCAGCGCGACAAGGCCACCCCGGGGGGCAGCCGCAGACGAAGAGGGGGGAGCCGACATGACACACCAGGGAGCCGGGGGAAGGCGGATTCTAGGACGTTTTGAGTATGGTCCGGGACCCCATACGGTGGCACGCTGTCATCCATCCATGCACCCTGCTCTGGTCTGCTACCCCGTGTTGACGGCCGATGCAGTACCAAGAGGGCTGCCCGGCCGCGCCGCCCCAAGGCCGGACGCCGTTTTCCCTGCGCACGGACGCGCCGCATCGAGGATTTCCACCCAGATGAGCACCACGTCCCAACCTGTTGTCCCCGCGAACGACCGTGCCGCCCTGCGGCGGTCGATCTCCAACACCCTCAAAGGCTCCGCCGGCAACCTGGTGGAGTGGTATGACGTCTACGTGTATTCGGTGTTCGCCGTGTACTTCGAATCGCAGTTCTTCTCGCCGGACGACAAGAACTCCACCCTGTACGTGTGGGCGATCTTCGCGGCGACCTTCCTGATGCGCCCGATCGGCGCCTGGTTCTTCGGCCGCTTCGCCGACCGCCACGGCCGCCGCCTGGCGCTGACCGTCTCGGTCACGTTGATGGCGCTGTGCTCGTTCCTCATCGCCATCACCCCCACCGCCGCCAGCATCGGCATCTGGGCCGCCGTGATCCTGTTGTTCGCACGCCTGCTGCAGGGCTTCGCCACTGGCGGCGAGTATGGTGCCAGCGCCACTTACATGTCCGAGGCCGCCATTCCGGGCCGTCGCGGCTTCCTGTCCTCGTTCCACTACGTCACCCTGGTCGGCGGCCACGTGCTGGCCCAGCTGACCCTGCTGCTGATGCTGACCTTCTGGGGCAAGCCGGAGATCTCCGAGTGGGGCTGGCGCATCGCCTTCGGTATCGGTGGCATCGCTGCGGTGGTGGTGTTCTGGCTGCGCCGGGGCATGGACGAATCGCTGTCGGAGTCGTCGATCGAGGCCGCGCGCGAGGGCAAGGCAAAGAAGTTCGGTTCGATGTATGAGTTGTTCGTGCACCAGTGGCGGCCGCTGCTGCTGTGCTTCCTGATCACCGCTGGCGGCACCGTGGCCTTCTACACCTACTCGGTGAACGGCCCGAAGATGATCCAGAGCGCCTTCGCCGGCAACGACCCGATGACCGGCACCCTGATCAACCTGGGCGTGCTGGCCTTCCTGATGGTGCTGCAACCGGTCGGCGGCTGGCTGTCGGACATCATCGGCCGCAAGACCCTGCTGGTGTTCTTCGGCGTCGGCGGCGTGCTGTACAGCTGGTACCTGATCACCCAGCTGCCGCACCAGCATGATGCCACCCTGGCCTTCCTGACCCTGGCGCTGGCGTTCGTCATCCTCACCGGCTACACCTCAATCAACGCAGTGGTGAAGGCCGAGCTGTTCCCCACCCACGTGCGTGCACTGGGCGTGGGCCTGGGCTATGCGCTGGCCAACTCGCTGTTCGGCGGCACCGCCCCGCTGCTGTACCAGGGCGCGCTGAAGACCGGCCACGTCGACTGGTTCGCCATCTACGTGACCGCCACGATCGCGGTATCGTTGGTGGTCTATGTGTTCTTCCTTACCAACAAGGGCCCGAACTGGCTCGACGGCACCCGCAAGTAAGCGCGTTGCCCTGATCGCGGCCACTGGTGCAATGCCGGTGGCCGCTACGTCTCCCGCCACCGCGCTGATGTGGATCGCGGTGACGCTGGCCGCAGCCACGGCATTGGCCTGGGTGCTGCGCCGCCCCAACGCGCAGGCCACGTGGCCGCGCACGGGTTTCGGGATCGCCCTGCTGGTGTTCTGCGCCGCGCTGGCGCTGCAGCTGGCGATGGACCTGGGCAGCGGCCACAGCTCGCTGCACCTGCGGCTGCATCGCGGTGTCAGTCCGGCCCCCCTGGTTGGCCTGCGCACGATGGTGGCGTGCTATCTGGCAGCGCTCGTCGCCGGCGGCTGGGGCGCGTGGAAGCTGCTGCGCCGGCGCTGACGAACACCCGGTCGTGCCGGCCGCTGGCCGGCAACTCAACATTCCTTTGGTAGTGCCGGCCGCTGGCCGGCAACCTCATGAACCTCCGGAAAGAGCAGGGAGTTGCCGGCCAGCGGCCGGCACTACCTCAGCGGCGGGCCGCTTCGCTCTTGTCGCGCGCGCCGCGGAACTCCGATTCCTTTTCCCACGTCGGCCAGCGGCGGCTGTTGGCCAGCTCGGCACCCAGGTCGTAGACCAGCAGCGTGTCGGCAGCGTGGCCGCTCGGGTCCCAGCTCGGCGTCCAGGCATCACAGGCCTGGTGGTAGCAGTCGGCGAAGTACTTTTCGCGCAGCGCGCGGCCGCCTTCAACGCCACCGTCCAGCTTGTCCAGGCCCGGGCCGATGGTGATCGCCGGCACGCCCAGGCGGGCGAAGGCAAAATGATCGGCACGGTAGAAGAAGCCGGCTTCCAGGTTCGGGTCCGGACTGTAGCTGCGGCCACGGGCCTTGGCCACGCGCTCCAGATCGCCTTCCAACGACACCCGGCCCTTGCCCCATGAAGCAATGTCGCGGGTCGGGCCATCCGGGCTGAACATCTCGATGTTCAGCACCGCAGCGGTCTTGTCCAGCGGCGCCAGCGGGTGCGCAGCATAGTAGCTGGCCCCCAGCAGGCCCTTCTCTTCAGCGGTCAGCGCCACGAAGTACAGCGTGCGCTGTGGCTGCGGGCCGGCAGCGAACACCCGACCCAGCTCCAGCACCGTGGCCACGCCGGTGGCGTTGTCGATCGCACCGCGGCGGATGCGGTCCCCCTTGGCGTCGGGCTGACCGATGCCGAACGCATCCCAGTGCGCGGAGAAGATCACGGCCTCGTCAGCATGTTCACCACCGGGCAGCTTGGCGACCACGTTGCGGGTCACCACCTGCTCGCGCTTGAGCGCGAAATCCACGCTCAGTTTCGCGTTGTCCAGTGCCACCGGGCGGAAGTCGGCACGCATCGCCTTGCGCTTCTCCGCATCGAAGTCGAGGCCGGCGTCGGCGAAGATCGCCTCGGCCAGCTCGCGCTGCATCCAGCCGCGCAGCGGGGTGTGCTGCGCCATCGCTTCGGCGTGGCCGCGCTCGATGTCGAACAGCGGCGAAGTGCCCGAGCTCTTTACCGTGGCCCAGCCATACGCGGCCGGCGCGGTCTCGTGCACGATCAGCACGCCTTCGGCACCCCGGCGTGCGGCTTCCTCGAACTTGTAGGTCCAACGGCCGTAGTAGGTCACCGCCTTGCCATCGAACGCGCCCGGCGCGTCGGCCTCGAAGTCGGCGTCGTTGATCAGCACCACGGCGATCTTGCCGTGCAGGTCCACGTCCTTGTAGTCGTTCCAGTGGCGTTCCGGTGCGTCGATGCCGTAGCCGACGAACACCAACGGTGCATCCTTGATCTGCACGCGCTTGCGCGGCTGCAGGCTCTGCAGGGTCACGTCCACGCCATTGGCCAGCGCACGCTTGCCCTGCTTCAGCGACAGGCTGGCCTTGGCCTCACCCTCCAGCTGCGCGCGCACCAGCGGCACTGGCTGCACCCAGCTGCCGTCCACGCCGCCCGGCTGCAGGCCATAGCTGCGGAACTGCTCGATCAGGTACTGCACCGTGCGCTCTTCGCCCTCGGTGGCCGGTGCGCGGCCCTCGAACTCATCCGACGCCAGCACACGCACATGCCGCGACAGTGCCTGCGGATCGATGCCGCCACCCGGCAGGTCGTTGGCCGCATGGGCCAGGCCACCGACAAACAGGCAGGACGACAGCAGCAACACGCGCATCGGATTCACGGCAGTACCACGGCTACTTTGGAAGTCACCAGAGTGTAACGTGGTCGTGACACCACGGCGCGGCTTGGGCCTGTGTCATCCACGCATGGCGTGGATCTACCTGCTGATGCGATCCAGCCAGCAGGCCAGGCCCTGTGCGTTGAGTTCGATGTCCATCGCCAGCACGGCAATCACCGCCGCATCGTCCAGCGCACAACCATGCTGCTGCGCCCGTTCCAGGTACAGCGCCTGCAGTGCCGCCAGCAGGCAGCGGTGGCGGTCCGGCCGGCCATCGCACTGGCGGCCGATGGCGGCCATCGCATCGATCTGTTCGAACAGGTCGTTGGCCAGTTTCTGCACCTGCCCCACGCGCCCATAGTGGGTCAGGTACATCGCCTGCGGGGCGTAGCCCAGCATGCGTCGGATCGAGGCCTTCATCGCCTCCGGGTCGAACTGCACCGGCGAGGAAGTCGGGAAGATGAAAGCGCCCTGCGCGCTGTCCAGCTCGCGGTAGGAGATGCCGAACGTATCGCCAGTGAACCAGCTGCGGCTGCGAGCATCCCACACGCAATAATGGTGCAGTGCGTGGCCCGGCGTGTGCAGCAGCACCAGCTCGCGGCCAGCGAGATCGATGCGGTGGCCGTCTTCGGCCACCACCACGCGGTGTTCGGGAATCGGCTCGATGCGGCCGTAGCTGCGCGCGATCTCTTCGGCGCCGTACACCGCCGTCGCACCCGCAATCAGCCGGGTCGGGTCGATCATGTGCGGCGCACCGCGCGGATGCAGCACCGCCTTTGCGTTGGGCAGCTGCTGCATCAGCAGTCCGGCGCCGCCGGCGTGGTCCAGGTGCACGTGCGTGAGCAGCAGCCAGTCCACGGCATCCACGCCCAGGCCAGCGTCCACCAGCGCCTGCAGCATCGCCGGCACAGACAGGCCGGTGCCGCAGTCGACGAAGGCCGCGCGGCCGTTTTCAACGATCAGGTAGGCCGCGTCGAAGTCCGGGCGCTGGAAGCCCGTATCGATCGTGTGGATGCTGGGGTCGGCGGTCATCGGCACGCACCTGGCAGTCTCGGGAACAGACGCCCATGGTAGGCGCGCAGGCGGCCCGGGTTCGATGCGGCTTTGGTCGGGTAGTGCCGGCCGCTGGCCGGCAACCTCGGGATGGCCGGGAGAATGCATGTGCCGGCCAGCGGCCGGCACTACCGATCAGCCAGAACGCAATCCGAACCGCGGCCGCAGCAGCAACGCCAGCACCAGCACCGCCAGGAACGCGCCATAGGCATACAGCACCGCCAGCACCTGCGGCCAGATCGGGCCGGCGCCGGGCTGCACCACGCCAATGCGGTAGCCCCACAGCATCGACACGATGCTCAGCGCGAACGCCACGACCAGGGTGGTGCCATCGAACAGGCGCCGCCGCGCGCTGCGCGGCTGGCGCGGAAACAGCCAGTACAGGCTGCCCAGCAGCAGGAACCAGGGCAGGAACAGCAGCAGCGACAACCAGGCCATCGCAGACTCCATGTCATCGCGCCAGAGGCGCGCGGACATCATGCCATGGGTGCTGTGCCACGGTCGTGCCGGCGGGGGGCTTCCCTGTAGAGCCGAGTCGAGCATGGCTCGACTCTACGCCCGGCGATCAGGCCGCTTCGCGCAACGCAGCCAGGGCGGCCAGCACCGCGTCCACCTCGGCGTCCAGCTTGAACAGCTCGCTCTGCAGCTGGTCGCCCTGCTCTGCCTGCTTGATCACCGCGATCAGCTGGCCCGCATCACGTGGCGAATCGAAGCCTTCGCTCTGGATCAGCAGCGTGCCGTCACCAGCGGTCAGCTTGAAGTAGAAACGCCCATCCTTCTCGCGGTACTGCTTGAACTGCGGCGGCGCCACGCGGGCCACGCCGGCATCTTCGCTGGCGATGTCACCGGCACTGGACAGGTCACGCAGGCCCACCGCATGGCGCAGCTCGTCGAGCAGCGGTGCCGCCAGCTGCTCGCGCAGCTGCTGGCCACGGCGCTTGAGCAGCGCTTCGATCTTCTCCGGCTCGGCCATCAGCGCGTTGTAGCGCTCGCGCAGCGGCGACAGCTCGCTGTCGATACGCTCGAACAGCTGCTGCTTGGCGTCGCCCCAACTGATGCCGGCGGCGAAGGCCCTGGCGAATTCCGCGGTCTGTTCCGGCGTGGCGAACGCCTGGTACATCTGGAACAGCGCCGAGCCTTCGGTGTCCTTCGGCTCACCCGGCGCGCGCGAGTCGGTCAGGATCGAGAACACCAGCTTCTTCAGCTCCTCGCGCGGCACGAACAGCGGAATGGTGTTGTGGTAGCTCTTGCTCATCTTGCGGCCATCCAGGCCCGCCAGCGTTGCCACCTGCTCATCGATCACCACGTCCGGCAGCGGGAAGTACTCCTTGCCGTACACGTGGTTGAAGCGCTGGGCGAAATCGCGCGCCATCTCGATGTGCTGGATCTGGTCACGGCCCACCGGTACCTGGTTGGCCTTGAAGATCAGGATGTCGGCGGCCATCAGCACTGGGTACATGAACAGACCGGCGCTGACGCCTGCGTCCTCGTCCACGCCTTCCTCGCGGTTCTTGTCCACTGCCGCCTTGTAGGCGTGCGCGCGGTTGAGGATGCCCTTGCTGGCGATGGCGGTCAGGAACCACATCAGCTCGGTGGTCTCGCGGATGTCGCTCTGGCGGTAGAACCACACGTGTTCCGGGTCCAGGCCGCAGGCCAGCCAGCTGGCCGCGATCTCCAGGGTCGCGCGCTGGGTGCGCTGCGGGTCCTGCGACTTGATCAGGCTGTGCAGGTCGGCCAGGAAGAAGAAGCTCTCGATCCCCGGCGCGCGGCTGGCCGCGATCGCCGGACGGATGGCGCCAACGTAGTTGCCCAGGTGGGGCGTGCCGGAGGGGGTGATGCCGGTAAGGACTCGGGTCGTCATGACTGCGTGGGGTAACCTTCGATGAACGGGGCCAGTTTACCTTGCACGCCACCAACCCCGTCAGGGCCTGCGGCGCGTTCATTCACGCAACCCCGCTGGAGACGCCCGATGAAACGCCTGCTGCCCCTGCTGCTGATCCTGCCCCTGGCCGGCTTCCGCCCGGTCCCGCCACCGCCGCCGGTATACGACGGCGGCCCCGTGCGCATGGCCCTTGTCGACCGCGACCGCGGCACCGAACTGCGCAGCTACCCTGCCGAGGGCCAGCGCTGGGTGGCCGGCGAGCGCGGCCACCGCTACGCCGTGCGCCTGTACAACGACAGCCCTCGCCGGGTACTGGTAGTGCTGTCGGTGGACGGCGTCAACGCCATCTCCGGCGAGGATGCCGATCCCTCGCAGACCGGCTACGTGCTCAATCCCGGCCAGCGCGCCGACATCACCGGCTGGCGCAAGAGCCAGGACGAAGTGGCGCAGTTCGTGTTCAGCAGCCCCAGCGGCAGCTATGCCAGCCGCACCGGCCGCCCGGACAACATCGGTGTGGTCGGCGTGGCCGTGTTCGAGGAAGCGCGTCGCTGGCGCCCCGAGCCGATCCTGCGCCGTGGCCTGCCGCCGCCGGCTCCAGCCGCACAGGCCGAAGCGGCGGCCGACGCCAGTGCCAGCCGCATCGAGGGTTACGCCAGCAAGTCGCAGGCCCCGGCGCTGGGTACCGGCCATGGCGCACGCGAGCAATCCTCGGTACGCGACACCGACTTCGAACGTGCCAGCCGCAGCCCTGCACAGGTATTGCAGCTGCGCTACGACAGTGCCCGCAACCTGCGTGCGCGCGGCATCCTGGTCGATGCGCCCTCGCGCCTGCCGCGCGAACCGCAGGCGTTCCCCAACCGCTACGTGCCGGACCCTCCGGCCCGCTGATCGTCCCGCGCAGACAACACGACGCCCGCAACCTCACGGTGCGGGCGTCGTGATGTGGGGGAAACCGAAGCGCTTACTTGTAGTCCGGGTAGTCCTTGCTCACCGCGTCCTGGAACTCACGCACTTCCTTCTCCGCGCGGTCCTTGGCCCAGCCATAGCGTTCCTGCAGGCGGCCGGCCAGATACTCGGCATTGCCTTCGGCCACATCGAAGTCGTCGTTGGTCAGATCGCCCCACTTGGCCTGGGCCTTGCCCTTCAGCTGCGACCACTTGCCGGAAATGATGTCTTTGTTCATTGCTGGGAGTCCTTGGTTGCAACGGCGTTCTTACCGTGGCTCCAGCTTCGCGCAGTCCCTGTTGAGTACCGGTCAACCGGCAATGAAATGCACGCTCACCTGCTTGAATGGTTCACTACGCTTCGACACGTACGCTGCAGAGAAACGCGCAAGCAAAAAGGCCGGGGAGATCCCCCCGGCCTTTTTGCTTTCCGTTCCACTTCAGGCTCAACGGCCCTTGGCGGCATCCTCAACCTTTTCACCGGCCTTCTGCACGTCCTTGCCGGCACCGGCCACGGTGTTGCAACCGGCCAGCAGGGCCACCGAGAACATCGACAACAGCATCAGGGCAACTACGCGCTTCATGGGCTTCTCCTTGGGTTCGCCGCTATACCGCTTCATTCGCGGATGGGATTCTTTCGCTCGGCGGGAGGGCACCAATGCCCACTGCCGCCGCGTGAAGTGCAATCTGGCGGCAGGGGCGTGGAGCGGGCGTGAACGGTTCGGCGATCCATTCAGCAGGGGGCGGTCAGTCGCGCATCAGGGTGGACTTGCCGAACAGGCTTTCCACCAGGTCCACGGCCAGTTCGGCGGTGGCATTCTGCTTGTCCAGCAAGGGGTTGAGCTCGACGATGTCCAGCGATCCCATGCGCCCGGTATCGGCGATCATTTCCATCACCAGCTGCGCCTCCCGATAGTTCACCCCACCCGGCACCGTGGTGCCGACGCCCGGCGCGATGCTGGGGTCGAGGAAATCCACATCGAAGCTGACGTGCAGGTGGGTGTTCTCATCAATGCCGGCCAGCGCCGCTTCCACGGCACGCTTCATGCCGTTCTCGTCGATGTAGCGCATGTCATAGACATCCACCTTGTGGGTCTTGATCAGGCGCTTCTCTTCCGGGTCCACCGAGCGGATGCCGATCTGGTGCATCTGCGCCGGGGTGATCGCCGGTGCGCTGCCGCCCAGACGGGTCAGCGCGTCCGGGCCGAGGCCGCACAGGCAGGCCACCGGCATGCCGTGGATGTTGCCCGACGGCGTGACATCGCTGGTGTTGAAGTCCGAATGCGCATCCAGCCACAGCACGCGCAGATTCTTCCCCTGCTCGCGGCACCAGCGCGCGACGGCGGTGATCGAACCGATGCCCAGGCAATGGTCGCCACCGAGCATGATCGGCATGCGCCCGGCCTGCAGCTCGGCGTAGCTGGCTTCCATCAGTGCGCGGTTCCAGGCCACCACCTCATCCAGGTGGCGGTAGCCCTCCACCGGCGCGGTCCACGGGTTGCGCGGGCCATCCAGGTTGCCCACGTCGCGCACGTCCACGCCGCGCGCTTCCAGCGCCTCCGGCAGGCCCGCCACGCGCAGCGCCTCCGGCCCCAGCCGTGCGCCGCGATGGCCCGCACCGACATCGGTGGGAACGCCAATCAGGGATACGGAAATGGGGTGGGCCATGGCTGCCTCCTGCGGTGCGGAAAAAGAAGCACAGTCTAGCCAGAGCTGTGTGACACCACTCGCGGCGGTGCAGCAGGGCATGGGTCAGATCGTCGCGGCCTGCCAGCCGTATCCGGTCAGGCATTCCAGCGCTGGGTCGTCAGGAATTGGACCTTCCGCGATCCACCTCACATCCCGGTCGGTTTCGCCTCTTACGCAAGGCTGTTGTTGTGTCCACGCTGCGCAGGCACCCTGAAGGTGCCGCCTCACTTCCTCAATCATGGAGCACCACGCGCATGAAACATGCACTCAATGGACTTGCGGTACTGGCAATTGCCCTGGGCGGACTGTTTCCCGCCGCTGCCAGTGCACCCTCGCAACGCATCACGCATACGGTGACCTCCGATGCGTATCCCATGCAGACGGCAGGCGCACGCCAGGTACTCGACTGGGTGGCGCAGCGGGTGAAGCCGTCGTTCGCCCCGCAGGGCTACGGCAACGTACAGGTGGAACGACAGGCAGTCTCCGTAGGCCTCGCGTCTGCACGCTCGGATGAATCGATTCCTGGAAAACTGCCAGACCAGGGAATTCCCGGTGAGATCTACCGGGTGGAAAACCTGCTCCCCGACGGCTCCCTGCAGACGTGGGAATTCACCTGGGTGGAGCCCTCATCCGGCCATGGCGGCGGCTGGGATGTCACCGGGTACTCCTACAAGAAGGGAAATGACCCGGTGAACCAGCAGTAACAGGACGGGGGCAACGCTTGCTGCATTGCCCCCTTCAGACTCGCGGCCGACGGCAGACGCGCCGGCGCGATATCTCAACCGCCGCGGCGACGAACCGGCGTCAGGCTCTGCACCTGGCCGTTGTTGCGCATCATGCACAGGAAGCGGCCGTCGGGATAATCGATGATCAGTTCCTGGTAATCGCTGCCCACCGGCATCTGGGTGACCAGCGCGCCCTGAGCGCCCTTGCGCATGTTGCAGGCGCCCAACGCGGTATCGCCTGCCGGCGCCGGGGTGGTCACCGAAGACACATTGCGGAACACCGCGCGGCAGCCGCCATTGACCCACACCGAGTGCCGCGACAGGCCCCAGTTCCTGCCTTCCTCGCATCGGGTGCGGCTGAGCTGGCGCACGATTTCCACATTGCCACGGGTATTCAGATCGCACGACACCTGCTGCTGGCCGGTGGATTCGCAGGTGACTTCGCGCGGCAGCGCGGCATCCCCGGCGGCACCGTCGCGAGAGCGTTCGCCGTTTGCGGCGGGCGCAGGCGTGCCGCTGGCGCTGACTTGGCAGATGCCATTGGCGCCGCCACGGCCGGTGTAGCTGACCTGCGGCGCGCCGTCATCGTTGCGGCTGATCGACAGGGTGATGCCGCTGTTGGCATCGCGTGCTTCGAAATAGCGGTCGTTGAAGCGCTTCAGCGCCGTCTCGCGGCCCTGCACGTAAACCGGCCCGCCGTCGTCGGCGTGCACATCGATGCCGCCCGGGCAGCTGGCGTTGAAGAACGGCACGGCGGCCATGGCCGGGGCTGCGAAGGTTGTGACCAACAGTGCGACGGTGAGCGGCAGGGCGTGGCGACGCATGGGCGGGTCCCGAAGGGCATGTGTCCCCAGTATGTGTCGGGGGTCTGCAAATGGTCTGTGAGGAGAATCAAAAAAGCCGGCAGCGCATTCGGGCGTTTGTGTTTGCTATGGTAGCTGTGGAGCCTTGCCCAGGCTGTTAAGTCACCTTTACTTCGTGGGCCAGCTCAGGGCATACGGCAGCGATGGTTCGGGCAGATTTCTCGCTGATGGCGCCACTGCGCAATCTGTCGCTTCTGGCATTGCGATGCCCGAAACGGGCCAAACGCGATAATTCATTTTTCCTTTCAGATCACCCGATGCCATCGAAACAATCGACTGGCAGACGGGGATTTCGCCTGCGCATGATGAATCGCCGCCTGCAAAGGTGGTCGGGACTTCCAAGCCCGTGTTGTCAACGATGTATACGCTTGCCAGCCGGCGTCGTCCTTTCAGGGGCAGCGCCGGCTGGCAATCCGTTAGCCGATCGACGGCGGGCGGTGCGTGGGGGCCTCGTGCCCGCCGATTCGTTGACCCGGTCTTGGAAGCCACGCATCGCCCGCCACCCTATCGTGGCGGCACCTCTGTTCCTGACGAGGATGCCCGCATGTCCAGAACCAACCACCCATACCTGACCGCCACCCTGGGCGAGGCCGCCCTGCGCCTGCCGCCCGAACTGGCGCAGCCATTGGAAGCCGCTTTCGCCGCTGCGAACGAAGCGCCTGCGTCCATCAACCTGCCCAGCTGCCTGCAGCGCATCCGCGCCGGTGATGCCGCCGATGGACAGCCGTGGACGGGGCCCGCCAGCACACCCGGCCAGGCCGTGGCCGCCGCACGCCGGGATCGCGCTGCGGTGGGTTTGGTGTCGCTGTTGGAGCTGTACCACGCCGCCGAGCGCGTGCGCGTGGACGGGGAAGAGAAAGACGACATCGGCGACGGCACGCGCGAAGGACTGATGCTGGCCTGCCGGGGGCTGGCGGAGTATGTGGCGTTGCAGGTGCGTAGCTGAGGCTGCTGCGGTCGCAGTGTGTGTGTGCGGCATTGATCGAAGGATCTGCCCGCGCCATACAGTGAGTTGACTCACCGGGTTGGGACGAGAAAACCAGCGAATGGCGGTTTCTTCATCTTCGTTCCATCGCCTTTGCGACCGGCGCCGCGCCGACGCATCATGATCGGCGCATGTGCTTATGCTGCGCTGGCGTGCAATCGCACACCCAAGGCACGGATCACGGACCAATCCGCAGTCAAAAGATGCTGTGCTAGATTCAAGAGCGTGACATTGGCACGAGAGACGCTTTCATGGATGCATGGGTCGAGAAATGCGCTTCTTCATCAGAACGTGAACTTCGGCGCCACCTCTGGATAGCAGTGCGTCGTCGCCTCGCGATCGCTGTTCCGGCGCTTGTGCTGGCAGCATGTACGAGCGCCGCGCCGCCGCCCCCATCAGATCATCTGAATCAAAAACAGCCCGTCGAATCAGGTAGTCAAACTGGTATGGAGCGGTTCAAGAACGATATCGAGCGTTTGACCAAATTGCGTTTTGATGATGTCGACGCATTGAATGAACAGCTCCACACGCACCTGGGAGAACCGACTCGACAAGGCTTGAAGGACGAGCGGACCGCAGAACGCGGCATGCTGGGCGGACTTGGTATCCAGAACATCACGCTGAGAAGTCCTGCCGACGATCCTACGCACGCGACCTTGATCTTTGAAGTCACACCGCCGAGCATCGCGCTCGAGGGAATCATCTGGGAAGAATCCGCCATGTATCCACCCCACCCGGATGCGCCTGATTCCCGCCCTTACTGGTCTGCTCAGGTGAACAGTGCCAAGGTTGTACTCGGGCTCTCCCTTGACCACAAGACGCTGACCTACGTATCGATCAGTCAGCGCTGATCCCTGTCATTGCGAAAGAGCCGCACCATGGAGCGTACTGAAGAATCTGCACTGTCACAGCCGCAGGAGAGTGGCCGACCAGGGGCAACACGTCGTCCGGCTTCGCCTTTGGTTGATCCCTCGCTGGCACCGCTTCTGACCAAATCCCCAACACTTCGAGCGGGTCTTGCGCAGGCTGATAGTCCCTTGCACGTGGCAAGAGAGTATTCATCGTCGAGGGAGCGATGGACGATCCTGCCCAACGCCGTGGAACCATGAGTATGATGGACGCGCTTCGCCTGCCTGAAGCAGAGTCCCTTCATCGCGCTGAAGCGTTGGCCGCAAATCTGGAACAGCAGCCGGCGCAGCAGGTTCATGCGCAGGACGGGCCAGCGTTCTCAAGGTAAGGCCGTCGACGCAACCGCTCTGCCGCCCTTCGAACAAATGGGAGTACCTGAAGCAGCGCAAAGAGGCGCTGACTCATGGGAATGGGGGCGATTATCCTAGTCGAACGGATGACCTGGTTGTCGTGGAACACCTGACGCGATTCGCTGGAGCGGAGGCATCAGCCCCGCTTTCATGTGGGGACAAGATGCGCACAATTGCAATCTTCCTGGTTGGCGTCTGCACCATTGTTCTTTCAGGCTGCGCGACTACCACACTTCCCAATGGGGTTGCTTCAGCGGGATACACTGAAGTTGTTTCCGTCCCTCTAGGCCCTCTCCGTTACTTCCATACGACTTCTGTTCTACCGGGGAAGAACGCCGTAGGCGCTACGAACCTCGTCCGCTGCACGAACACCGCGCGGACGATCAACCTGCAGATCGCGAACGGGCTGGCGCTTGATGCCGCAGATGTGTGCGCACGTATCGATGCTGCGGCTGCGGCATCCGAGTCATGGATACCGGCAGCATCAAACAGGTACCGAATCCTTCTTCTGCCGGAAGGCACTGCTGGGGCAATACGAACAAGATCGCTTGGCCTCTTTGCCACGGGCAGGCAGCTTGCGTTTGTGGCACCTGTCTACAGTAATCAACATAGAACCTTCGCGAATTTGGTTGACTTGGTTGCGCACGAGAGCTTTCACGCATTAGGCCACGCTACAAAACACCGCCGAGGACTGGACGAAAGAAGTGCCTACTACGCGGGCCTGTGCGCGCAACTTCGGATCAACGGCCTCATTACGGAAGAAGACTTGCCGGGGGCCCCTCTCGAGTCCGGTGATCGGGCAGTACGATACTCCTCGCAGGAGGCCTATCGTGTGCGCTTGGAAACATATCCGTTGCTGGCGGACGGAAGCATCCGGCTTGGAGCTCCATCTGGCGACTTGATGCTGGACCGATGCCAGCAGATCAGAAGCGAGGTTGTCGGGCTTCAGTCGAGCTCATTAGTTCCTCCTAGGGGTCTGCTTCCCTGAGGTCAGCGTAGGGACGGACGGCAGACGCAGAAAAGGCCAGCGCACCGCGCTGGCCCTTTTCATTGAAAGCACTGTTTTCAAGGCGTTTCAGAGCTTCCCATGTGGTGCCGCTTATCCGAATCGAACGGATGACCTACTGTTTACAAGACAGTTGCTCTACCAACTGAGCTAAAGCGGCATGGGTGGTGCACCGGCGGCAGCGCCGCGGTCAGGGGATTCTAGCGCAACCGCGTGCATTCCAGCGACCGGCTCTGCGCCGCGCCGCTGCGCTGCTGGGCCTGGGCCGGCTGCGTGCCCGCCGCCAGCTGCCCTTCCAGCCACCATTGGCCGGCGTCGCCGCTGGCGACCAGGCGCGGCTGGAAGCCGGCGGCCTGCACCGCCGCCATGCGCCGTTCGGCGCCTTCGCGGTTGCGGTACTGGCCCAGCGCCACGGCGTTGGCCTCCTCGCCCTGGCTGATGATGTAGTAGTCGCTCAGGCCGGCGGCGACAATGCGTTTCACGGTGGCCTGGGCTTCATCACGGTTGGCGGCGGCCGGCAGCATCACCCGGTAACGGGCGCTGCCGCTGGCAGCGGGCTGTTCGCGCAGGCGCACCTGGCTGAGCAGCGTGCCGGCCTTGCCCTGCGCGCTGCTCGCGGCGGCGCGGTCGGCGAACGGGCCCAGCGCGACGCAGCGCGGCGGCTCGGCGGCCGCGGGCGGGGTTACGGGCTTTTCCGCTGCCGGAACGGGTACAGGCGGTGTTACCGGCTTGGCAGCGGCAGCAACCAGCGCAGCCTCAGCCACCTGCGGCTTGGCGGATTCCGGCTTGGCCGGCACGGCCGGCGCGGGTGTCGCAGCCACCGCGGTCTTCGCCGCCGGTTCGCGCTCCATCAGCGGTGCAGTCGGGGCGGCGGCGGTGGCCTCGGCTGCGGCAATGGCATCCACGCCACCGGGCACCCAGCGCAGCTCGGCGACGCCAGCCGGTTGCGGCGCAGGCGCAGGCTTCTGCGGCGCCTCGCGCAGCAGCCACCAGCAGGCGACGCCGAGATTGAGAATGGCCAGTACGACGATCAGGGCACGGGTGAGCATGCGCGGATACTAGCGCGCGGGCTGGTGCACCGCCCAGCGGGCGAGGCCATCCAGCACCAGCGAGGGGTGGTAATCGGCAGCGGGCAGCAACGGCATCAGCGCCGCTGCGCCGCCACCGTGCACCAGCAGCGACGGTGCCACGCCCAGCAGCGTGTGCGCGTGCTGTGCGCTGCGTTCAATCAGCGCCACCGCAGCGCCATCGCAGCCGGAGGCCAGCGCGTCGGCGGTGTCGTTGGCGAACTCACTGTAGCCGCCACCGGTCGCGGGCAGCTGCACGGCACGGGCATGCAGTGCTTCGCGCATGGTGGTGGGCGATGCGGAGATGCGGCCACCGTGGTGCTGGCCGTCGGCATCGAGCAGATCAATCGTCAGTGCGGTGCCCACGCCGACCACCAGCACCGGGCGCTGCGCCTTGGCCGCGGCCAGCAGGGCCAGGAAGCGGTCGACGCCGAACTTTTCCGGCTTGGCATAGGCAATGCGCACACCGGCGCATTCGGCGCTGGTGCGCACCACGTGCACGTTTTCGAAGCGGCGTTGCAGCTGGTCCAGCATCGCGCTGGTCAGCGACGGTGCGGCCACGCTGGCCACGAACGCGGTGCGGCCGCTGGGCAGGCTGTGCGGCGGCTGCCCGGCCATGCCTTCGGCGCCATGCGCCCAGGCCTGTACGTCACCGGCACGGTCACCCTGCAACGGCGCGAACTTGAAGCGCGAGTTGCCGAGGTCGAACAACCAATCGCTCATGCCGCCCTCACGCTGACTTCGCCGGCGTGCAGCAGGCGTTCCTGGCCATCGATGCGCACGCGCAATGCGCCGTCATCAGCCAGGCCAAGCGCAGTACCGTGCTGCCACTGCCCGTCCAGTTCCACGCGCACTTCGCGGCCGGCCAGCATGTCGAAGGCAGCGTAGCGCGGCAGGAACGGAGCGAGGCCTTCGCGATCGAATTCCTCCAGCGCCGGCAGCAGCCGCGCCAGCACGGCGGCAACGACCACGTTTCGATCCACTGGCTTGCCAGCCAGCGTGTCCAGGTCCACCCACGGCTGGGTGATCTGCTCGCCGAACGACGGCGGCATGTGGGTGTTGATGCCGATGCCGATCACCGCGCGCGCCGGGCCGGCGTATTCGCCACCGCCCTCGGCAAGCAGGCCGACCAGCTTTCGCTTGCCATCGACGATCAGGTCGTTCGGCCACTTCAACTGCGCTTGGGTGTAGCCCAGGTCGTGCAGCGCTTCGGCCACGGCGATGCCGGCCACCAGGCTCAACCCGGCCAGGCGCCCCAGGCCGCCGGAGTACAGGCGCATCACCGACAGGTAGATATGCGCGACCAGCGGCGAGGCCCAGGTGCGGCCACGACGGCCGCGGCCACCGGTCTGGCGTTCGGCCAGCAGCACGCTGACCCCGCGCTGGGGCGCGCTGCACCGCAGCAATTCAGCGTTGGTGGAGTCCACCGTCCAGGCCACCTGCAGGTCGTGCAGCAGGGCCTGGGCATCGGCGGGCAGGCCGGCGCGGATCGCCGCCGGGTCCAGCAGGTCGACCGGGCGGGTCAGGCCATAGCCCTCGCCAGCACGGCCCTCGATGTCCACACCTGCGGCCCTAAGCCCTTGAATACGCTTCCAAATAGCGGCCCGGGTCTGGCCCAGCTCTCGGGCCAGGGCGTCGCCGGACAGGCGACCGGCAGCGAGTTTGGCCAGCAATTGGCGATCGTCCACGGCAGCTTCCACGAAGTCAGGCAGGAATTATGCGGGAAAGCCGCCAGCGACGCCTGCCACGCTGGGTTCCGCAGGGGCTTCCAACGGGGCGCCGGGTTCGGGCTAGAATCGGGAACTCACCCTCCCTTAACGTGGATGTCGTCAATGCGCCGTTATGCCCATTGCCTGATCCTGCTGATGATGCCCTTCGCGGCGTCTGCAACGGCAGCGCTGGACGACAGCCGCGGCGCCTGCGTGTCCTCCAACGGTGATGCCGCCTCGCAGCGCGCGCCGACCGCGACCGCCTCGGCTGCGACCACCAAGCCGGCACCGGTACGCCCTGCGGCCAGCAGTGCCACCAGCACCGGGGGCGGCGGCAGCGACGACGACGTGCTGCAGCGCATCCGTGCGCCGAAGTGGCACAGCTACCTGCCGGGAATGTTCCGCTGATCAAGTCGTTGCTGCAGTGGCTGCGGCCCTCGCCGCGGCCGATCGACGATGCGCTTTGGGAAGACGCCTGCCGCCGTGCGGCCTGGCTGCACGGCCTGGACGACGAACGCCGCGCGCGACTGCGCGTGCTGGCCACGCGCTTCCTGCATGAGAAGACCATTACCCCTGTCGGTGAACTGCAACTGCAGGCTGGCGATGGCGTGCTGCTGGCCGCACTGTGCTGCCTGCCGCTGCTGGAATTCGGCGAAGTGGGGCTGGAAGGCTGGTCGCAGCTGATCCTCTACCCGGATGCGTTCCGCGTGCACCGCAGCCACATGGATGCGGCCGGCGTGCTGCACGAGTGGGATGACGAGCTGATCGGCGAGTCGTGGGACAGTGGTCCGTTGATCCTGTCCTGGGCCGACGTGCAGGCCGACCTGGCCGCGCCGCACGAGGGCTACTGCGTGGCGGTGCATGAGATGGTGCACAAGCTCGATGCACTGGATGGCGCGATGGACGGCACACCGCCGCTGCCGCGGCAATGGCAGCGCGAGTGGGTGGCCACGTTCCAGCGCGCCTACGATGCCTTCTGTGCGCAGGTGGACGCAGGCGAAGAGACGCTGATCGATCCGTATGCGGCCGAGGCGCCGGAGGAGTTCTTCGCGGTGGCCAGCGAGTACCACTTCTCGGCACCGGATCTGCTGCAGCAGGCGTTGCCGGAGGTCGCCGCGCAGCTGCGGCGGTTCTACGGCGAGCCGCCGAAGATCGAAATGCCGTAGTGCCGGCCGCTGGCCGGCAACCTCATGATCTTCGATGGCATTGCTTGGTTGCCGGCCAGCGGCCGGCACTACCGATCAACGAGGCTTACGGCCCCGGCGGCAAGCGCACTTCGAAGCGGGCGCCACCCAGTTCGGCCGAACGGCCCACGGTCAGTTCGCCGCGGTAGTCCTTGATCAGGTCCTGCACGATCGACAGGCCGATGCCGTGGCCCTGCACGCGCTCGTCGCCACGCACGCCACGCTGCAGCACCTTGCCGATGTCATCCGGGGCGATGCCCGGGCCATCGTCGTCCACCGCCAGCAGCAGGCCGGCACGGCGTGCGTTCGGCGCCGGCAGCGGCTGTGCGGTCAACAGCACGCGGCGGTTGGCCCACTTGAAGGCGTTCTCCAGCAGGTTGCCGAGCAGTTCCTGCAGGTCGCCCGGTTCGCCGTGGAAGCGTGCGACCGGGTCGATATCGAATTCGCACAGCACGCCCTTGGCGGCGTAGACCTTTTCCAGGCCACGCACGATTTCCTCGGCGTTGGACTCGATCGGCAGCGGCGCGGAGAACAGCTTGTGGCCTGACGAGGCCGCGCGTGCCAGCTGGTACGAAACCAGGTTGTTCATGCGCTGCAGCTGCACGTCCAGTTCTTCGCGCAGCGCACCGTCGCCGGCGCCGCTGTCCATCTGCGTGCGCAGTACCGCGATTGGCGTTTTCAGGCTGTGCGCGAGGTCGGCCAGGGTGTTGCGCTGGCGCTCGAGGTTCTCGCGCTCGCTTTCGATGAAGGCGTTGATGCTGTCGGTCAGCGGTTCCAGCTCGCGCGGGTGGCGCTCGCTCATGCGCTCGGTCTCGCCGCGCTGCACCTTGGTCAGCTCGGTGATCACCCGGCGCAGCGGGCGCAGGCTCCACTGCAGGATGACGGTCTGCAGCAGCAGCAGGATCAGGCCGATGCCGCCCAGGTAGAACCAGACGCGGCCACGGAACACGCGCAGCTGCGCACCCAGCGCGCGCGAGTCTTCCATCACGTAGATGGTGTACGGGAATTCAGTGGCGGGGTCGGCGTCGGCGCCCCACACCAGGCCCAGGCCATAGCGGTACACCGAGCCCTGGCTGCCATCGATCTGGATCATCGGCAGCGGGCCTTCGAACACTTCCTGGCGCGGCGCCAGCAGGCCGCCGCCCACGGTGGGCAGCATGGGCCCTTCGGCGGACATCGAATTGCCCTTGCCGTGCGGCATCACCACCTGCAGGTACAGGCCACTGCCGGGTACGTCGAAGCGCGAATCCGGCGGCTGCTCGCGGATATACAGCGAGCGGTCGCGGGTGAAGTCGATGCCGGCCGCGTAGGAGGTGGCGTAGTTCTTCAGGCGCTCACGCAGGTTCGCCTTCGCCGTATCGGCGAAGGCGGCGTCGAGCGCGTAGCCGGCCAGCGCCAGGAACGCCACCAGGCCCACGGACGCGGCGAGCATCTGGCGCGCCTGCAGTGAGCGCGGCCGCCAGCGTCGGAAGAACCACAGACGGCCGGACATCGTGTTATCGCCAGGGTGAGCCGGCTCAGCCCTCGTTGCGCGGGATCGCGAAACGGTAGCCGCGACCGCGCACGGTCTCGATCGGCTTCAGTTCGCCATCCGGGTCCAGCTTCTTGCGCAGGCGGCCGATGAAGACCTCCAGCACGTTGGAGTCGCGGTCGAAGTCCTGCTGGTAGATGTGTTCGGTGAGGTCGGCCTTGGAGACCAGTTCACCGGCATGCATCATCAGATACTCCAGCACCTTGTACTCGTAGCTGGTCAGGTCGACATTGCTGCCGGCCACGCTGACCGTCTGGGCAGCAAGGTCCAGGGCGACCGGGCCGCATTCCAGGGTCGGCTTGCTCCAGCCGGCGGCGCGGCGCAGCAGCGCGTTGACGCGGGCCAGCAGCTCTTCGACGTGGAACGGCTTGACCAGGTAATCGTCGGCGCCCTGCTTCAGGCCCTCGACCTTGTCCTGCCAGCTCGAACGCGCGGTCAGGATCAGTACCGGGAACTTCTTGCCTTCGTCACGCAGGGCCTTGATCAGCTCCATGCCCGACATCTTGGGCAGGCCAAGGTCGATGATGCCGACATCGAACGGAACTTCGCGCCCCATGTAGAGGCCTTCCTCGCCGTCCTGCGCAGCATCGACGGCAAAGCCTTCGCGCTTGAGCCGGGCTGCCAGGGTCTCACGCAGCGGGGCTTCGTCTTCGACCAGAAGGATACGCATGAACTCTCCCTAGTGTCCTGGGTGTGGCCCGGAGGCCTGTGGGGTACGGGTTGATAGCGACGACTATCCCTGTTCAGGGGTTATCGCCGCGTAGTGATGACATATCCGACCGCGGCGTGCGCGGCTGTGAACGCGACGGGGCAGGGTCGTCCATGTAGCGGACCCGGCCCCGGTCGTCCATGTACTTCACCCGGTTGATATCACGACCATCGAACGGCACGCGCTCGGCGCCGAGGATGTGGCCGCCGGTGCTGCGCTGCACGCGGCGCACGGCATCGGACAGCGAACGCTCGTCGCCACGGTTGCCGCGCTCTCCCCGATCCATCATTTCCGCCCGTGCCTGCTCGCCGCGCGGCGGCTGTTGCGCCAGCGCCGACGACAGCGGCGCAGCCGACAGCACCACGCAGGTGGCCAGGGCAATGCGGCAATGGAAGGGAGCGGAAGACATCGATGCGATCCTAGCCGAGCACGGCGATTCGTTCAAAAGTCGTAAATCCGGGAGCCGGGTGCGGGACCCGGCCTTTACAATTCCTTTGCAAATTCTTGGTTTGGGGCAGTGAATCCGGTCTGAACTTTTCCGGCCGCAGCCCTGCGATGTTCAGCTAGGTGAACATTCGGGACGAATCGCCGTCCCTTGTCAAGTCAGGAATGTGACTGCGGTCACGCTGCGGCACGATCGGCTTCGCGCTCGGTGACCGACAGCGCCTGCTCGACCAGGCTCCAGTCGGCGCCCGGGCGGTGCGCGCCCTCGCTCAGCACCTGGCGGAACGCGCGGCCACCGGGCTGGCCGTGGAACAGGCCGAGCAGGTGGCGGGTGATGTGCTTCAGTGCCAGGCCTTCGCCCAGGCGCGCTTCCACGTAGGGACGCAGCGTGCGCAGCAGGTCACCGCGCGCCTGCAACGGCGCGCCGGTCTGCAGCGCCTCCAGCTGATGCAGCAGGTAGGGGTCGTGGTAGGCCGCGCGGCCCAGCATCACGCCATCGACATGCGCGGCCTGCGCCTGCACCGCCTCGATGCTGGCCAGGCCGCCGTTGAGCACCACCGGCAGCCCCGGGCGCTCCTGCTTCAGGCGGTAGGCCCAGTCGTACTTCAGTGGCGGAACCTCGCGGTTCTCCTTCGGCGACAGGCCCTTCAGCCACGCGTTGCGCGCATGCACAACCACCATTGCGGCACCGGCGGCGACCTGGCGGTCGACGAAGGCGGCGAACACGTCGTAGTCGTTGTCCTCGTCCACGCCCAGGCGGCACTTCACCGTCACCGGGATATCAACCGCGTCGACCATCGCCGCCACGCAGTCGGCCACCAGCGCCGGCTCGCGCATCAGGCAAGCGCCAAAACGCCCGGCCTGCACGCGGTCGGACGGACAGCCGCAGTTGAGGTTGACCTCGTCGTATCCCCACTCGGCGGCAATGCGCGCAGCCTGCCCCAGCAGGGCCGGATCGCTGCCGCCCAGCTGCAGCGCCAGCGGCTGTTCGCTGACATCGAAACCGAGCAGGCGCTGGCGATCGCCGTGGATGACCCCATTGGCGTGCACCATTTCCGTGTACAGGCGCACACCCGGTGCCAGCACGCGATGGAACACGCGGCAATGGCGATCGGTCCAGTCCATCATCGGGGCCACGGACAGGCGCAGGGAATCGGCGTAACGGGCGGCGGCGGACGTCATCGGGGTGTTGATCGCGGAGACTGGCATTGCCAGTGAGATCAATAGTTTACACCGGGTGGCTGAACGGCGGCGGGTGGCGCCGGGGCTGGCCGCTCGACCGGCCCCGGGGACACCGCGTGGCTTACAACCCGCGGTTGCGCACCTGTTCCTGCTGCTGCTCCTGCGCACGCTGGTTGAACTGGCTGTCCAGCGCCTCGCTCTGCCGGCCTCGACCGAGTGCGATACCGCCTGCTGGCGGTTGACGTAGGTCCGCTGCGCCGCCGGATCGCCCAGCTCACCCTGCACCGCGAACAGGCCGGTGCCGTCGGGGCGGGCCACGACGTGGTCGATCTGGCGCATCCCGGACACCTTGCTTTCATAGGCCAACTGGCCGGCCGCACGCTCGGCTTCCTGCGGGTTGGCGAACAATGGCTTCAGGCCGGCCTGGGCGCGCTGCATCCATCGTCCTGTACTCCTTTGCGCGGAACTACTTCGAGGTCAGTGCCTGCAGCACATCGGCACGGTTGGCAGTGCGATTGATCCGGCAGGACTGCGCGTCCAGCATCTGCCCCTGCCCGTCTTCGGCAGGGTTCCAGCAGCAGTAGCGATTGGTATCGGACATGTAGGCGGCCTGCTCGTCCATCAGCCTGTCCTTGTCCTTGCCATCGGGGCCGTCGACGATCTTCATGAAGGCCTGCTCGAGTCGCTGCTCCTGCCAGGCAAGCTCCTCATCGCCGCACGCCTGCAGTGCCGGTGTCTCGCCGCCGCTGGACTTCACGCACGTGGCGTATTGCGGCCGCAGCGTCGCCTTGTTGTAGGAATCATCCGGGCGCCGCGGCGGCATGTCCTGGTCATCGGCATCGGCCGCCGTCGTGGCAGGTGCGGCACGTGCAGGCTCCGCAGTGGCGGGCGGCGATGCAGTGGCCGGCGCGGCGGCCGCGGGGGCAGCTGCCGTATACGCCTCCGGGCTCTTGGCCTGGCATGCCGCCAGGCTGAGGCCAAAGACCAGCGCAAGGGCGATGGCCCCAACCTTGCCGAACGTTTCACGGGGGGCCGCTGGAAGGTGGTTCGTTCCCTGCATTGCTTGCATCTCCTTGGCATCCAGGCGCGTGGCCGGTCAACGCGGGGCCGTCCATCGGCCCCATCAGGAAACGCATGCTACGCGAGCGTGGATTTCAGATGCCTGACTGGATTCGGAATGCGTGCACCTTGTCCCAACTGCAATCTGCACGGCGCAACGTCCTCGCGATCGCGTTCGCGAATTCGTATGTTGAGGTCGCTCACATGATGCCCAACACTCACGAACCTCAACGAAACTGCCGTCTCAAGAACATCTTGAAGACTTGATCGCAGTCAATTCCGTTGCGCTGCCAGCAGACGGGCTTTCGGATCGGCGTCGAGGCCCCCTGCAATGCCGGCATCGAGGCTCGTCATCGCGCCAGCACGCCCTTCTGCAGTTCCGCCACACGGTTGGCATAACGATTGATGAAGCACAACTGTGCATCCAACGCCGGGCCCACGCTGTCAGTGGCCTGGCTGCACTTTTTGTCCGTCTCTGCGACCCAGTTGGCCTGCTCGTCCATCCAGCGGTCCTTGGCCGGGCCGTCGGCGCCGTCCATCAGTCGCGCGACCTGTGCTTCCAGCAGCGCCTTGTGGTGGGCGAGCTCGGCCGTATCGCAGGCTTCCAGCTGGTCGTCCATGCCGCGGGCGTCCTGCACGCAACGGGTGTATTCCGGACGCAGCGTTGCCCGGGTATATGAGGTATCCGGCGGCGCGCTCTGCGCCAGCAGCTGGTCGGCACGGTTGGCAACACGGTACAGGCGGCATTCCTGCGCGCCCTGCAGCTGCTGCACGCTGCCGTTGGGAAAATCGCGGCAATAACGGTCTGTATCGCTGCGCCAGCTCGCCTGGCTGGCCTGGAACGCCGTCTGGGCAGCGGCGTCGAGCCCGGCCAGCGCCTTGCTGGCCGCCGCTTCGAGGCGCGCTTCCTGGTAGGCGAGTTCGTCCTTGCCGCAGGCCTGGAGCTTGCCTGCATCTTCCACCCCATCCACACACCAGCCATAGGCGGGGCGCAGCGTACCTTCGCTATAGGACGTATCCGGGTACCGCGGAGAATCTGCGGATGCCGGGCCGGGAGGAGCTGCCGGCGATGCTGCGGCGATCGACACGGGCGCAGCCGTATCGGCCGCTGCCTGGGAAGAAGGCGCTTGGCATGCGGTGAGCGCCAGGCATAGGGCCAACACCTTCCAGCACCCACGGCCGACGCTGACCCGTTCGTTGCGCCCGAGCGCGTCCATTGCCTGCATTGCCTGTTTCTCCCTTGCGTGTCGCCAGCGGGTGCCGGCAGGAAGGGGCCGTCCATCGACCCCCATCACGCGGGCAATGCTACGACGGCGCCGGTTTCAGGTGCCTGACCGGATTCAGAATGCGTGCACCTTGTCCCAGAAGCAGGACGCGTAAGCCTCAATGCCCGCCCGCGCGCCCGCCCACCTGTTCGATCAGCGTCTGGCTGGCCGCATTGAGTCCCACCACCGTCACCTCCGCCCCATGCGCAGCCAGCTTTTCCTGCGCACGTTCCAGCGCGGCCACTGCGGTCAGGTCCCAGAGGTGGGCGTCACGCAGGTCGATCTGCACCTTCGGCGCCACGTGCTGGTAGTCGAAGGCGGCGCCCAGCTGGCCAGCGGACGCAAAGAACACCTGCCCGCGTACGCGGTAGACCTGCGTGTCTGCGGCATCCTCGCGCTGCACATCCAGCATGCCGCCGACCTTGCGGGCGAAGAACAGCGCCGACAGCAGCACGCCACTGAGCACGCCCTTGGCCAGGTCGTGGGTGGCCACGGTGACCACTACGGTCAGCAACATCACGGCCGAGGAACTGCGCGGATGCGTGCGCAGGTCGCGCAGCGAGCGCCAGCTGAAAGTGCCGATGCTGACCATGATCATCACCGCCACCAGCGCGGCCATCGGGATCTGCCGCACCAGGTCGCTGCCGTACACCACCAGCACCAGCAGCAGCACGCCGGCCACCAGGCAGGACAGGCGGCCGCGGCCACCAGACGTCACGTTGATGACCGACTGGCCGATCATCGCGCAGCCGGCCATGCCGCCGAGGAAACCGGTGACCGTGTTGGCCACGCCCTGGCCAACGCACTCGCGGTTGCGCTCGCTGGGCGTCTCGGTGATGTCCTCGACAATCTGCAGGGTCATCATCGATTCGAGCAAGCCGACCACGGCCAGCGTGGCCGACACCGGCAGCAGGATGCGCAGCGTTTCCCAGCTGAGCGGTACATCGGGGATGAGGAACTGCGGTAGGCTGTCCGGCAGCTGGCCCATGTCGCCAACACTGCGCACGTCCACGCCAAAGCCGATCACTACGGCGGTGAGCACGACGATTGCCACCAGCGGCGAAGGCACAGCGCGGGTGAGGCGCGGCAGCAGGTAGATGATCGCCAACGCGGTGGCGCACAGCACATACACGGTGGGGCCGCGGCCGATCAGCTCGGGCATCTGGGCCAGGAAGATCAGGATGGCCAACGCGTTGACGAAGCCGGTGATGACCGAGCGCGAGACGAAGCGCATCAGCGAGCCCAGCTTGAACACGCCGGCCAGCACCTGCAGCAGGCCGGCCAGGATGCTGGCGGCAAACAGGTACTGCAGGCCGTGGTCCTTGACCAGGTCGACCATCACCAGGGCCATCGCGCCGGTGGCGGCAGAGATCATGCCGGGGCGGCCGCCTGCAATCGCGGTGATGACGGCAATGGAGAAAGCAGCATACAGGCCGACCTTGGGGTCGACGCCGGCGATCAACGAGAACGCGATGGCTTCGGGAATCAGTGCCAGGGCGACGACGGTGCCGGACAGCAGATCACCACGGATGTTGCCGAGCCATTGCTGGCGCAGGGGATAAGACGTTTGCATGGTAAAACTCCGCGCACACGCGGGCTGGGCCACGTGGCGCTGCAGTGAAAGACGCGGGTTCCTGAGCCGGGCGGGCCGGCTGCCGAGGTGCGGCAAGGGTCAGGGTGGCGTGATCACTGCAGGCGGGAATCGGTACGTGGGAGGGACGCAGTCTACGGCACAGGGCTGCCAAGGGACAGCGTCGACAGTCCGCAACGGCAGCGGAGCATGGCTCCGCTCTACAATCGCCCATGGCCACCGACCGCGCACAGTTCTTCGATCCCGCCACCGAACAAGGCGTGCTGCGCCTGTCCATCGCAGGCTCACTGCTGCTGGCCGCGGCAGCGGTGGTGTTCGGCCTGCTGGCCAATTCCTCGCTGATCATCTTCGACGGCATCTACGGCCTGATCGATGTGGTGATGACCTGGCTGTCACTGCTGGTCGCGCGGCTGATCGCACTGTCCACGAGCACCGACGCGCTGCAGTCGCGGCTCAACCAGCGCTTCACCATGGGGTTCTGGCACCTGGAGCCGATCGTGCTGGGGGTGAGCGGCACGCTGATGATCGGCGCGGCGCTGTATGCGCTGGTCAATGCGGTCGACGCGCTGATGTCCGGTGGCCGCCACATCGCGCTCGGCCCGGCCATCGCCTTCGCCGGGCTGTCGATCGTCGGCGAAGGTGCGCTGGCCTGGTTCGTGCTGCGCGCCAACCGGCGCATCGGTTCGGAGTTCATCGCACTGGACGCGAAGAACTGGGCGATCGCCGCCAGCATGTCGGCCTGCTATCTGCTGGCCTTCCTCGGCGGCGTGCTGGTGCAGGGCACCTCGCTGGCGTGGGTCGGGCCGTACATCGACCCGGCCATCCTCGCCTTCGTCTGCGTGCTGGTGATGATCGCCCCGCTCGGCACCGTGCGCCGGGCGCTGGCCGGCATCCTGCTGGTCACTCCGCCGGAACTGCAGGCGCATGTGGATGCGGTGGCACGCGCGATCGTGGCCAGGCACGGCTTCGTCGAGCACCGCAGCTACGTGGCGCAGGTGGGGCGTGGCGAGCAGATCGAATTGTTCTTCGTGGTGCCGGAAGACGACCCGCCGAGGCCCTTGGTGGAATGGGACCGGCTGCGCGACGAGATCGGCGAAGCGCTGGGCGAGGCCTCGCCGGACCGCTGGCTGACCATCATGTTCACCACCGACCGCGAGTGGACGATCTAGGCCAACAGGACGATCGATCAAGTTTTTCGTACGCGTTGCAACCCAACGTACGCGGAAAGCGGGCAAAGTAGGCTCCAACGCAACACCCACCCACTGACCAGGAGCATCCCGATGTCCATCGAAAAGGTTCTGTACACCGCCCAGGCCACCTCCACCGGCGGCCGCGAAGGCCGTTCCGTCTCCTCCGACAACGTGCTGGACATCCAGCTGTCGACCCCACGCGAGCTGGGCGGCGCCGGTGGCCCAGGCACCAACCCGGAACAACTGTTCGCCGCCGGCTACTCGGCCTGCTTCCTGGGCGCGCTGAAGTTCGTGGCCGGCCAGGCCAAGGTCGTGCTGCCGGCCGACACCACCGTCACCGGCAAGGTCGGCATCGGCCAGATCCCGACCGGTTTCGGCATCGAGGCCGAGCTGACCATCAACGTGCCGGGCGTGCCGCGCGAGCAGGTCGAAGAGCTTGTGCAGAAGGCGCACATCGTGTGCCCGTACTCGAATGCCACCCGCGGCAACATTGATGTAACGCTGATCGTTGCCTGATGCGGTGCTGCCGGCCAACGGCCGGCACTACCCGCGCGCGGTGCAAAAAAATGGGCGGATGCCGGTCGAAACCGAGCATCCGCCCATCCCACCTCGGGTGGGCCCCGGCACGTGGCCGGGGACGCATTCGCTACGGCGCGCATCCATCCTTCTGGAGGAGAGCCCCCTTGTTGTTCAAGGGGGTGCGCCAACGGCGCGGGGATAAGGTGGAATGCGCGGACCAGCGACCGGTTACCGGTCGCTGGTGATGAGCTGCACGACGCTGGAGAAATCCAGCTTGCCGCGGCCGGCCTGGTGGTTCATCGAGTACAGGTTGCGGGCCACTTCGCCCAGCGGGATCGAGGCGCCGACACTCATCGCCGCTTCCACCGCCAGGCCCATGTCCTTCAGCATCAGATCGCTGCCGAAACCGCCGCTGTAGCCGCGCGAGGCCGGGGCGTTTTCCAGCACGCCCGGCCACGGGTTGCACACTTCGGTAGCCCAGCTGCGGCCGGTGCTGACCGCCATCATCTGCGACAGCACCTTCGGGTCCAGCCCGTGCGCCACGCCGAGGGCGATGGCTTCGCCGGTCACCGCCATGATCACGCCCAGCGCCATGTTGTTGCACAGCTTGGCGACCTGGCCGGCACCGCTGGCGCCGACATGGAAGATGTTCTTGCCCATCGCCTGCAGCACCGGGCGGGCGCGCTCCAGCGCGTCCTCTTCGCCACCGACGATGAAGGTCAGGGTACCGGCCTGGGCGCCGGCGGTACCGCCGGAGACCGGCGCGTCGATCATCTGCAGGCCACGCGCGGCGGCCGCTTCGGAAACCTTGCTGGCACTGGCCGGTGCGATCGTGCTGCAGTCGATGACCAGTGCACCCGCTGGGATGGCGGCGAGGATGCCGTCATCGCCCAGGTAGACGCCTTCGACGTGGCGGCTGGCCGGCAGCATCGAAATCACGACTTCCGCATCGGCCAGGGTGTCGCGTGCCGACGACGCCGCGCTGGCACCGGCATCGACGGCGGCCTGCACCGCGGCCGGGACCAGATCGAACACGCGCACGGCGTGGCCGTTCTTGACCAGATTGGCGGCCATCGGGCCACCCATGTTGCCCAACCCGATGAATGCAATGCGGCTCATGCAAGGCTCCTTTCAACAAGGGGAGTGCCCAGGTCGGCCAGCGGATGCGCGGCAGCGGCCCAGGGGGAAGCAAAGAAGGTGTCGGCCCACGCGCCGGTGGCCTCGGCCAGGGTGGCCGGGTTCCACTGCGGATTGCGGTCCTTGTCGATCAGCAGTGCGCGGATGCCTTCGGCGAAATCGCCGTGGGCGGCGCAGTGCAGCGCGGTGATGTACTCCAGCCGGTAGACGCTGGCCAGGTCCTGGCCGGCACTGCGGCGCTGCAGCTCGAACGCCAGACGTGCCGAGCCGGGCGCGCCGGCGGCAAGGGTCTTCTGTGCCGCCTGCAGCCAGGCATCGTCGGTCTGCAGCGCGCTGATGCGTTTGATGATCGCGGGCAGGTCATCGCCTTCGCACAACGCATCGACCTGCGCCGCGTTGGCCAGCAGCGGACCGGTGGCGGCATCGCTGGCATGCGACTGCAGCAGATGGGTCAGGCGTTCGTGGTTGTGTGCGGGCTCACTGGACCAGGCCACCTGCAGCAGCGCATCGAACACCGCACTGCGGCGCTCTTCCGGCACATGTACATCGGCCAGGCCAGCGTAGATGGCATCGCCCGGGTTGAGCAGCGCGCCGGTCAGGGCCAGGAACAGCCCGCCCTTGCCCGGCACGCGCGGCAGCAGCCAGCTGCCACCGACATCAGGGAACAGGCCAACGGTGATTTCCGGGAAGGCCAGCTTGGAGCGCTCGCTGACCACACGGTGGCTGGCGCCGGACATCAGGCCGATGCCGCCCCCCATGACGATGCCGTGGCCCCAGCACAGGATCGGCTTGGCGTAGGTGTGGATGAGGTAATCGACGCGATATTCAACGTCGAAGAACTCGCCGGCGTAGTCGTTCTCGCGGATGTCGCTGCGGCCGTCCTCACGGAAGGCGACCATGGCCTTGTACAAGCTGTGCAGGTCGCCGCCAGCGCAGAACGCCTTTTCGCCAGCACCCTGCAGCACCACCATGGCGATGCCGTCGTCGTCGGCCCAAGCGTTCAACTGCTCCAGCAGCAGGTGTGCCATCGGCAGCGAGAAGCCATTGAGCGTGCGCGGCGCGTTGAGCGTGGCGAGGCCGATGCGCACGCCGTTACCGGCCACGCGCTCCTCGAACAGCACCGGTGTGTCGTCGGCAGCGGTGTCGGCGCTCATGCGTTCTTCCACTGCGCGGCGCGCTTTTCCAGGAAGGCAGTCACGCCCTCGACCTGGTCGGCGGTGTCGAACAGGTCGACGAAGGCTTCGCGCTCGGCCACCAGCGCCGAGGCGTGGGTGCCGGTGCGGGTGGACTGCACCAGCGTCTTGCAGGCGGCGATGCTGGTCGGGCTCTGCTTGCCGGCCTTTTTCGCCCATTCCAGCGCCAGTGCCTTGGCTTCGCCCTTGCCGACCTTTTCTTCGGCCAGCCCGATGCGCAGCGCGGTCTCGGCGTTGATGCGCTCACCCAGCAGGATCATGCGCTTGGCCCAGCCTTCGCCGACCAGGCGCGGCAGGTTCTGGGTGCCACCGGCGCACGGCAGCAGGCCGACGGTGGCCTCCGGCAGCGCCACCTGGGCGTGCTCTTCGATGATGCGCAGGTCGCAGGCCAGTGCGCATTCCAGGCCTCCGCCCATCGCGTAGCCGTTGATCGCGGCGATCGACACGCCACGGAAACCGGACAACGCCTCGAAGGCTTCGCCGAAGCGGCGCGCGGCCTCACGTGCAGCGGCCTTGTCGCCGGAGGCGAACTGGTTGAGGTCGGCACCGGCGGAGAAAAATTTCTCGCCGTCACCGGTGATCACCAGCGCGTAGATGTCGCGGTCTGCGTTGAGCGCGCCGACCAGGTCGCGCAGCGCCGACAGGCTGTGCACGGTCCAGGTGTGCGCCGGCGGGTTGTTCAGGGTGACCACGGCGGTATGGCCGTCGGCCTCGACCTTCAGGCCCACGTGCTCCTGGGTACGCCAATCCTTCATCGCAGTTCCTCTTCGGTGTTGAGCAGGTGACGGGCAACGATCACCCGCATGATCTCGTTGGTGCCTTCCAGGATCTGGTGCACGCGGCAGTCACGCAGCAGGCGCTCGATCGGGTACTCGCGGATGTAGCCGTAGCCACCGTGGATCTGCAGCGCCTCGTTGCAGACGCTGAAACCGGCATCGGTGGCGAAACGCTTTGCCATCGCGCACCACACATTGGCATCGCTGGCACCGGCATCGAGCTTGCGTGCGGCGGTGTGCACCATCTGCCGCGCGGCCACCAGCTGGGTGACCATGTCGGCCAGCTTGAACTGCAGCGCCTGGAACTCGGCCAGCGCCTTGCCGAACTGGCGGCGCTCGCCCATGTAGCGGCGCGCGGCATCCAGCGCGCCCTGCGCGGCACCCAGCGAGCAGGCGGCAATGTTGATGCGGCCACCATCAAGCCCCTTCATCGCCAGCTTGAAGCCGCCGCCTTCCTCTCCCAGAAGGTGGCTGACCGGCACGCGGACGTTTTCGAAGGTGATGCCACGGGTGGGCTGGCTGTTCCAGCCCATCTTCTCTTCCTTGCGGCCGAAGCTGATGCCCGGCAGGTCCGACGGCACTGCAATGGCGCTGACGCCGCCGGCACCGGCACCGCCGGTACGTGCCATCACCACCAGCAGTTCGGTGGCACCGGCGCCGGAGATGAAGGCCTTCGAGCCGTTCAGCACGTAATGATCGCCGTCGCGCACGGCGGTGGTCTTCAGCGAGGCCGCATCGGAGCCGGCACCCGGTTCGGTCAGGCAGTACGAGGCCAGCTTGTTGCCCGAGGACAGGTCAGTGCCCCACGCATCGCGCAGTGCTGGCTGGCCCCACGTGGACACCATCCACGAGGCCATGTTGTGGATGCTGATGTAGGCCGCAGTCGACGGATCGACGTTGGCGAGCTCCTCGATGACGACGGCGGCGTCCAGCCGGCTCAGGCCGCTGCCGCCCACTTCCGGGTCCATGTACAGACCGCAGAAGCCCAGTTCACCGGCCTTGGCGATCGCCTCGCGCGGAAAGATGCCCTCCGCATCCCATCGCGCGGCGTGTGGCGCCAGTTCGGCCTGTGCGAAGTCGCGCGCTGCCTCGCGGTACGCCTGCTGCGCTTCTTCCAGTTCCGTCGTCATCGAGTGGCTCATGGCTGCTCCTGCCGTTACTTCAGGCTGATCGTGGTGTTGACGCCGTGGCTCAGCGTTTCGTCATCGAACCAGCGCGCGGTGACCGTCTTGGTCTGGGTGTAGAACAGCACCACCTGCTTGCCGTATGGGCCCAGGTCGCCCAGCTTGGAGGCGCGCGAACCGGTGAACGAGAACAGCGGCACCGGCACCGGGATCGGCACGTTGATGCCGACCTGGCCGACGTCGATGTCTTCCTGGAACTTGCGCGCGGCCGCGCCGGACTGGGTGAACAGTGCGGTGCCGTTGCCGTTCGGGTTGCTGTTGACCATCGCGATGGCGTCTTCCAGCGTCTCCGCTTCGAGGATGACCAGCACCGGCCCGAAGATTTCTTCCTGGTAGATGCGCATGTCGGTGGTGACACCGGCAAAGATGGTCGGGCCGACGAAGTTGCCCTTCTCGAAGCCATCGACCTGCGGGTTGCGGCCGTCGAGTACCAGCTTGGCGCCCTGCTCCACGCCCGAGGCGATCAGGCCTTCCACGCGCTCGCGGGCGCTGCAGGAAATGACCGGGCCGACGTCGGTGCCGGACACGGTGCCGGCGCTGACCTTCAACGTCTTGGCCTTTTCGACCAGGTCCTGCACCCAGTTGCGCGCCTCACCGACGAGCACCAGGGTGGAGGCGGCCATGCAGCGCTGGCCCGCGGCACCAAAGGCGGCACCGACCATCGCGTTGAGGGTCTGTTCCTTGTTGGCGTCCGGCAGCACCACGGCGTGGTTCTTGGCGCCCATCATGCACTGCACGCGCTTGCCGGCCAGCGAGGCGCGGTTGTAGACGTGGGTGCCGACGCGGGTGGAACCGACGAACGACACGGCCTTGATGTCCGGGTGGTCGCAGATCGCGTTGACCACTTCCTCGCCGCCGTGAACGACGTTCAGCACGCCCTTCGGAATGCCGGCTTCCAGGGCAAGCTCGACCAGGCGCATGGTGACCATCGGGTCCTGCTCGGACGGCTTGAGGATGAAGGTGTTGCCCGTTGCAATCGCCATCGGGAACATCCACAGCGGGATCATCGCCGGGAAGTTGAACGGGGTGATGCCGGCGCACACGCCCAGCGGCTGCATGATCGTGTAGGTGTCCACGCCATTGGCCACGTTGTTGGCCAGCTCGCCCAGCTGCAGGTTGCCGATGGCGGCGGCGTGCTCGACCACTTCCAGGCCGCGGAACACATCGCCTTCGGCGTCCGGCAGGGTCTTGCCCTGTTCGGCGGTGAGGATGTGGGCCAGCTCGCTCATGTTTTCGCGGATCAGCTGCTGGTACTTCAGGAAGATGCGCGCACGGGTGCCGATCGGGGTCTTGCGCCAGGTCTTGAAGGCTTCCTTGGCGGCTGCGACGGCGGCGTCCACTTCACCGGTGGTGGCGAAGGGCACCTTGGCCAGCACGTCCTGGGTGGCCGGATTGATCACGTCCTGCCAGTGGGAGGTGGCCGATTCAACGAACTGGCCATCGATCAGCATGCGGATACGGGGCGCTGCAACAGTCATGACGACAATCCCACAGGGTGCGAAAGATGCTTGGCATTATTCACAGCACGCACCTCGATTTCCGGGCTGAATCCGCTTAATCTGGCCAACACACCCCACGATTCCTGTTAATTTTGTGAATACCTCAGCTCCCCAGCGGCAACTCGGCCTGCGCGTGCTGCGCCTGCGCGAACAGCGCGGCTACAGCCAGGTTGACCTGGCGCGGGCGCTGGGGCTGTCGGCCAGCTACCTGAACCAGATCGAGCGCAACAAGCGCCCCCTCACACCAGCGGTGCAGAAGAAGCTGGGCGAGGTATTGGGCGATGTTTCCGCGCTGTTCGACGAAGATGAGCCCGCCGCGCTGCAGGAAGCGCTGGGCGAGACCCTGCGCGACCTGGGCCTGGCCGAAGTCAGTGCCACCGAACTGCGCGCCCTGGCGGGCAACCTGCCGCAGGTCAGCCGTGCGCTGCTGGACCTGCACCGCCGCCACCTGGCACTGCGCGAGCATGCCGCCGCGCTGGAGTTCCAGCTGGGCGAGCCCGGCGCCGGCAGCATCCTGCCGGCCGGCGACCAGGTGCGCGAGTTCTTCAACCGCATGCACAACCATATTCCCGAGCTGGACGAACTGGCCGAGCGCCTGTTCGCCGAGTGGGGGCTATCGCCTGGGCATGTGGCGCCGCGCTTGCGCCAGCTGCTGGCCGACCGCCACGGCGTGCTGGTGGAAGTGGCCGCACTGCAGGCCGGGCGCGAGAAGCGCCAGTACGATGCCGGCACGCGCCGGTTGTGGCTGCCGGACTACCTGGAGCCAGGCCAGCAGGCGTTCCAGATGGCCGCCGAACTGGCCCTGCACGGCTACCTGCCGCAGATCGACGTGGTGGTGGCGCGTGCCGGCTTCACCGATGACGCGCGCATCGCGCAGGCGCGGGTGGGTCTTTCGAACTACTTCGCCGGCGCGCTGGTCATGCCCTACATGCGCTTCCTGCGTGCGGCCGAGGCCAGCAGCTACGACATCGAACTGCTGGCGCACCAGTTCGGCGTCGGTTTCGAGGCGGTCTGCCACCGGCTGAGCACGCTGGCACGGCGCAGTGCGCCCGGCCTGCCGTTCTTCTTCATCCGCGTAGACCGTGCCGGCAATGTATCCAAGCGCCATTCGGCCACCGACTTCCATTTCTCGCAGGTGGGCGGCTCGTGCCCGCTGTGGATCGTCTACGAGGCGTTCAACCAGCCCGGTCGCATCCTTACGCAGACGGCGCGCATGCCCGACGGGCGCCGCCATTTCTGGCTGGCGCGGCAGGTCAGCAGTGGCCCGGTGGGCCATGGCCAGCCGCGCAAGACCTTCGCGGTGGCGCTGGGCTGCGATCTACAGCATGCCGAACGCCTGGTGTATTCGCTGGGGCTGGATGTGCAGAGCCCAGGAAACTCGGTTTCGATCGGACCGGGTTGCCGGGTGTGCCCACGCGAGGACTGCATGCAGCGTGCGTTCGCGCAGTTGCCGGGGAGGTAGGGTTGGTTCGGCAGGGCTGCGCCCTGCACCTGCCGAAGCCGAAGCCGAAGCCGAAGCAACAGCAAAAGCTGGCATTCCGTGGGATTGCGGGGCGGTGTCGGATTGCGGGGACGCCGTGAACCCGTCCCTGGGGGCTTGGCCGCGGCATCCATGCCGCGGACACCCCGCAATCCGACACCACCCCGCCTTCGACAGTTTCCTTCCATCTGTCGGAACGACGTATTGCTCTGGTAGGTGTCGACCTTGGTCGACACGGTAGATCCATGCCATGCGTGGATGCTCTTCGATGAATGTTCGAAATATTCGATTTCGATGGACGTTCATCCACGCATGGCGTGGATCTACTACCGGGTCAGTAGATCGGCGTGACCTTCATCTGCGGCAGCGGGCGCGGTGCGCCGTCGGTCAGGTCCGGGCCAAGGTCTTCCCATGTGCGGCCCTGCTCGACCATCTGCGCCCACAGCTGCTGCGAGCCGCGACGCTTGTCTTCCGAGCCCAGCTTGTACGACGGCGGTGCCGGCTCGCCACGGGCAACCATCGAGTACGCCGCGCAGTAGGCCAGCACCTGCTGCGCCGGGTCGTCGGTACGCGCCACTTCCAGCGTGTAGCGCTGGTAGGCCGAGGCCAGGTTGCGCCAGCGGATCCAGTAGTGGTTCCCGAACGAGAACGAACAGAAGCGCGCACCCGCCAGGCTGCCCTTGTCGGCGATGCGGGTCAGCACCTCCTGCGGCATGTCCAGGTTCATGCCGCCTTCGTCGCCCTGCAGGCTGACGTGCACGATACGGTCGCGGTAACCCGGCGCGCGTGCCTGCAGCAGGTCACGCCAGTTCTGCATGGTCGCCACCACCGCGAACAGGAAGCGCCCCAGCTCGGCTGCGGCGAGCGGCGTGGCAATGGACTGGTAATGCCGTTGCCAACCGTGGCGGTTTTCGGTGGGCAGGAACACGGCACGTTCCAGCGCCTGTCGGCCATCACTGCCACGGCCCACGTCCTCGGCATGCTGCGGGTAGACCAGGTTGATGGCGAAGGTCGGCCAGCGCGGTAGCGCGGCATCAAACAGATGGATCGGGAAGTTGCTGCTGATGCCACCATCGGAGAACCAGCAGATGCGGAACGCGGTAATCACCGGGCCGCAGGTCTGCCCAGCGCTGGTCAGCCCTTCCATGCTGTCGGCCACGTTGTGTTCCTGGTCGGCGGCCGGTGCAGTGGGTTCGCAGCGGCGCTCGCGGCGCGAGGGCTCATGCAGCGGCACCGCGCTGATCAGCAACGGGAAACTCAGGCTCATGCGCGTGGCCACCAGCACCGGCAGCTTCGGGCCCTGCGGCAGGTGGTAGTACCGGCGCCCTTCCACCTCCAGCGGCGGGCCGGCCTGCGTCACCAGCCACTGCACCACGCTGGCGGGGAACAACTGCTCGAACTCCTCGCGCAGGAACCAGAACTGCGCGCCGCCCAGCGGCAGTGTGCGTGGTTCGTTGTGCGATACGCAGGTGGTGATCATCTGCAGGCTGATCGCATGCGGGCTGTCCGGCTCGCCGGCATAGCGCGGCGCATCGTGCAGGTCGGCAAAGGTCAGCGGTGCATCCAGCGGCTTGCCGGACAACTGCTGCAGGCATTCATGCAGCCACTCGGTCAATGCCGGTTTACGTGCATCGCGGCCGAGGCCACTGCACAGGCCCAGCAGGTTGCGCCGGGCCACACGCGCAACGCGCAACGCGGCTCCGGCCACGCCTGCACCGTAGGCGCACAGCAGCGACGGCAGCAGCGTTGCGGCCACGCCGCTCCAGCCACCGCCCCACCAGCCCAGGCCGAGCAGCAGCGCCAGCGACACCAGCACTTCCAGCGGCGCGATCTCGAATACCGCCACCGCCAGGCACAGCAGCTTGTGCGGCAGGCCGGCATTGCCGGTCAGCACCACCAGCAGCCGATAGGCCGCGCGCGCGCCCCGTGCCGGTTGGAACAGGCTGTAGATGAACCCGCGCCGCGACAACTGCGCCGACACCGCCGACAGCCCGCCATAACCGGCATCATCGGGCAGGTGCTCGCCGGCCTGCATGCGGCGATCACCGCATGCCGCCGCAGCCGCTACCGCCGCAGCGATGGCGCCAGCGGAGGTGCCGCCGATGCTCTTGAACCGATACTCGCGTGCCAGCGCCAGTACCGCATTGGGGTACACGATGCCGCTGGTGATGCCGCCTTTCATGACCAGATCGCAGTACTTGTCCGCCACCGTCTTGCCCCCGAGCATGCCGTCCGCCGCGTGGATGCCAGTATGGCGCAGCGGCTTCTCAGGGCCTGAGAACACCACCGCAGTCCGGGCAGGAATCTGCGGCGTTCAGCAGATGGCAGGCCTGCAGGCTTGACCGGCCCCACCATCGGCGTAGCATCTGCAGCAAGCCAAGGGACAGACCCGCGGCTGCCACAACGACATGAGGGATTCTCATGGAATTCGACTATCTCGTCTTCATCGGGCGATTCGAGCCCTTCCACAACGGCCACGCCGCCGTTGCCCGCCTGGCCCTGAGCCGGGCCCGCAAGCTGATCTTCCTGGTCGGCTCTGCCGATACCCCCCGCAGCCTCCGCAATCCCTGGACCGTGGCCGAACGCGCCGTGATGATCCAGGCCGCCCTCGATGGCCACACCGACCGCCTGCTGATCCGCCCGCTGCGCGACCACCTGTACAACGAAGCGCAGTGGATCGCCAACGTGCAGCGCCAGGTGGCCGAAGCCCTGCGCAACGACGGCGCCGCCGCCGATGCCAAGGTCGGCCTGATCGGCATGGACAAGGATGCCTCCAGCTACTACCTGAGGGAGTTCCCGCAATGGCCGCTGGTGGACGTGCAGCACACCGCCACCCTGTCGGCCACCGAGCTGCGGCGCTACCTGTTCGAAGCCGGCGACGTCGACTTCCACGGCGCGCTGCTGATGCTGCGTGGCAATGTGCCGGCGCCGGTGTACGACATGCTCGAAGCGTTCCGCAAAAGCGCGCCTGCGTATGCCCAGCTGGTGGCCGAGTACCGCTTCATCGAACAGTACAAGGCCGCCTGGAAGGATGCGCCCTACGCGCCCACCTTCGTCACCACCGATGCGGTGGTAGTGCATTCGGGCCACGTGCTGCTGGTACGGCGCCGTTCGGAGCCCGGCAAGGGCCTGTGGGCGCTGCCCGGCGGTTTCGTTGGCCAGGAGCAGAGCCTGCTGGACAGTTGCCTGCGCGAACTGCGCGAGGAAACCCGTCTGAAGATTCCGCTGCCGGTGCTGAAGGGTTCGCTGAAGGGCCAGCAGGTATTCGACCACCCCGACCGCAGCCAGCGCGGCCGCACCATCACCCACGGGTTCCACTTCGAATTCCCGGCCGGTGACCTGCCGCCGGTGCGCGGTGGCGACGACGCCGACAAGGCGCGCTGGATACCGGTGAGTGAGGCGTTGGACATGGGCCCGCAGCTGTTCGAGGACCACCTGCACATCCTGGAGTATTTCCTCGGCCGCGGCTGACCTGCCCGGCTCTCCCCACTGGCGGATAGACCGCTGGTGTCACTCGACGCGAAGGAGCTTCCGTCATGCACTACCTCGATAATCTTCTCCTCAACACCGACAGCTACAAGGCCAGCCATTGGCTGCAGTACCCGCCGGGTACCGATGCCACGTTCTTCTACGTCGAATCACGTGGCGGCCTGCACGATCGCACGGTGTTCTTCGGCCTGCAGGCGATCCTCAAGGACGCGCTGGCACGGCCGGTCACCCACGCTGACATCGACGACGCTGCTGCGGTATTCGCCGCCCATGGCGAGCCGTTCAACGAAGCCGGCTGGCGCGATATCGTCGACCGGCTCGGGGGCAACCTGCCAGTGCGCATCCGTGCCGTGCCCGAGGGCAGCGTGGTACCCACCCACCAGGCACTGATGACGATCGAGTCGACCGACCCGGCTGCATTCTGGGTGCCGTCGTACCTGGAAACGCTGCTGCTGCGCGTGTGGTACCCGGTCACCGTGGCCACCATCAGCTGGCATGCACGGCAGACCATTGCTGCGTTCCTGCAGCAGACCAGCGACGATCCGCAGGGGCAGCTGCCATTCAAGCTGCACGACTTCGGCGCCCGCGGTGTATCGAGCCTGGAATCGGCCGCGCTCGGTGGTGCCGCACACCTGGTCAACTTCCTCGGCACCGACACCGTCTCGGCCCTGTGCCTGGCCCGCGCGCACTATCACGCACCGATGGCCGGTTATTCGATTCCCGCCGCCGAGCACAGCACCATCACCAGCTGGGGCCGCGAGCGCGAAGTGGACGCCTACCGCAACATGCTGCGCCAGTTCGGCAAGCCGGGCGCGATCGTGGCAGTGGTGTCGGACAGCTATGACATCTACCGCGCGATCAGTGAACACTGGGGCACGACGCTGCGTGATGAAGTGATCGCTTCGGGCGCCACCCTGGTCATCCGCCCCGACTCGGGTGACCCGGTGGACGTGGTGGCCGAAAGCCTGCGCCGGCTGGATGAAGCATTCGGCCACACCCTCAACGGCAAGGGCTACCGCGTACTCAACCACGTGCGGGTGATCCAGGGCGATGGCATCAACCCGGATACGATCCGCGCCATCCTGCAGCGCATCACCGAAGACGGCTACGCGGCCGACAACGTGGCCTTCGGCATGGGCGGCGCGCTTTTGCAGCGGCTGGACCGCGACACCCAGAAGTTCGCGCTGAAGTGCTCGGCAGCACGGGTCGAGGGTGAGTGGATCGACGTCTACAAGGACCCGGTCACCGATGCCGGCAAGACCAGCAAGCGTGGCCGCATGCGCCTGCTGCGGCGCCTGGATGACGGCAGCCTGCACACGGTGGCGTTGCCTCCCCGCGGTGACGAGGCGCTGCCGACCGGCTTCGAGGATGCGATGGTGACCGTGTGGGAGAACGGGCGCCTGCTGCACGACCAGCGCTTGGATGAGATCCGCGCGCGGGCTGCGGCGGGGCGTTGAGGCGCATCCCGACCGGGGTCGGATCCCGTTGCAGCGCAAAGGGCTCCGACCCCGGTGCCCCTTGACCCACGCCGGCAACGCGTCCACCGTGGGCACGCCGAAGGTATCCCTGCCGTGGCTGGATGGCGGCAGGGAGTTAAACGGGAATCCGGTGAAGGCGCTTCGTGCGCCCATTCCGGAGCTGCCCCGCAGCGGTGAATGGAAACGAATCCTGCCAACAGCACTGGGCTCGCGCCTGGGAAGCGGCAGGGAGTAGGTGGGCTGCGGCCCGTGTCCATCAGCCCGAATACCGGCCCCGGCCGGGGGACACGACCGTCCCCTGATTCGACCTGGACTCTCCGCGGGGAGGGTGCCGGGGCCATCGCCTGCCTGCACGTGCAGGCGGCGTGGCCGCGCGCGTCCTGTTCACGGTAACCGGCCAGACCGCTCCCACGCCCTGACGCACGCCACGATGACCGAGTTCCAACGCCCCACCCTGACCCTGCCCGCCGATGGCAAGCGCCTGCTGCTGCATTCGTGCTGCGCGCCGTGCTCGGGCGAAGTGATGGAGGCGATCACCGCTTCCGGGATCGACTACGCGATCTTCTTCTACAACCCCAACATCCATCCGGTGAAGGAGTACGAGCTGCGCAAGCAGGAGAACATCCGCTTCGCCGAGCAGCACGGCATTCCGTTCATCGACTGCGACTACGACACCGACAACTGGTTCAGCCGTGCGCGTGGCATGGAGAACGAGCCCGAGCGCGGCATCCGCTGCACGATGTGCTTCGACATGCGTTTCGAACGCACCGCGCTGTACGCGCACGAGCACGGCTACGACACCATCAGTTCGTCGCTGGGCATCTCGCGCTGGAAGAACATGGCGCAGATCAACGACTGCGGCATCCGCGCGGCGTCGCGCTATGAAGGCCTGCAGTACTGGGACTACAACTGGCGCAAGGGCGGCGGTGCCAGCCGCATGATCGAGATCAGCAAGCGCGAGCAGTTCTACCAGCAGGAGTACTGCGGCTGCGTGTACTCGCTGCGCGATGCCAACCGCCACCGCCGCGAGAACGGGCGCGAACGGATCAAGATCGGACTGCTGTACTACGGGCAGGACGCTGAGGCGCCGCAGGGCGATTGACGTGCAGGCATGGGGCGGCCACGCTGGTCGCTCCTTCTGATGTAGTGGATCTGCCATGATTGCCCTGCCCGCCGATGTCGCCCTGCTGGTGATCGACCTGCAGCCGGACTTCATGCCCGGCGGTGCGCTGGCCTGCGACCAGGGCGATGCGCTGGTGGCACCGATTGCCGACCTGCTGGCACAGCGTCGCTACCGCACCGTGGTGGCGACCCAGGACTGGCACCCGGCCGACCACGCCTCGTTCGCCAGCCAGCACCCCGGCAAGCGACCGTTCGAGACCATCCTGCTGCACGCGCAGCCACAGACCCTGTGGCCCGACCATTGCGTGCAGGGCAGCGATGGCGCCGCGCTGCACCCGGGCGTGGACTGGACCGTGGCCGACCTGATCCTGCGCAAGGGCACCCGCCCACAGGTGGATTCGTACAGCGCCTTCCGCGAGAACCACGGCCCCGATGGCGAGCGCCCGGCCACCGGCCTGGCCGGCTGGCTGCATGAGCGCCGCATCCGCGAGGTGCACGTGTGCGGCCTGGCACGCGACTACTGCGTGCTGTGGAGCGCGCAGGACGCGGTGAAATCCGGCTTCCGGGTGAAGTTCCTGTGGGAGCTGACCCGGCCGGTGACCGAAGCCAACGACGCGATGGTGCGCGAAGCGCTGGGCAAGGCGGGGATCGCGATCGTCTGAGGCGTGACCGCCGGGCATGGCCCGGCGCTACCGCGCACGTCGCTTATGCCGCTTGCGCGCTCCTGCCCACAACAACACAATCGATTCATCCAGCCCCCTAACTACGCCCCCTACAGATCGCGGGACGGCCGAACCGGGGGCTTTTCATTGGATGAAATCAGGATTCGGTAGCGCCGGGCCATGCCCGGCGGACGCGGGATGGGCGATTACCGGAACACCACCGTGCGATGCCCATTGAGCAGGATGCGATGCTCCACATGGCGGCGAACGGCGCGCGCCAGCACCAGCGATTCGGTGTCGCTGCCCAGCCGCACCAGCTCGCGCGGCGCCATGGCGTGGTCGACGCGAGCCACGTCCTGTTCGATGATCGGGCCTTCGTCCAGATCCTCGGTGACGTAGTGCGCGGTGGCACCGATGATCTTGACCCCGCGCGCGTGCGCCTGATGATACGGCTGAGCGCCCTTGAAGCTGGGCAGGAAGCTGTGATGGATGTTGATCGCACGGCCGGCCAGCGCGCGGCACAGCGTGGGTGACAGGATCTGCATGTAGCGCGCCAGCACCACCAGGTCGATGCGCTCACGCTCGACCAGGTCGATGATCTGCTGCTCCTGCACCGCACGCGTATCGGCGGTCACCGGCAGGTGGTGGAACGGTACCTGGTAAGACGCGGCCAATGGCGCAAAGTCGGCGTGGTTGGACGCCACTGCCGCGATATCGACCTTCAGCTGGCCGCTGTGGGCACGGAACAGCAGGTCGTTGAGGCAGTGCCCCTGCTTGCTGACCAGCACCAGCAGGCGTGCCCGGCGGCGCCCATCATGCAGCTGCCAGTCCATGCCGAAGCCTTCGGCAAGTTTGGCCATCGCGGCATGCACGGTCTCCAGCAGCAGGCTGGCATCGCGGTCGAAATGCACGCGCAGGAAGAAGCGGCCACTCTCCTCATCGCCGAACTGCTGGGCGTCGAGGATGTTGCAGCCGTGGTCGAACAGCAGGCCGGACACTCGGTAGACGATACCGGTACGGTCGGGGCAGGACAGGGTGAGGATGGAATCGGGGCGCATCTCCACAGTGTAGGGCAGCTTCCTGCCCAGCAGCCGGATGATCACCGATGCAACCGAACCGCTTGGTTCAGTCCCAAGCGATACTTGGCCATCACCGTGGCAAGCTGGTCGGTCATGAACCTGTTGCAACTGATCCGCAGCTTCACCCGCACCGCAGAGACCGGCAGCATTGCCGCCGCGGCCCGCATCCTTGGCATCAGCGCCACCGCAGTCGGCCAGAACATCAACCGACTGGAAGCGCATCTGGGCGTACGGCTGCTGAACCGGAGTACGCGCCAGCTGGCCCTCAGCGAGGCCGGCGCGCTGTACCTGGCGCAGGTGCGCCACATCGAGGGCGACCTGGCGCGCGCGCAGGCGATGGTGACTGCCGGTGATATCGAACCGGCCGGTCCCCTGCGCATCGCCAGCAGCAGCGCCTTCGGCCGCCACGTGCTGGCACCGTTGCTGCCGTCACTGCAGCAGCGCTACCCGCAACTGCACCTGGAGCTGCGCCTGACCGACCGCGCCGTGCAGCATGGTCCAGAGGCGGTGGATGCCAGCATCCGCATCGGCGCGCAGCTGGAGGACGGTGTGGTCGCACGGCAGCTGGCGCGCGTGCCATTCGTGTTCTGCGCCTCACCAACCTACCTGAAGACCCATGGCACGCCGCAGGAACCCTCGGACCTGGGCAGCCATCGCGGGCTGCTGCACCGCTTCCCCACCGATGGCCGGCCGCTGCGCTGGGGCCTGCTGAAGGACGGCCAGCGCGTAGACGCCGCGCTGCCGCCGAGCATGGTCTGCGATGACATCGATGCGCTGGCGTCGCTGGCGGCGGCCGGTGCCGGCATCACACGATTGGCTGCGTTCGTGGCCGAGCCCTACCTGCGCGACGGCCGCCTGCAGGCGGTGTTCGGCGCCGACACGGCGTGGCGCCCGGAGCCGATGGAGGTCTATTTCTGCGTCAGCGACCGCCGCGACTTCACCGCCAAGATCCGCGCGCTGTTCGAGCATCTGCAGGCCGGCATGGCGCCGGCCTGGCGGGTGTGACGGGGAGGAGCGGAGGGCCTTCGCGGTCAGAAACTCTCCTTCAGGCGCATCAGGTGAGCACTGGCCTCTGCCCATCCTGTCAGGGTGCGCAGGCGCAGGCCATTCCTGAAGACATGGAATACCGGAGTTTCATGGACATCCAGTTCTTTCCAGCCCTGCGGCCCCGCTTGGAGCAGCATGGGATGAGAGGGATTGCTTCTGTTCCACTCGCTCACACCCGGCTGCGGCCACGCAGGAGACCGACGCACGACAAAGCGCACGCTGGATCGAATCCATATCCATTCTGGTTCGTTCAGGATCACCTGCATCGCGCGTCGCGAGGGAGCGCATGCCGGACTGACATAGACGACCACCTCCATTCCCTCCCTGTACGTCCAGCGCCGCCATTCCAGCTTCCCACCCGAAAGAGGGTGGAGAACGCCCGCTGGTCGGGTGCGTTCCGCTCTATCTCGGGAAGTTCATCTACACGCAATGACGCCCTCTCACGCAGCTCATTGGCCTCAGCAAAATGTCGAACCTGCACCAGGACCGCGTGCATTTTCCGGTGCGTTGTCTCTGTGGCAATACCTCTCCGCCCCAGTTCTGCATGAATGCATCGCACTTTGCCAAGCCATTTCTCGTCTCCAACGTACATTGAGATGTAGAAGCTGGCGCGGAACGCGGCCTCAAGATCCAGATCGCTCAAACTGCCGCAACCATCCCCTGAAGATCTGGAAGACTCCCATGACGAATAGGCATCCACCAGCTTCTCGACTCGGTCTGAAGCGCCAGCGGCCAACATCTCCCGGTCCATTTCACGCAGTTGAGCGTCTACTGGAGTTGCTGCCCACGTACTTGTGGGCAGCAGCAAACACCAAAGCAGCATGCGACCAATCATGCGATCAGCAACTCGACATGCAGATGCTGCTCATGGAGGTTGAACAGGTCGCACGCCCTGAACAGGCGTAGCCCGGATAATCTTCGAATACCGGGTTTGGATTGGCCGACCGCACGACCACATGATCCGCTTCCGACTCCTTCCGCAATCCCGGGATGTGCACAATTGCGCGCTGTGCCCCGAAGAGTGACAGGAGCCGATAGGCTTCACCTGCACTCAGTTCAGAGACGATGGGCTCGTAGCTGAAGCTGGCCAGTCCGCGATCTCCAAACACCAGCGAATCGACAAACTGCTTGCGCGCAAGGGGTGAAAGCAACATCAGTGGGGATTCGGGAGAGAGCTCGATCATGTGAAGATCAAGCCGCCCCCGCGAGTTCACAGGGGCGTGCATGAGCGAAACATTCTCCGCCCCGGTGACACTCGCGGCGTCATCACCTGCGACGGCAGGCATTGATAGGGGCAGTGAGAAAGCCGAGAGCAGAACCATCAGCATCATGGGTTTCATTGCGTTTCTCCATTGGCTGCACACCCATGTGTGCAGCTCAACGTTGCAATGTCCGCACCCAGCGCAATGAGGTGTCATTCACACAAAGTAGTATCCGCAATCATTCCTAGTTCGTTGCGACAGGCTATGCCGCAACTCGCCGTCACGCAGATTCCCTGCATCCTGAAGTGTCACAATGCGCTCGCAGATTGCGTCAGCGCGCCTTGAACACGCCACGCGCATCGCGCGGCTCGCAGCGCAGGTACTGCGGCGCCGGCTCCACGCTGTCGCGCAATGCGGCAGCAGCGTGCCACGGCCAGCGCGGGTCGTAGAGGATACCGCGTGCCAGCGCTACCGCATCGGCGTGGCGATGGCGCAGGATCGATTCGGCTTGCTCGGGCTCGGTGATCATGCCCACCGCGATCACCGGCATGCGTACCTTGGCCTTGATCGCCGCGGCGAACGGCACCTGGTAGCCGGGACCGACGGTGATCTTCTGGCGTTCGTCCAGGCCACCGCTGGAGACATGCAGGAAATTGCAGCCGCGCGCGTCCAGCACCTGGGCCAGTGCTTCGCTCTGCACCAGATCCCAGCCACCCTCGACCCAGTCGCTGGCGGAAATGCGCACGCCCACGGCGATCCTGTCCGATACCGCCGCACGCACCGCGTCGAACACTTCCACGAGCAGGCGCAGGCGGTTCGGCAGCGAGCCGCCATAGCCATCGGTGCGGCGGTTGCTCAGCGGCGACAGGAACTGGTGCAGCAGGTAGCCGTGCGCGGCATGCAGCTCGATCAGCTCGAAGCCCAGGCGCTCGGCGCGCACCGCACTGGCGGCGAAGGCGGCGATCACCTCGGCGATGCCGGCCTCGTCCAGTTCCTGCGGTGCCGGATCGGCGGCATGGAACGGCAGCGGCGACGGCGCGACCGTGGCCCAGCCACGCGCATCATCGGCCGGCAGCTGGCCGCCGCCGTCCCACGGGCGCTTCACCGAGGCCTTGCGACCGGCGTGGCCGAGCTGGATGCCCAACGGCATCGGCGACCAGCGGCGGACGCTGGCCAGCACCTGTGCCAGCGCGGCCTCGGTGCCATCGTCCCACAGGCCCAGGTCGGCCCAGCTGATGCGGCCGCGCGGTTCGACGGCGGTGGCTTCCAGGATCAGCAGGCCGGCACCGGACTGCGCCAGGTTGCCCAGGTGCATGGCGTGCCAGTCGCTGGCGCGGCCGTCCTCGGCGGAGTACTGGCACATCGGCGCGATGACGATGCGGTTGGACAGGGTCAGGGGGCCGAACGAGATCGGCGAGAACAGCTGGCTCAAGACGGTGATGAACGACGTAGGGGGTGCGTATTGCACCGCTGCGCGGCTCGCGGATCAACCATCTGGATGGATCGCTGTTTCGCGTGACCTGCAGCAGCCGAGCGTGCGCCCGGCTCTACAGAAGCCCTCGCCCCTGGTAGAGCCGAGCCCGTGCTCGGCTCAGCGCGCAGCCCACGTGGCCAGCGCTTCAGCGCAGTCCCGCTCATCCTTGAACAACAGCAGGTCGTCGGCTCGGGTGCGGCCTCGGTTCAGCGCCGCTACCGGCAACCCTGCCTTCGCGGCCGCCTGCACGAAGCGGAAGCCGGAATAGACCATCAGTGACGAGCCCACCACCAGCACGGCGTCGGCCTGCTGCAGGTGATCGTGCACCGCCGCCACCCGTTCACGCGGCACGTTCTCGCCGAAGAACACCACATCCGGCTTCAGCAGGCCGCCGCAGTACGGACAATCGGGCACCACGAACGTGGAGAAATCGGTCTCCAGATCGGCATCGCCATCGGGCGCGATACCGGCATCCAGCGCATCCCAGCCCGGATTGGCCTCCAGCAGCCGCTGCTGGAAATCCTCGCGGCCACTGCGGCGCTCACAGCCCATGCAGCGCACCCGGTCCAGGCGGCCATGCAGGTCGATCACCTTGTGGCTGCCGGCGCGCTGGTGCAGGCCGTCCACGTTCTGGGTCAGCAGCAGCTGCAGCTTGCCGCTGTTTTCCAGTGCGGCCAGGGCCTGGTGGGTACCGTTGGGCCGGGCCAGGCCGAAGCGCGGCCAGCCCAGCAGGCTGCGCGCCCAGTAGCGCTGGCGGGTACCCGCTTCGCCCATGAACGCCTGGTAGGTCACCGGCGGCGTGCGTTTCCACTGGCCGTCGGTATCGCGATAGTCGGGAATGCCCGAGGCGGTGCTGCAACCGGCGCCGGTCAGCACAAACAGGCGCTGGGCGCGGTCGATGAAGTCGGTCAGCGGCGAGGTCATGGCTGCCAGATGGGGGCGCCGCAGCGCCCGTGCAAGCGCCGGCTCAGGCGGCCGGCAGCGGCGGCACCGCGATCGGGTGGCCGTCCTCGTCCAGCGCGATCATCACGAAGTGGCCGCGGGTACACAGCTTGCGCTCACCGCTGTGCAGGTCCTCGGCGACCAGTTCGACCTCGACCTTCATCGAGCTGCGCCCGACTTCGACGATGCGGCCGATGGTTTCCACCATCTGGCCGATGCGGATCGGCAGCTTGAAGTCGACCTGGTCGCTGCGCGCGGTCACCACGGTGCGGCGCGAATAGCGGGCGGCGGCCAGGAAGGCGGCCTTGTCCATCCACGCCAATGCCTGGCCACCGAACAGGGTGCCGAGGTGGTTGGTGTGGTTGGGGAAGACGATTTCGGCCATGCGCACTTCAGTGGGCGGCACAGTGTCGGGGATCGGGGTCATGGGGGTGCTTCGGTGTGGGGTCCGTCAATTTTAAGCCAGGCCCCGTGCAGGCGGCGCTACACTGCGCCACGCCCACTGCCAGGACCGCCCATGCCCGCACTTTCCGACCTGCTGGCCTTCGCGCTGGTTTCCCTGGCCATGGTGCTCACGCCCGGGCCGAACATGATCTACGTCATCTCGCGCTCGATCTGCCAAGGGCCGCTCGCCGGGCTGATCTCGCTGGCCGGGGTGGCGCTGGGCTTCGTGTTCTACATGCTGTGCGCGGCGCTGGGCATCACCGCCCTGCTGATGACCGTGCCGTTCGCCTATGAGGCGCTGCGCATCGGTGGCGCGCTGTACCTGCTCTACCTGGCGTGGCAGGCGCTGAAGCCCGGCGGCCGTTCGCCGTTCGCGGTGCGCGAGCTGCCGCAGGACAGCCCGCGCAGACTGTTCACGATGGGCTTGCTGACCAATCTGCTGAACCCGAAAGTGGCGGTGATGTACCTGTCGCTGCTGCCGCAGTTCCTGCATCCGGACAGCGAAGGCAGTGTGCTGATGCAGTCGATCGTGTTGGGCTGCACCCAGATCCTTGTCAGCGTCAGCGTGAACGGCCTGATCGCGCTGACCGCCGGCAGCATCGCCGGCTTCCTGGCCGCGCGCCCCACCTGGCAGAGGGTGCAGCGCTGGCTGATGGGCACGGTGCTGGCCGGGTTGGCGGTGCGCATGGCGGTGGAAGGGCGGCGCTGATCGTAGAGTCGAGCCATGCTCGACTCTACAAAAGCCAGGCGCGCAACAAAAAACCCCGGCATCGGCCGGGGTCTTTCGTTGCGACAGGCCTGACCGGTTCGATCAGAAGTTCATGTCGAAGGCGACTTCGCCCTGCACGCCGACCTGGTAGGCCGAGACGCGGCGTTCGAAGAAGTTGGTCAGTTCCTGCACGTCCTGCAGTTCCATGAACGGCAGCGGGTTGCGCACGTTGTACTTCTTTTCCATGCCCAGCTTGGCAAAGTGCTGGTCGGCGCAGTGCTGCAGGTACTGGCGCATGTCGCGGGTGGAAATGCCAGCCACGCCACCGGACAGCACGTCCTCGGCGAACTGCACTTCGCATTCGATGGCTTCGGCCAGCATGTCGTAGACCTGCTGCTTCATTTCATCGTCGAACAGGTCCGGCTCTTCCTCACGCACCACGCGCACCGACTCGAAGGCGAACTCCATGTGCGCGCTTTCGTCGCGGAACACCCAGTTGGTGCCCGAGGCCAGGCCTGGCAGCAGGCCGCGCGAACGGAAGTAGTACACGTAGGCGAACGCAGCGAAGAAGAACAGGCCTTCGATGCAGGCAGCGAAGCAGATCTGGTTGAGCAGGAACTGGCGGCGCTGTTCGCGGGTCTCGATGCGGGTCAGGTCCTGGATCGAGTCGATCCACTTGAAGCAGAAATCGGCCTTCTTCTTGATCGAGTCGATGTTCTCCACCGCCGAGAACGCTTTGGCGCGCTCTTCCGGGTCCGGCAGGTAGTTGTCGAGCAGGGTCAGGTAGAACTGCACGTGCAGCGCTTCTTCATACAACTGGCGCGACAGGTACATGCGCGCTTCCGGCGCATTGAGGTGCTGGTACAGGTTCAGCACCAGGTTGTTGGACACGATCGAGTCGCCGGTGGCGAAGAACGCGACCAGGCGGTGGATCAGGTGGCGCTCGCCCGGCGACATCTTGCTGTGCAGGTCGGTGATGTCGATCTGGAAGTTGATCTCTTCCACCGTCCAGGTGTTCTTGATCGCATTCCGGTACATGTCATAGAACTGCGGGTAGCGCATCGGGCGCAGGGTCAGTTCAAAACCGGGATCGAGCAGCATCTGCTTGGGCTTGTCGGCCATGGGTGTTTCCTTGAATTCTCGGGTCAAAACGCCGGGCATGGCCCGGCGCTACCTTGGTGTTTCCGTGCTGCAGCCGAGCATGGCTCGGCTCTACAGGTGCGAGGTGTTCGAGTGCCGACCAACGGTCGGCACCCACCGCGCGGCGTGTTACTGGCAGGCCTCGCAGGCTTCCGGGTTTTCCAGCGAGCAGGCGATGGCTTCGTCCGGGCTGAACACCTTGGCCGGTGCGGCGGCACTCACCGTGGTCTTGGCGATCTTGGTGGCCGGGCGCGAACGCAGGTAGTAGGTGGTCTTGATGCCCTGCTTCCAGGCGTACATGTACATGGAGGACATCGCGCCGATGTTCGGGCTTTCCATGAACAGGTTGAGCGAGGCCGACTGGTCGATGAAGGCGCCACGCTCGGCGGCCATGTCGATCAGCGAACGCATCGGCAGTTCCCACGCGGTGCGGTAGACCTCGCGCAGCGTTTCCGGGATCTGCGCCACGCCGGCGATGGAGCCTTCGGCCAGCTTGATGGCATCGCGCATTTCCGGCGTCCACAGGCCCAGCTTCTTCAGCTCGTTGACCAGGTAGCGGTTGACCTGCAGGAAGTCACCGGACAGGGTCTCGCGCTTGAACAGGTTGGACACCTGCGGCTCGACGCACTCGTAGCAGCCGGCGATCGAGGCGATGGTCGCGGTCGGCGCGATCGCGATCATCAGCGAGTTGCGCAGGCCGTGTTCCTTGATGCGCTCACGCAGGGCATCCCAGCGCGCAGTGTCTTCCGGCACCACGTTCCAGGCATCGAACTGCAGTTCGCCGCTGGCGGCACGGGTGTCGTTGAACGACGGGTGCTTGCCGCGTTCCTGGGCCAGCTCGCAGGAGGTTTCCAGCGCGTGGAAGTAGATCGCTTCGGCGATCTTCTTCGACAGCGCGCGGGCTTCGGCGCTGTCGAACGGCAGGCGCTTGCGGAAGAACACATCCTGCAGGCCCATGCAGCCCAGGCCGACCGGACGCCAGCGCAGGTTGGCGCGGCGGGCGGTTTCGATCGGGTAGAAGTTCAGGTCGATGACGCGGTCGAGCTGGCGCACGGCCAGGCGCACGGTCTCGGCCAGCTTCTCGAAGTCGAACTCGTTGTGCTCGTCGAAGTGGTTGCCCAGGTTGATCGAACCCAGGTTGCACACTGCGGTTTCATCGTTGGAAGTGACTTCCAGGATTTCGGTGCACAGGTTGGACAGGTGGATCACGTTGCCCGGACGCAGGGTCTGGTTGCTGGCGCGGTTGCACTTGTCCTTGAAGGTCATCCACCCGTTGCCGGTCTCGGCCAGCGTACGCATCATGCGGGCGTACAGCTTGCGCGCGGAGATGGTGCGGTTGGCCTTGCCCTGGGCTTCGGCCTGCAGGTAGGCAGCCTCGAAGGCTTCGCCAAACAGGTCGGTGAACTCCGGCACGACGCGCGGATCGAACAGCGACCATTCCTGGTCGGCCTCGACGCGCTTCATGAACAGGTCCGGCACCCAGTTGGCCAGGTTCAGGTTGTGCGCACGGCGGGCTTCGTCACCGGTGTTGTCACGCAGTTCGAGGAAGTCCTCGATGTCGGCGTGCCAGGTTTCCAGGTACACGCAGGCTGCGCCCTTGCGCTTGCCGCCCTGGTTCACCGCGGCCACGGACGAATCCATGGTCTTCAGCCACGGCACGATGCCGTTGGAGTGGCCGTTGGTCGACTTGATCAGCGAACCACGCGAACGCACGCGGGTGTAGCTGACGCCGATGCCGCCGGAGAACTTCGACAGCTGGGCGATGTCGCCGTACTTGGCATAGATCGACTCCAGCGAGTCCTGCGGCGAGTCCAGCAGGAAGCACGAGGACAGCTGCTCGTGGGTGGTGCCGGAGTTGAACAGGGTCGGGCTGGATGGCAGGTAGTCCAGGTTGCCCATGCGCTTGTACAGCGCCAGGGTCTCGGACACGTCCTCGCTCAGCGCGCTGGCGATGCGCAGGAAGAACTGCTGCGGGGTCTCGATCACCTTGCGGGTGTGCGGATGGCGCAGCAGGTAACGGTCGTACAGGGTACGCAGGCCGAAGTAATCGAAGTTCAGGTCCAGCGCGCCGTCGATGGCGTCGTTGAGCTTGCGTGCATTGGTCTGCACGAAGTTCAGCAGGCGGTCGTTGATCAGGCCGACTTCATGGCCGCGGCTGACCGACTGCGAGAAGGCGTAGATTTCCTGGCCCGAGACTTCCTTGGCGATGTAGTTGGCCAGCAGGCGCGCAGCGAGGCGGCCGTACTCGGGCTCTTCACCGATCAGCAGGGCGGCGGTGCGGATGGACAGTTCGTCCAGCTCGCGGGTGGTGGCGCCGTTGTACAGGCCGGAAATGGTGCGGGTGGCCACGCGCATCGGATCGACGGCGTGCAAGCCTTCGGAGGAACGCTGCACCGCGCGCACGATCTTGTTCAGGTCCACCAGCTCGGTGGTCCCGTTGCGCTTGGTCACACTCATCGCGTTGGCCGTCGGCGGCGACGTCAACAGGAACTCGCTTTCCTTCTCGATGGTGGCGCTGGATTCGGTGCTCACGGCGTATGTCCTCTTGGCGTGATTGGGGGTGCTCGATGCATCGGGGTGACGCAGCCCGGGACATGACGGCCCAGGATGGCAGGACGGCGTCGCAGGGGATGAGACCCTGCGCCTGCCACTGCCGTTGACGATCGCGGATGGGTGCTGCTGCCAACCCCCAGACCTGGGGTTGCTGCGACCGACGGCCACAAGATAGTGGGGGTAGTGGGGTCCGTCAACGCCAAATGTAGTGAAATTCGGCAATCCCTTGCGCCGCAAGGATCGTGCCGACGGCGCCCGGATCAGACGCTTCAGACCTGCCGGAACGGGCTGCGCAGTCAAGCCCGAAAGGCGTCACTGCGGTGGCACAACGCACCGCGGAAACGGAACAATGACAGCTTCACATGACAGTGATGAAACTGGCTAGGGACAACCCTGTGGATAGGTGGTGGGCATCCGGTGGACGTCGGGATCACCCGCCGGGCAGCAACGCGAGGCCGCATGTGTCGGCCGGGCCGGATGAGCGGCCGTTGGGGAGCGCGGTTGCGCCCACCCGATAGCCGCGCCGTGCTGTTGTAGAGCCGAGCCCACGCTCGGCTGCTTCTGAATGATGTGCCGAAAAGCAGCCGAGCGTGGGCCCGGCTCTACAAACGGCACTACCCTCACGCCCGGTGCGGGGTGCCCAGGTACTCGGCGCTCTGCATCTCGATCAGGCGCGAGGCGGTGCGCTCGAACGCGCCCTGCAGGCGCTGGCCGGTGTACAGCTCGACCGGCGAGGTGCTGGCGGTGCAGACCAGGTTGACGTGGCGGTCGTACAACTCGTCGATCAGGTTGACGAAGCGGCGCGCGGCATCTTCGTTCAGGCGATCGAAGGCCGGAATGCCGCCCAGCAGCACCGTGTTGAACTCGTGCGCGATCTCGATGTAGTCCGAGGGCCCGCGCGGGCCCTCGCACAGCGCGGCGAAATCGAACCAGGCGATGCTCTTGCCGCGGCCGCGGACCGGAATCTTGCGGCCCTCGATCTCGATGTTGCCGGGCCTGGCCGGTTGGCCGCCGCTCAGTTCGCTCCAGCGCGTGGCCAGCCAGTCGTCGCTGTCGGCGGCCAACGGTGCGCGGTACACCGGCGAGCGGGTCAGCGCGCGCATCCGGTAGTCCTCGGTGCCTTCTGCGTACAGCTCCACGCAGAAGCGCTGCAACAGGCCGATGGCCGGCAGGAAGCTCTCGCGCTGCAGGCCGTTGAGGTACAGGTTCTCCACTGCGGTGTTGGAGGTGGTGACCAGGGTCACGCCCTCGGCGAACAGGCGCTCCAGCAGCCGCGCCAGCAGCATCGCATCACCGATGTCGGTGACGAAGAACTCGTCCAGCACCAGCACGCGCAGGTTGCTGCGCCACTCCTGGGCGATCTTCGCCAGCGGGTCGCTCTGCCCCTGGTGCTCGCGCAGACGCTCGTGGACGCTGCGCATGAAGCGATGGAAATGCGTGCGGTACTTCTGCTTGATCGGCAGCCCGTCGTAGAACAGGTCGACCAGGAAGGTCTTGCCGCGGCCGACGCCACCCCAGAAGTACAGGCCCTTGACCGGCTCGGGCTTCTTCCAGAACGAGGACAGGCGGTCCAGCCAGCCGTCCTCGGCACTGTCCAGCAGGCCCAGGTGGATGCGGTCCAGCTCGGCCAGCGCTGCATGCTGGGCCGGGTCGTCCTGCCAGTCACCACGGGCGACCCCTTCCGCGTACCGCTGCGACGGGGTCAACTCGGTTGCACTCATGCCGCCGCGCCCAGCCAATGCTTCACGCCGTGGGTCAGCGCGCCGCGCAGGTCGATCAGCTTGCGGTGGAAGAAGTGGCTGGTCTCGGGCATGCGCACCAGCTCATGCGGGAAGTCCAGCGTATCCAGCCACTGGTAGACAGCCTGCGGGTCGACGATCTCGTCCTGCTCGCCCTGGATCACCAGCCAGCGCGCCGGCGGTACGATGCCATCGAAGTCCCAGCGGCCGGCCGGTGGCGCGATCGAGATCAGCGCCTCCGGCTGCAGCGCGGCAGCCGCCTTCAGCGACACGAACGAACCGAAGCTGAAACCGGCCAGCCACAGGCGGTCGTCCGGGCGCTGGCTGCGCACCCAGGCGGCGACCGCCTTCAGGTCATCCTGCTCGCCCACGCCGCCATCGAAGGTACCGGCCGAAGCGCCGACGCTGCGGAAGTTGAAGCGCACCGTGGCGATGCCCAGCTCGCGCAGGGTGGTGGCGGTCATGGTGACCACCTTGTTGTGCAGGGTGCCGCCTTCGGTGGACAGCGGATGGCAGACGATGGCCACGATCGGCTGCACCGGCACATCGGCCTTGGGCAGGTCGACGACCACTTCCAGCGGGCCGGCCGGGCCATCCAGTTGGAGACAGGCGGTTTCGCCGGGGGCGACGGGGAACGAGGGCTTGTGCATGGCACCATGATACCGTCCCCCGCCCCTGCCCTGTGCCCGCCCCATGCTCTACCTGTCTTTGGCCGTGATCTGCAGCGTGCTGGTTTCGGTGATGTTGAAGGTGGCTGGACGCCGCCAGCTGGATGTCGCGCAGATGGTCACCTGGAACTATCTGGTGGCGGCAACGCTCACCGCGGTGGTGCTGCAGCCGCCGCTGGATGCGCTGCGCGCGCCGCATGCGCCGTGGCTGTCATTGCTGGCGCTGGCGGTGGTGCTGCCCTCGATCTTCCTGGTGCTGGGCCGCGCAGTGGCGGTGGCCGGCATCGTGCGCAGCGATGTGGCGCAGCGCCTGTCGCTGCTGCTGTCACTGGCTGCCGCCTTCCTGTTCTTCGGCCAGAGCGCGACGCCGTGGAAGCTGGTCGGCCTGGCGCTGGGCCTGGTCGCCATGGTGGCGATCAGCCTGCGCCCGCGCGGCCCGGCGGTGGCGTCCTCGCCCGGCGGCTGGGGCTGGCTGCTGGGCGTATGGGCCGGGTTTGCGGTGGTCGACGTGCTGCTCAAGCAGGTGGCGCTGTCGGGCACGCCGTCGATGGCGGCGGTGCTGGCCAGCTTCAGCGTGGCCTTCGTGCTGATGCTGGCCCTGCAGCTGTGGCGGCATGTCAGTGGCCGCAGCCGGCTGGCCTGGCGCAACCTCGGCGCGGGTGCGCTGCTGGGCCTGCTCAATGGCAGCAACATCCTGTTCTATGTGCATGCGCACCAGTCGATGCCGGACAACCCGGCCACCGTGTTCGCCGGCATGAACATCGGCGTGGTGATGCTGGGTGCACTGGTGGGCGTGTTTGCCTTCGGCGAGGCCACCACGAAGTGGAACCGTGCCGGTTTGGCGCTTGCGGTGCTGGCGATCGGCTTGATCGCCTGGGGGTGAGCATGTGCATCGGGGTCAGAGCCCATTCCGTAGGAATGGGATCCGACCCCTGACGCGACCATTGCCCCGGGGTCGGATCCCATTCCCACGGAATGGGCTCCGACCCCGGCTTTGAGGGTTATTTGTCGAAACCCAGCAGCAGCGGGTCGTGGTCGGAGCTGCGCCACGGGCCCTGCACGTTGCGGCCCTGGTAACCGCTGGCGTCCTGCTCGTCGGCGTTGCTGTGCCATTCGGCGGCACCGCGCAGGCGCTTGGCCATGCCCGGGCTGAGCAACGCGTGGTCAAGGCGGCCGGTGTAGCCGTTGTAGACGTAGCTGTAGGGATGCTCGACCTTGACGACCTTGAACGCGTCCTGCCAGCCCAGGTCGTGCAGGGTGCGGATCGGGTCTTCCATCGCGTAGGCGTTGAAATCGCCGAGCAGTACCGCGTCCTTTGTACCGGTACCGGTCGGATCCGTCTGCAGCCAGGCATGCAGCTGCTGCGCCGAGGTCACGCGGGTGGCGTTCCAGCAACCCTGGTTGTCGTTGCGGTCGGCGTCGGCGCCGCTTGCGTCGCGGCAGCCCTTCGACTTGAAGTGATTGGCCACCACCACGAACGGCGCGCCCTGCTTGCCCTGGAAGGCCTGCGCCAGCGGCACGCGGCTGTGCTCGACGAACGGGCCGCCGGTCAACGTGGCCGGCGTGCCGACCGGCTGCAGGCGTGAGCTGCGGTAGATGATGCCGACCCGGATCGGGTTGTCGCCGGGGCCGTTGCCGGCATCGACGAAGCGCCAGTCGCCCTGCGCGCCGCGGTCACGGTTGAGCGCATCGACCAGTTCGGCGATGGCCGACTGCGGTCCGTAGCCGTCGTTCTCCAGCTCCATCAGCGCGGCGACGTCGGCGCCCAGCGCGTTGACCGTGGCGACCAGCTTGGCCACCTGCGCTTTGTGCTCGTCCAGCGTGCGGGCGCCGCGCAGGGTCGGGAAGCCGCCGCCCTGACCATCACCGTTGAAGAAGTTCTCCAGGTTGAAGGCGGCCACGTGCAGGCTGCCTGGCACCGTCGGCACCGCCGGACGCTTGAGTTCCGGCAGTTTCAGCGCACCCTCGACCCGCAGGCGCGGACGGCCCTGTGCATCCACGCGCACGATGCCCTCCACATTGCGCAGCTGCATGCCAGTGCGCAGCACCGGGTTGCCCGGCAGGTAGGCCACGCTGGCCGGATCGCGGGCATCGCTGCCATCGTCCAGCACCAGGCGACGACGCTGGTTGTCGGCCATCACCTGCTCGTAGCCGGCGGTGCCCGGCGCGGCCACTTCGGTCGGCTGCCAGAGGCGGCCATCGAAGGCCACGGTGAGCTGGCCGAAGCGCTCCAGGCCATCGGTGCCGGCCAGGGTGAGCGGTGCGGCGATGCGCACGCGCTGGCCATCCAGCGCGCGCCAGTCGGCCGGCGCGGCGGTCAGCACCACGGTGGCGCTGCTGCGCGCGGCGGAGGGTGGCGCGACCGGTGCGGCCTGCGGCTGGGCCTGGGCAAAGGCGCTGGCCGGCAGCAGGGACAGGGCAAGGGCGAGGGAACGGCGGCGCATCGACGGGCAATTCCTTGGAAGAGGGCGCACAGACTAACCCTGAAATGCGAAACCCCGCCTGCGCAGCGGGGTTTTGACCCTGGTGGGCAAAGCCTGGGCAGTGCCGGCCGCTGGCCGGCAACCTCATGACCTTCGTGCGATGTGTGGTTGCCGGCCAGCGGCCGGCACTACCGCTTACTTCAGATTGGCCAGCATCCAGTCCACGGTGGCGTGGATCTGTTCTTCCGTCAGGGCCGGGTTGCCGCCCTTGGGCGGCATGATGCCGCCGTCGGGGCCGGTATAACCCTCGATGGCGTGCTTGTAGAGGGTGTCCTTGCCCTGTGCGATGCGCTTGTCCCAGTGCGAATGGTCCAGCGTCGGTGCCATGCCCACGCCGGTGGTGTGGCAGGCGGTGCACAGGTTGTCGAAGATCACCTTGCCATCCTTGGTGCCGCCGTAGGCCACCTGCGACGCGGCCTTGGCCAGCGCGGCGGCCTTGGCTGCGGCCTGCGCGGCGGCGCCGGTACTGCCGGCATAGACCGCGCCGGTGGGCGAGATGCGCTGTTCGGTGCGCTTGGCTGCGGTCGGCGACACCTCGGGCGGAATCCGGGTGTGGATGTAGGCGGCAAGGAGGATGAGGCCGAGGGTGATGGTCGCCAGCAGCGCGATCACCATGGAGAAGCGTTTCAGGAACTCCAGATCGTAATTCCGCACTCTTCGTTACCCCTGGCTGATAGTCGTTGGACCACGGCTGAGCGACTGCGTGATGGGCCGAGTATAGAACGCACTTTGCGTGCGACAACAGGCGTCACTGCTGATGCGGCGCAGCATGCCGGGGGATGGGGTCGGGGATGGGGTCAGATCCCTTTTGCGCCGCAAAAGGGATCTGACCCGAGCAACAGAAGCCGGCCAGCGGCCGGCGCTACCGGATTGCCGGGGCGCCGATCGCGCGCAGGCAGAAGCTGCAGATCGCGTCCACCAGCGCGTCTTCGTCGCGGTGCGCTTCGCGGCTGGGCGCGGTCGGGCCGACCATCGCTTCGGTGAAGGCACCCACCAGGCAGGCGGCGGCCACATGCGCGTCCTGCGCCGGCAGCTCACCGGCCGCCACGCCCTCCTCCACCAGCCGCAGGAACACGTCGCCGAAGGCGCGACGACCGCGCATGCGCTCGGCTTCCACGTCCGGGTCGACCGGCTCAACGATGAAGGCGTGCGCCAGCCCCGGCCCGGCCAGGGCACGGCGGACGAAGGCGGTGATCGCCAGCCGCAGCCGCTCGCTGGCCGCCTCCGGGCCACTGGCGATGCGCTCCATGATCGCGACCTCGTGGGCGACGGCGGCATTGAGGACTTCCACGAACAGCTCTGCCTTGGACGGGAAGTGGCGATAGATCAGGCCGGTGGACACCCCGGCCTGGGTCGCCACGGCCGTCACCGGGGCATTGCGCCAGCCGCCGGTGGCGACCAGCTCGCGGGTGGCCAGCAGGATCCGTTCACGGGCGCCCGCCAGGCGTTCTTCCATCAATGCAGAGCGTTTATAAGCCATGTTCTGATTCTATTTTCAATTTTTGAATTCGTATTCACTTCTTAACCGAACCCCGCTACGCTGGGGCCATCGCCCGTGTGGGTGGCGGTCCTGCAGACCGCCCCCCACTCCCCCGCCGGGTGCGTCCATTCCTGCCATCCCGCCGTGGAGCCACCACAATGCACGTGCCATCCCTGAACTTCGATCTTGGCGAAGACATCGACCTGCTGCGCCAGAGCGTGGCCCATTTTGCCGCCGCCGAGGTCGCTCCGCTGGCCGCCGAGGCCGATGCCAGCAACCAGTTTCCGCTGGCGCTGTGGCCGAAGCTGGGCGAACAGGGGCTGCTGGGCCTCACCGTGGAAGAAGCATACGGCGGCACCGGCATGGGTTACCTGGCCCACGTGGTGGCGATGGAAGAGATCTCGCGCGCGTCCGGCGGCATCGGCCTGTCCTATGGCGCGCACTCCAACCTGTGCGTGAACCAGCTGCGCAAGAACGGCAACGAGGAACAGAAGCAGCGCTTCCTGCCCGACCTGTGCAGCGGCGCCAAGGTGGGCGCGCTGGCGATGAGCGAACCGGGCGCCGGTTCGGACGTGGTGTCGATGAAGCTGCGTGCGGACAAGCGCGGCGACCGCTACGTGCTCAACGGCAACAAGATGTGGATCACCAACGGCCCGGACGCCGACGTGCTGGTGGTCTACGCCAAGACCGACATGGACGCCGGTGCCAAGGGCATCACCGCGTTCCTGGTCGAGAAGGGCATGAAGGGCTTTTCCACCGCGCAGAAGCTGGACAAGCTGGGCATGCGTTCTTCGCCCACCTGCGAGCTGGTGTTCCAGGATTGCGAGATTCCTGAAGAGAACGTGCTGGGCCAGGTTGGCGGTGGCGTGCGCGTGCTGATGTCCGGCCTGGACTACGAGCGCGTGGTGCTGTCCGGTGGCCCGCTGGGCCTGATGGCTGCGGCGATGGACGTGGTGATGCCGTACGTGCACGAGCGCCACCAGTTCGGCGAGCCGATCGGCAGCTTCCAGCTGATCCAGGCCAAGATCGCCGACATGTACGTGGGCCTGGGTGCCTGCCGCGCGTATGTCTATGCCGTGGCACGTGCCTGCGACCAGGGGCGCACCACCCGCCAGGACGCCGCCGGTGCCATCCTGTACGCCGCCGAGAAGGCCACCTGGCTGACCGGCCAGGCGATCCAGATCCTCGGCGGCAACGGCTACATCAACGAATACCCGACCGGCCGCTTGTGGCGCGATGCCAAGCTGTATGAGATTGGCGCCGGCACGTCCGAGATCCGCCGCATGCTGATCGGCCGCGAACTGTTCCAGCGCACCCTGTAAGGCCACTGCGATGACCGTATTGAGCACCCAGCTGCAACCGGGCAGCGAAACGTTTGAAAGCAACCGCGCGGCCATGCAAGCCGTGGTCGACGACCTGCATGCCACCCTCGCCCGCACCGCGCTGGGTGGCAGCGAAGCCGCACGCGCCAAGCACACCGCGCGCGGCAAGCTGCTGGTGCGTGACCGCATCGACGCGCTGCTCGACCCCGGCAGCGCCTTCCTGGAAATCGCGCCGCTGGCCGCGCACGGCATGTACGAAGACGCCGTGCCGGCCGCTGGCGTAGTGGCCGGAATCGGCCGGGTGAGCGGCGTGGAATGCGTGATCGTGGCCAACGACGCCACGGTCAAGGGCGGCACCTACTACCCGATGACGGTGAAGAAGCACCTGCGCGCGCAGGAGATCGCCGAGCAGAACCACCTGCCGTGCATCTACCTGGTCGATTCCGGTGGTGCGTTCCTGCCACTGCAGGACGAAGTCTTTCCCGACCGTGACCATTTCGGCCGCATCTTCTACAACCAGGCCAACCTGTCGGCGCAGGGCATTCCGCAGATCGCCTGCGTGATGGGCAGCTGCACCGCTGGTGGTGCCTATGTGCCGGCGATGAGCGACGAGACGGTGATCGTGCGCGAGCAGGGCACGATCTTCCTCGGCGGCCCGCCGCTGGTGAAGGCGGCCACCGGCGAAGTGGTGACGGCCGAGGAACTGGGTGGCGCCGATGTGCACACGCGCATTTCCGGCGTGGCCGACCACATGGCCGACAACGACCTGCAGGCGCTGGCACGGGTGCGCGCGATCATCGCCCAGCTCAACTGGCGCAAGCCGGAACCGGCGATGGCGATGCAGGCGCCCGAGGAACCGCTGCTGCCGGCACACGAACTGTACGGGGTGATCCCGGCCGATACGCGCAAGCCCTACGACGTACGCGAAGTGATCGCGCGGCTGGTCGATGGCTCACGCTTCGACGAATTCAAGCCGCGCTACGGCGCAACGCTGGTCACCGGCTTCGCCCATCTGAACGGCTACCCGATCGGCATCATCGCCAACAACGGCATCCTGTTCTCCGAGTCGGCACTGAAGGGCGCGCACTTCATCGAGCTGTGCACCCAGCGCAACATCCCGCTGGTGTTCCTGCAGAACATCACCGGCTTCATGGTCGGCCGCAAGTACGAACAGGGTGGTATCGCCAAGGACGGGGCCAAGCTGGTGATGGCGGTGGCCTGCGCCAGGGTTCCCAAGTTCACCGTGGTGATCGGTGGCTCGTTCGGTGCCGGCAACTACGGCATGTGCGGCCGTGCATACTCGCCGAACTTCCTGTGGATGTGGCCGAACGCGCGCATCGGCGTGATGGGTGGCGAACAGGCCGCCAGCGTGCTGGCCACGGTCAAGCGCGATGGCATCGAGGCCAAGGGTGGCCAGTGGCCGGCAGCGGAGGAAGACGCGTTCAAGGCACCGATCCGCGACCAGTTCGAGCAGCAGGGCCACCCGTACTACGCCAGCGCGCGCCTGTGGGACGACGGCGTGATCGATCCGGCCGACACCCGCCGGGTGCTGGCGCTGGCGCTGTCGGCCAGCCTCAACGCCGCCCCGCAGCAGACGCGCTTCGGCGTGTTCCGCATGTAACCCGTGCCATGACCGAGCCTGTTGCCATGTTCACCAAAGTCCTGATCGCCAACCGCGGCGAAATCGCCTGCCGCGTCATCGCCACCTGCCACCGCCTCGGCATCGCCACCGTGGCGGTGTATTCCGATGCCGACCGCAACGCACGCCACGTACGCCTGGCCGACGAGGCCATCCACATCGGCCCGGCCGCCGCGCGTGAGAGCTACCTGCGCGGCGATGCCCTGCTCGACGCCGCACGCCTGACCGGCGCGCAGGCGATCCACCCCGGCTACGGCTTCCTGTCCGAGAATGCCGACTTCGCCGATGCCTGCGCCGCCGCCGGCGTCACCTTCATCGGGCCGCCGGCCAGCGCGATCCGCGCGATGGGTGACAAGAGCGCCGCCAAGGCATTGATGGCCAAGGCCGGTGTGCCGCTGACGCCGGGCTACCACGGCGACCAGCAGGAGCCGGCGTTCCTGCGCGCGCAGGCCGATGCCATCGGCTACCCGGTACTGATCAAGGCCAGCGCCGGTGGCGGTGGCAAGGGCATGCGCAAGGTCGAACGCAGCGAGGACTTCGTCGATGCACTGGCCAGCTGCCAGCGCGAGGCCGCCTCGGCATTCGGCAACGACCATGTGCTGGTCGAGAAGTACGTCGAGCGCCCGCGCCATATCGAGATCCAGGTGTTCGGCGACAGCCACGGTGAGGCGGTCTACCTGTTCGAGCGCGACTGCTCGGTGCAGCGCCGCCACCAGAAGGTGCTGGAAGAAGCGCCCGCCCCGGGCATGAGCCCCGAACGTCGTGCTGCGATGGGCAAGGCCGCGGTCGATGCCGCGCGCGCGGTGGGCTACGTCGGTGCCGGAACGGTGGAGTTCATCGCCGGCCCGGACGGCGATTTCTACTTCATGGAAATGAACACCCGCCTGCAGGTCGAGCATCCGGTCACCGAGTACATCACCGGCACCGACCTGGTGGAGTGGCAGCTGCGCGTGGCCTCGGGCCAGCCGCTGCCGCTGCGCCAGGATCAGCTGGCGATTCATGGTCATGCCATCGAGGCGCGGCTGTATGCCGAAGACGCCGACCGTGGTTTCCTGCCGTCCACCGGCCTCCTGCGCCGCCTGCGCCTGCCGGCGCCGTCGACTCATGTGCGCGTGGATACCGGTGTCGAGGAAGGCGATAGCATCACCCCGTACTACGATCCGATGATTGCCAAGCTGATCGTCTGGGACGTGGACCGCGACGCCGCGCTGCGCCGCATGAGCCAGGCCCTGGCCGACTGCCAGGTGGTGGGCGTGACCACCAATGCCGGTTTCCTGCGCCGCCTGGTGAACACCGATTCGTTTACCCACGCCAAGCTGGATACCGCGCTGATCGAGCGCGAGCAGGCCGCATTGGGCCGGGTGGGTGACAGCGATGATGCGCTGTGGCTGCTGGCGGCGGTGGCCGCCGTGGCCACTACTGCAGGTGCAGCCAGCGACGCGCGCGACCCGCATTCGCCGTGGCAGGTGCAGGATGGCTGGCGCCTTGGCGCGCCCGCGCCGCGCGTGCTTCCGCTGCAGCAGGGTGAACGCCGGCACACGCTGAAGGTGTGGGCGCAGACCGATGGCTGGCGCGTGCAGTGCGATGACGCGGCACCCGTGCAGGTGATCGGCACAGCCGATGTGCGGGGGCTGGCGGTACAGCTGGGCGGGCGCCGCTGGACACTGCAGCTGCTGCGCGAGGGTGACCAGCTGTACCTGTTCGGCACCGACGGCCAGCACCGTTTCACCCTGCATGATCCGGTGAGCGAATCGGACCACGCCGTGGCCGATGCCGGCAGCCTGCTGGCACCGATGCCCGGGAAGATCGTGGCCACGCTGGTCGCCGCCGGTACCGAGGTCAAGCGCGGCACGCCGCTGGTGGTGCTGGAAGCGATGAAGATGGAGCACACCCTGCAGGCGCCGGCCGACGGCACGGTGAAGGGCTACCGCGCCAAGGCCGGTGACCAGGTCAGCGACGGCGCGGTACTGGTGGACTTCGAAGCGGCGTGAACGCCGGGGCGACGGTCGCTCAGCGGTCGTCGCCCGCCGTCACCCGACCTGCGGGATCGAATTCGGCCGTGTCCAGCGTGGCACTGCGCCAGCCCAGGCCGCAGATGGCCATCGCGCTCTGACCGATGCCATCGAAGCCGAAGGCACGATCGACATCGGCATCGTTGATGGCCGCTGTCACGAACGCCGCCAGCCCGCGCTCGGTCGCGCACAGGTACAGCAGCTGCGAGATGTGGCCGACATCCAGCGTCACCGCACGATGCGCCTTGGCGTGGTTGCGGTACTTCCAGAAGCAGCGGTCATAGCGCGGCGCCAGCACCAGCATCGCCGGCGCATCGGCGAACCACGCCTGCCCGGACAGCATCCGCCGCGCCAGCGCCGGCAGTGCCTGCGGCGGTGGCGAGGGCAGCGGCAGCACGGCGTGCTGCACCGGGTGGTAGTGGTACAGGCCCGGTGCCAGTCCTTCCACGTTCTGCACCAGCAGGAAGCCTTCGGTAGGATGCAGGCCGCCACCGGAAGGCACGTTCTTCTTCAGGAACTCGGTATCGCGCTCGACCTTCTGCACCGCGTGCGCCATCAGCGTGCGCTGCAGCACCTGGGCCAGCAATGGCAGCGGCAGCGCGCGCTGCGGGTCGAAATTGCGGCAGGTGGTGCGGCGCGCCAGCAGTGCATCGAACGCGGCCTCTTCGCTGCGCGGCAGCGGCTGGTAGTCGCCCTGCATGGGCTGCACCACCGGCGGCGGCGGCCCGAGGCGCTGGCGCAGGCCGGCAGCGGTGTCCAACCCCTGCCGACGCATGTCCTCCACGCTGTCCACGGCCTGCCAGCGTGCATGGCGATGGGCCAGTGCAGCCAGCGGCCACCACTGGCTGCGCCGCAGTGCCTCGTCGCGCAACTGGTGCCCCACCTCGCTCGGCGGGTCGGTCAGCAGCAGGCCCTGCTCGACCAGGCGGGCCAGCATCGCCGGGGAGGCATCGGCGGGCGGTTCGCTCCAGCGGTGCGCGCTGAGCTCGCCCAGCAGCTGGCGCTCCTCGGCGTCCACCGGCAGTGGCTGGTCCAGATGCGCGGCCAGCGCCACCCAGCTGATCTGGCTGTCCATCTCGGCGTGGCCGGCCAGCATCGCGCGCAGGTCCAGGGTGACCGCCTCGCGGGGCTCGAACATCAGGCTGGCGCAGCGGCGCAGGCGCATGGGTTTCCTTCCTTCTGCCGCACAACCGGCATAGCAGCAACGACCGCGGCGCGGCCAACTTTAGCGATGTGCACAGCGCGGCCCTCAATGGCAGGCTGTCGCGGCCGATACGAGAAACTCCACTTACGGACGATCCCCATGAGCACCCATCCCCGCCTTTCCGCCGCAGACGCCAGCACCCTGCTGGACCACCTGATCGGCAGCGACGACTTCCGCCGCCACTTCACCGCGTCGCCGGCCAAGGCCCTGGCCTCGATCGGGCTGGACGGTGCCGTTGGCGAGAACGACTGCATGAAGATCGGCACCCTGGCCTCGGTCGAAGAGCTGAGCCAGGTGCGTGACGGGCTGCAGGCCCACCTGTCCGGGTCGGTGGCGGCCATGACCGTGGTGTTCTGCTTCGAAGCCGGCAAGGTCGGCGAGCGCATCGACGGTTGACCCGCCATCAGGGCGCGCCGGCCGTGGCCGGCGATGCCCACGTGGACACGTCATGCACGTTCAGTGGTTGCCAGACCTGCATGGCGGTGACCTCGGCAATGGCCTGGCCGCGATGTTGGGACAGCCAGGCCTGCTCGCGGCGTACCGCGGCTTCATTGCCCTGTGCGCGCAGCGCGAGCAGCAGCACGACGTGTGCCTGCACCGGCTCGCTGCCATCGAGCATCGGCTCGATCAGCGCGCGGGCTGCATCGGGCCGCTGCATCTGCAGTTCGTCCATGGCGCTGACGATGCGCAGCCAGCGGTCCGCGACCGGACTGCGCAGGCTGCGCAGCAGGGGCCGCTGCTCGTCCAGCCAGCGCCTGGCCAGTTCGAACTGGCCCTGCCGCTGCGCCAGGTGGACCAGTGCCAGCCATTGCAGGCCACGGGCATGCAGCATGGGATCATCACGCTCCTGCAGCATCGGCTGCAGCAGCGCCGCAATGGCCTGCAGCTCGACACGGTCAGCGCCCGGGCACAACGCCGCCACGCTGGCGTGCTGCAGGCGCTGCTGCACCTGAAGATCGACCAGCGTCGGCGCCGCTGCATCTTCACGTATCGCCCGCTGCATCGCCGGGCAATCGCGCTGCGCGGCCGCCAGCAGCAGCTGCGCACGCAGCTTCATCCGCTGCTGCAGGGCATCGCTGGCATGGATCTGCGGTAACAGCTTCGCTGCCTTGGCGTACTGCCCCAGGGCCACCAGCACATCCACACCGGTCTCATCGGCATCATCACGACCGCGCAGGACCTGCGCCTGGGCCAGCGTTTCGGCAGCGAGCTGCGGTTGGTTGGCAGCGATCTGTATCCGCACCAGGTGGACCAGCGGATACAGCCGCAGCGGATCCTGCGGTACTGCGGCCGCACGCGCATAGGGTTCGGCCTCGCTGAACTGGTTGGCCTGCAGCAGGTACCAGGAGGTGTTGGACAGCCCCGCGAACGAATCCGGATAGACCTTGGCCAGCGTGCGCCATTGCTCCAGCGCCCAGCCACCCGGCTCCAGCTCGGCCATCCAGGCCTTCAGGTACAGCCGCTCGCGTGGCGGCAGCCGATCCTGCAGGTCCAGCGCATGCTGCATGGCTTCGCGTGCACGCCGCCCTTCCTCGACGCGCGCATGCAGTTTGGCCACGCCCATGTAGGCCAGGGCGAAACCAGGATCGATATCGATCGCCGCCTGGTACAGGTTGCGCGCCTCCTCGAAGCGACGCTGGCCCAGTGCACTCTCCGCCAGCGCGAACGCACGCAGTGCGCGCAGGTCCTGGGTCGATGCCCGCGGCAGCGGCAACGACTGTTCCAGGCTCGCCACCGATTCGCCCAGTCCGCGACGCAGGCGCCCGACCACGTCGTCCACCGCGAACACCATCTGGTCGGATCGATCCACGGTAGCGGTGAACGTCTGGATCACCTGGCCGGTGCCGGGTGCGGCGACATCGATGGCCAGCTCGTAGCCACCGATCTTCTGCCGCACCGTCGGCAGCAGCACGGCGCGCGCGCCTTCCCGCACTGCCACGTTGGCCGCGGTATCGCGGCTGAGCCGGGTATCGCCCGAGAGCCGCGCCATTTCCAGGCTTTCGCGGATCTTGCCCTCCGACAGCACGTTCACGTAGCGCGACTGCTCCAGCGCAATCCGGATCGCGTGCCGCATCGAGTCGTCGAAGATCGGGTCGCCGGTGAGGTTGTCGACATCACCGAGCACCACCCAGTCGCGCTCGGCGAACGCGATCGCCGGTTCCGGCCGCAGCAGCAGCCAGCCGCCCAGCACCGCCACCGCCAGCACCAGGCCTTCGGCGGCCAGCACCAGCGGCTGCCGCCACAACGGCAGGTCGCGGCGGGCCTTGGCATTGGCACGCGGCATGCGCAGCGGTGCGGAGCCGATCTCGCCCACTTCGATCACTTCCTGTACCACCGGCACGCCCTTGAAGCGCCAGCGCCCGTGCGACTTCCACAACAGGCGCGTGCCGCGCTCGCCCAACGCATCGGTGGCACGGCGGGTCAGCGATTCGGCTACCGCCGACAACAGGATCTGGCCGGGCCGCGCCAGCATCATCAGGCGCGCCGCCATCGGCTTGGCCAAGCCTTCCACTTCCATCGACTTGGCGCCGGCGCGGACCGCCTCTGCACTGTTTTCCCAGGTCAGCACGTCACCCACATGCAGGCCGGCACGCGCGCGCAGTTCAATCGCACGCTGCTGGCCCAGCGCATGCAGTTCGCGCTGGTAGTCCAGGGCGAAGCCCAGGGCATCGATGGCGCGCTCGAACAGCATGAACAGGCCGTCCGAACGATCGATCAGCTGGCCATTCCAGCGGTGCTGCAGCACCAGCACCAGGCGGTCGTGTTCCTGGAACAGGCTCGCCGCCGCCACGTCGCCGATCCGCTCGACCAGCTGCAGCGAATCACACAGATCAGTGAACAGCAGGGCGCGTAGCTGTGGGCTATGCGGGGCTGACGTTCCGTTGTCGCCATTCATCGCCTGCATCTCCCTATTGGCCGTCCGGATCATCCACCCAGCGCAGGCAGTTGCCGCCATCACGCTTGGCCCGGTACAGCGCCCGATCGGCGCTGGCATACCACTCGCTCCAGTCCGCGTCGGCATCCAGCAGGCTGGCTCCGATGCTGACCAGGCTTACATGCGGCGTGCCATGGCTGCGCTCGAGCAGGCCGTGCACCGCGCTGAGGATGAACTCGGCAGCGTGCTGCACGATCTCGCGGTTGCCACGGCGCAGCATCAGGCAGAACTCATCGCCGCCAAGCCGGCAGGCCAGATCCTGTTCGCCAGCCATCGAGCGCAGGATGTTGCCCATGCTCTGCAGCACGCGGTCGCCGGCCTGGTGGCCGTGGCGGTCGTTGATCTGCTTGAAGCGGTCGCAATCGATCAGCAGCAGCGCCTGTGGCGGCCCCTCGGCACGCTCGCGGCACTCCTGCAGGTACAGGGTGAGGCCACGGCGGTTGTGCAGGCCGGTCAGTTCATCGGTACGCACCAGCTCGCGGGTGTGGGTCAGCTGGTGGGTGGTGATGTAGAGGTTGTCCAGCGCGGTTTCCAGATCGTGGTTGCGCCGGCGCAGCTGGCTGATCAGGGCCTGTTCGTTGGCCAGCACGCGCATGATCGTGCGGCGCAGGAAATAGGCCACCAGGCCCGGATTGGATTCGACCAGCCGGTGGAAATCAGCCGGCCCCAGTTCCAGCACATCGCAGTCGACCAGCGCGCGCGCGCTCGCGCTGCGCAGGTGGTCGCCGACCAGCAGGCCCAGTTCTCCGAAGAACTCATGCTGCCCGAGTGTCTTGATCACCAGGTCCTCGCCGAAGTCCAGTTCGATCTGGCCTTCGAGGATCACATACATGCGCTCGCCGCGGTGACCACGCTGGAACAGCCACTGTCCGGCACGGAGCTTGCATGCGCGGGCGAATCTGGCAAACAATGCCACCTCGGCATCTGACAACAGCGCGTGCACGATCTCGGCCATCGCCACCCGGGCGATACCTGTCGTCACATCACTGTTCTCGGCCGCACCCCTGCCGGTCATTCCCTGCACCCGCCGCCAGCGTCCCCTGGTGAGCCGCGGAGCATAGCACCGCTTTAAAGTGTGCGCCCTATCTCATTTTGACCGCTCTGCCGATCTTGATTGATGTGAAGATCGGTGGTGGCCCGTTCTGGTCACGGGTGCCCGGGCAAAACCCCTGCTGGATCAATTCGATGCCGGGTTTCACAGGGTTTCGGCCAAGTTGCCGGAACCCGGGGTGCGCCTGATTGACGCTGCCCGCTGGCTGCCCCCCTTGCATCGATACAACAACGCCGGCAGGTCCCCCGACCGGCCGGCGTTGCCTGGCCCTTCCCTGGCCACCCTGATCGGATTTCCAGGCCCCGGTAGAGCCGGCCGCTGGCCGGCTGCCACGCAGCGCCCGGAGCATCCTGTGATTGCCGGCCAGCGGCCGGCACTACCGGATCACGCCGCGCACCGGCTCACGCCGCGCGTTCGCTGCGCCCGCCGTGGAACTGCTCTTCCTCGGTCGATCCGGTCAGCGCGGTGGTCGACGACTGGCCCTGCTGGATCGCCTGGGTCACCGCATCGAAATAGCCGGTACCGACCTCACGCTGGTGCTTGACCGCAGTGAAACCGCGCTCGGCCGCTTCGAACTCGGCTTCCTGCAGTTCCACGAACGCACTCATCTGGCGGCGCGCGTAGCCGTGGGCCAGATTGAACATGCCGTAGTTCAACGCATGGAACCCGGCCAGGGTGATGAACTGGAACTTGTAGCCGTAGCTGCCCAGTTCGCGCTGGAACTTGGCAATGGTGGCGTCGTCCAGGTTCTTCTTCCAGTTGAAGCTGGGCGAGCAGTTGTAGGCCAGCAGCTTGCCCGGGAACTTCGCGTGGATCGCCTCGGCGAACCTGCGGGCGAACTCCAGGTCCGGCTTGCCGGTCTCGCACCACACCAGGTCGGCATAGGGTGCATAGGCCAGGCCGCGGCTGATCGCCTGGTCCAGGCCGTTGCGGGTCTTGTAGAAGCCTTCGACGGTGCGCTCACCGGTGGTGAACGGCTTGTCGTTGCCGTCGATGTCACTGGTCAGCAGATCCGCAGCTTCGGCATCGGTGCGCGCGACCAGCAGGGTCGGCACGCCCATCACGTCGGCGGCCAGGCGTGCGGCGTTGAGCTTCTCGATCGCCTCGCGGGTCGGCACCAGCACCTTGCCGCCCATGTGCCCGCACTTCTTCACCGAGGCCAGCTGGTCCTCGAAGTGCACGCCGGCGGCGCCGGCCTCGATCATCGCCTTCATCAGTTCAAAGGCGTTGAGTACGCCGCCGAAGCCGGCTTCAGCATCGGCCACGATCGGCTGCAGGAAGTCGATGTCATCCTTGCCTTCGGCGTGATGCAGCTGGTCGGCGCGCAGCAGCGTGTTGTTGATGCGCTTGACCACCGCCGGCACCGAATCAGCCGGGTACAGCGACTGGTCCGGATACATCTGCCCGGCCAGGTTGGCGTCGGCCGCCACCTGCCAACCGGACAGGTAGATCGCCTTCAGGCCGGCCTTGACCTGCTGCATGGCCTGATTGCCGGTCAGTGCACCCAGCGCGTTGACGAACTCGCGCTCGTGCAGCGACGCCCACAGCTTCTCCGCACCCAGGCGGGCCAGCGAATGCTCGATGTGGACGGTGCCGCGCAGGCGCACCACGTCGTCGGCGCTGTAGTTGCGCTGGATGCCTTCCCAACGCGGGTGGGTATCCCAGTCGTGCTGGATCTGTTCGGCAGTGGGCAGCTTGCTCATGTCTTTCTCCAGTTCGGTTCGTGCGTGCAGCGGGGAGGGAAACGGCGGTAGACGCGGGCGGCAGTCAATCGATGCGCGCGTAGGCCGGCAAGGTCAGGAAATCGGTCAGTTCTTCGCTGCGGCTCAGTTCGCCGAGCAGGGCGATGGCCTCGCTGATGCGCGCGCCACCGGGCAGCGCGGTGGTATCGCCCAGCCGTGCCGACAGCTGCGACAGGGTGGAATCCAGCAGGGCCAGGTCGATCGCGGTGCCATCGTCCAGCTGCTGGCCCGGCGTATGCAGCCACTGCCACAACTGGCTGCGGCTGATCTCGGCGGTGGCCGCGTCCTCCATCAGGTGATGGATCGGCACACAGCCGTTGCCATCCAGCCACGCCGCCAGGTAACGCACGCAGACTTCCACGTTGCCTTCGAAGCCGGCGCGGGTGATGGTGCCCGGCGGCCGCGCGATCAGTTCATCGCGGCCGACGCGCACGTCCTGGCGCAGCACGCTGTGCTGGTTCGCACCGGGCATGTGTTCGTCGAAGATCGCCATCGCCACCGGAATCAGCGCCGGATGCGCGACCCAGGTGCCGTCGTGGCCGGCGCTGACTTCACGCAGCTTGTCGGCGCGCACGCGGGCCATGGCCTGTTCGTTGGCGGCGGCATCGTTGTTGATCGGAATCTGCGCGGCCATGCCGCCCATCGCATGCGCACCGCGGCGGTGGCAGGTCTGGATCAGCAGTTCCGAATAGGCCTTCAGGAACGGCTGGGTCATGGTCACCTGGCCGCGTTCGGGCAGCACGCGGTCGGCGTGGCGGCGGAAGGTCTTCAGGTACGAGAAGATGTAGTCCCAGCGCCCGCAGTTCAGGCCGACGATGCGGTCACGCAGTGCGTGCAGGATCTCGTCCATCTCGAACACCGCCGGCAGCGTTTCGATCAGCACGGTCACCTTGATCTGGCCGTGCGGCAAGCCGAGCATCCCTTCGATGTGCGACAGCGCGGTTTCCCACAGCGCCGCCTCTTCCATGCTCTGCAGCTTGGGCAGGTAGAAGTACGGGCCACGATCCTTGGCCTGCAGGGAGCGGGCGTTGTGGAAGGCGAACACCGCTGCGTCGAACAGGCCGCCGGCGAGGAACTGGCCGTCGACGCGTACGTGCTTCTCGTCCAGGTGCCAGCCACGCGGACGCACGATCAGCACCGCCTGTTCGTCGTACGGGCGCAGCGTGTAGTGCTTGCCATTTGGGGCGGTGTATTCCAGATCGCCGCGCACCGCCGCAGCCAGCGACTGCTGCCCGGCCAGCAGGTTGCGCCAGGTCGGCGAGGTCGAATCCTCGAAGTCGGCCATGAACACCTTGGCGCCGGAGTTCAGCGCGTTGATGACCATCTTCGGGTCGGTCGGGCCGGTGATCTCGACGCGGCGGTCCTGCAGCGCGGCCGGCAGCGGCGCAACGCGCCAGTCGCCGCTGCGGATCGCAGTGGTGTCTTCGCGGAAGTCCGGCAGGCCGCCCCGGTCGAAGAACGCCTGGCGTTCACGGCGGGCCTGCAGCCTCGCCTGCCGGCCCGGCTCCACCGCACGGTGCAGCGACACCAGCAGGGCCAGCAGCGGCGCCGGCAGCAGGGTGTCCTGGCCGGCCACGCGGGTCGCCAGGGCGATGCCGGGAGTAGCCTTGGTGGCGGGAGTGGAAACGGCGGAAGCGACGGCGGACATGGGCGACTCCAGCGATGGGGGGAACGTCTCCACGGTGCCGCTGGGCCTCAGTATTTGGCAAAACAGTTTTTGCAATGTTTTACATAAGTTGTGCTAATACTCGTTACACGATGAGCACACGCGCCCCGCCAAGTCCTCGTTTTTCCTACAAATCCGACCGGCTCAAGCCGCTGCGCGCGTTCTGCCAGACTGTGCGCCTCGGCTCGGTCTCACGGGCGGCTGAGGCACTTTTCGTCAGCCAGCCGGCCATCAGCCTGCAGTTGCAGGCGTTGGAACGGGAGTTGGGGGTGCCATTGTTCGAGCGCAGCGGGAGGCGCCTGGTGCCCAGCCGCGAGGGCCAGCTGCTGTACGAGATGGCACAGCCGCTGGTGGAGAACCTGGACGGGCTGGAGGCGCGCTTCCGCGACAAGGTGCGCGGCCTGGACGCGGGCGAGCTGAACATTGCCGCCAACAGCTCGACCATCCTGTACCTGCTGCCGAAGATCGTCGAACGCTTTCGCCTGCACCACCCGGACGTGCGCCTGACCCTGCACAACGCGATCAGCGCCGACGGCACCGACCTGCTGCGCGAGGATGCCGCCGACTTGGCGATAGGTTCGATGACCGATGTGCCGGCCGACCTGACCTACGCCCCGGCCTACCGCTTCGAGCAGGTGCTGATCGCACCGCACGATCATCCGCTGGCCAAGGGCGGCGAGCTGGAGCTGGCCGACATCGCGCGCTATCCGCTGGTGCTGCCGCCGAAGCGGCAGATCACCTACCGCCTGGTGGACCAGGTGTTCCAGCGCCACCGCATCGCCTACACCGTGGCGCTGGAAGTGGGGGGCTGGGAAGTGATCAAGCAGTACGTGGCGATGGGCATGGGCATTTCCATCGTGCCGGCGCTGTGCCTGAACGAGGCCGACCACGAGCGGCTGGCGGCGCGGTCGATGAAGCGCTGGTTCCCCGAGCGCAGCTACGGGGTGATCGTGCGCCGGGGCAAGGCGTTGTCGGCGCAGGCGCGGGCGTTCATCGAGCTGATCCAGCCGGAGTTGTTCAGTCCGCGCGATTACGATCAGAGCGGGCATTCGGAGCGGTGAGGGATGTTCGGCAGGGCTGCGCCCTGCACCTGCAGAGGCCGAAGCAACAGCAACGGCGACAGCGGGCTTTCCGTGGGATAGCGGGGTGGGTCCGGTTACGGGGAACGCCGTAAATCCGTCCATGGAGGCTCGGTCGCGCCATCCATGGCGCTCACGCCCCCCGCAACCGGACCCACCCCGCCTTCGACAGTTGGTCGCTGCTGTTGGTGCCAGCTGCTGTTGGTGGGTGCCGACCGTTGGTCGGCACGGGATCGGATCCCATCTCTGATTCATTTCCGGCTGACGATGAATAAACTGCACCCATGTCCATCGAACTCCGCCACCTGCGCTACTTCCTCGCTGTTGCCGATACGCTGCACTTCGGCCAGGCGGCGGAGCGGCTGGGCATGTCACAGCCGCCGCTCAGCCAACAGATCCGCCAGCTGGAAGAACTGATTGACGCGCGCCTGTTCGTGCGCAGCCATCGCCGCGTGCAGCTGACGCCTGCGGGCGAACTGCTGCAGGAACGTGCACGCGCCATCGTGCAGCAGGTGGAAACGGCCGTGGACGAGGTGCAGCGTGCACAGCGTGGTGAGCAGGGTGAACTGCACATCGGTCTGACTCGCGCCACGCCGCTGTCGCCGCAGATTCCGCGTTCGATCCTGCGCTACCGTCAGCAGTACCCGCAGGTGCGGCTGCAGCTGAGCGAGATGAACACGCTGCAGCAGATCGACGCGCTGCTCGACGGTTCACTGGACGTGGGCATCATCCGCAAGCGCGCGCTGCCGCCGGAACTGGTGGCGCACAGCCTGTTCGTCGACCCGCTGGCGCTGATCGTGCACGCCGACCACCCTGCCCTGCGCAGGCTGTCGAAGCAGGGCACGCTGTCGCTGCGCGACTTCGCGCAGGAGCCGTTCGTAGCGTTCCGCCGCAGCGCCGGCGCGGGCATCCACGACCACATGATCGCGTTGTGCGCGGCGGCGGGCTTCACGCCGCGCATCGTGCAGGAAGCCGGTGAAGCATCGACGTTGATCAGCCTGGCCGCTGCGGGCCTGGGTGCGGCGATCCTGCCGTCGTCATGCGATCACATACGCGTGGAAGGATCGCGCTTCGTGGCACTGGCCGATGCTGGCGCGCATTCGGAAGTGCAGCTGGCCTGGCACCGCGAACGGGTAACGCCGCTGATCCGCAATTTCGCCACGCTGCTGCGTGAGGCGTTCGCCGAAGGGTGAAGCGCAACCCACCCGGGTAGTGCCGGCCGCTGGCCGGCAACCCCACATGGGCCGGCATGCCGGCCAGCGGCCGGCACTACCGTACGCGGTGGATCACGCGGTGACCGGCTGCGGCGCGCGCTGCTGCAGTGCCCAGACGATGCCACCACCGATCAGGGTCAGCACGGCAGCGAACAGGCACACACCCAGCCAATCCCAGGCCGCATAGGCCAGGCCACCGACCCCACCCAGCACGCTGGACCCGAGGTAGTAGGCGAACAGGTACATCGCCGAGGCTTCGGCGCGCATCGTACCGGCGCGGCTGCCAACCCAGCTGCTGGCCACCGAGTGGCCGCCGAAGAAGCCGAACGTGACCAGCGCGATACCCAGTGCCATCGCACTCAGCCACGGCATTGCCAGCAGTGCGATGCCCGCGCCGATCAACGCGAACGAGATCGACAGGATGCGGCCGCGCCCGTAGCGCGTGGCCTGCTGGCCCATCCACGCCGAACTGAAGGTGCCCACCAGGTAGACACTGAAGATCAGGCCGACCACGGTCTGGCTGAGGTGGTACGGCGGCGCCAGCAGGTGGTAGCCCAAGTAGTTGTAGAGGGTGACGAACACGCCCATCAGCACGAACGAGGTGGCGAACAGCCACGGCAGGCCCGGGTCGGCGAACAGCATGCGCCAGCGCGACGGCAACTGGCGCAGGCCGTCACGACGGGGATGGAAGTGGCGCGACGGCGGCAGCTGCAGCCACAGCAGCACGGTGCTGGCCACCGCGATGATCGAGACCACGCCGATACCCCAGCGCCAGCCCCAGTGGTCGGCGATGATGCCGGCCAGCAGGCGTCCGCTCATGCCACCGATGGCGTTACCGCCGATGTACAGGCCCATCGCCAGGCCCAGCGCGCGGCTGTCCATTTCCTCGACCAGGTAGGTCATCGCCACCGCCGGCACGCCGCTCAGCGCCAGGCCGAGCAGCGTGCGCAATACCAGCAGCGTGGTCCAGTCATCCACCAGCGCCGAGCTCAGCGACAGCATGGCCGAGGCCAGCAACGCGACGATCATCAACGGGCGGCGGCCGACCGCATCGGACAGCAGACCAGCCAGCAGCATCGCCACGGCCAAGGTGCCCGTCGTCAGCGACAACGACATCGCGCTGCCGGCGGCGGACACGCCGAAATGGCGGCTGAACTCGGGCAGCAGCGGCTGCACCGTGTACAGCAGGCCGAAGGTGGAAAAGCCGGCCAGGAACAGTGCCAGCGCGGTGCGGCGGAAGGCCGGTGTGCCCTGCTGGATGCGGGTCTCGGCGCTGGAGTCGACAGTGGGGGGGCGGCGTTCGACGGCCGCCGCGGTTTCGCCAGTCATGGGATCGATGGGCCGGTGGGGGCGGCCAAGCGTGGGAGGGAACGGGCCTCAGACTAGGCCCGTCTATCCAGTCGATCCATAACCTGATAGGTCATGATTGATATACGAGAAGTATCAATTCAGCTTACAGGCGCTGCCACTCGAAGCCGTCGCCCCGGCGGTAGTACACCGCCACCGCGCGGCCGTAGAGCTTGTCGGCGTCGACGAAGCCGAAGAAGCGGCCATCGAAGCTGTTGCCGCGGTGGTCACCCAGCACCAGCACCTTGCCAGCCGGCACCACCAGGTCGGCGATGTCCGGACCGCCGCCCATGTCCAGATCAAGGCGGGCACGTCGCTCGCCGAAGGCTTCCACGTCCTGCAGGTCGGCCATCTGCAGCGGCTGCCCGTTGATGCTCAGATGGCCTTCGCGCATCTGCACATGGTCACCGGCCACCGCCGCCACGCGCTTGATCAGGCGGGTGCCGTCGGCCGGAGAGTCGAAGACCGCCACCTCGCCACGCTGCGGGGTGCCGGTCGCCATCAGTTCCGTGTTGGTGAATGGCAGGCGCAGACCGTAGGCGCGCATGTCCACCACCACCCGGTCGCCGGGCTGCAGGGTCGGCTGCATCGAACCACTCGGCACCACGTAATGGTTGGCCAGGGTATCGCGGGCGGCGGCGAGCAGGCCGAGCATCACCAGCAGCGGCAATGCTTCCTTCTTCAGCCAGGCCACGGCGCGTTGGGAAAAGGGGGGACGGGCAACAGCATCCATGACAGGCTCCGGTTGGGTGGTGGCTGCATCAGACCACATCCGGGCGCAAGAGGTTCCCGCGCCGCGCTCCTGTAGAGCCGAGCCTACGCTCGGCTGCTCTGTGCCCCAGTCCTGGCAACCCTGGCGCTGCAAAAGGGGTTACGCAGGTTTTACGCCCCGGCCCGGCCGCGGGCATCGCACCTTTACGGGCAGCACGCGCATCGTGTGCCCACCGCGCCACACGGCGCATTCCGCAAGGTGTTGTATGACCCTCCTGGTGATCCGCCACGCCTCTTCGTCGGCACCGCGCCCCCAACTGCCGGCACAGCTGGCCGGCCATCGCGTGCTCTGCAGCGACTGCGCCAGCCTGTCCGAGGTACGCCAGTGCCTGTGCCAGCCGCAGGCGCGCTCGGCCGACTGGGTACTGCTGGATGTCGGTGCCGCCGACGAGGCGCAATGGCAGGCCGAAGGTGGCGCGCTGCAGGCGGCGCTGGAACGGCTGCCGGCGCAGTACATCGAGTTGCAGGCACCCGGCGAACCTGGCCTGGATGCACGCCTGCGCCTGCAGCACGGCCCCGCCGCCGTGGTGGTCGACCAGCGCAGCCAGCAGGCCGGTTACCCGTTGTCGCTGGCCATTGTCGGCCGCCGCCTGGCGCAGGAGGGCTGAGTCATGTCGATCTTCATCATCCGCGGCCCGGAAGCGGCCGGCGCCCTGATCCGCACCGCGATGCCGCTGCCGGCACCGGTCCTGAAGTCGCTGGTGCATCGCGCGATCGACGCCGGCACCAGCGTGGCGATCCGCGCCTGCGGTTCGGAACAGGAACTGCTTGATGCGCTGCGCGTGGCCGATCACAGCCGCGGCGAGGTGACGCTGCTCGATCCGGGTGCGTGTGCCAACAGTCTGCGCCTGCAGCGGCTGCTGCCCTATCTGCACAACGCGTACGTAGAGGTGCATGACGACGGCGCAGTGGCCGAACCGTGCCTGCCGGCCGGTGTCGGCCAGCGCCTGGGCATCGCTGCTGGGTATGGCGCGCAGAGTTATGTGCTGGCGCTGGATATCGCGCTCGATCACCTGGGCCTGGCCGAGCAGGCGAACCGCGTGCACGTGGGGACGTAACGCTGTGTGTAGAGCCGAGCCCATGCTCGGCTGCGTCTCCAGAAAAAGCCAGCCGAGCATGGGCTCGGCTCTACACAAAGAAGAACGGCGGGGTTGCCCCCGCCGTTTTCTGTTTCTCACTTCAGCCCGCGGAACTTCAGCAACGGTTCCACCGACGGGTCCTTGCCGCGGAAATCGCGGTACAGGGTCGACAGCTCCACGCTGTTGCCGCGCGAGAGGATCTTGTCGCGGAACTCCTGGCCGTTGGCCGCCGTCAGCCCACCGTGTTCGGTGAACCACTGGTAGGCGTCATGGTCCAGCACTTCGGCCCAGAAGTAGGCGTAGTAACCGGCCGAGTAACCACCACCCCAGATATGGTCGAAGTAGGTGGTGCGGTAGCGCGGCGGCACCTGCGGCAGGTCGACCTTGAACTTCTTCAGCGCGCTGGCTTCAAAGGCGCCGACATCCTGCAGCGGTGCATCGGCCTTCTGCGTGTGCCAGGCCAGGTCGAGCAGCGCGGCCGACAGGTATTCGGTGGTCGCATAGCCCTGGTTGAAGCTGCGCGCCTTGAGAATCTTGTCGACCAGTCCCTGCGGCATCGCCTCGCCGGTCTTGTAGTGCTTGGCGTAGTTGGCGAACACCTTCGGGTCCAGTGCCCAGTGCTCGTTGAACTGCGACGGGAACTCGACGAAGTCACGCGAGGTGGCGGTGCCGGCGATCGACGGGTACTTCACGTTCGAGAACATGCCGTGCAGCGCATGGCCGAACTCATGGAACATCGTGGTGACGTCGTCGAAGCTGATCAGCGCCGGCTGGCCGGCGGCCGGCTTGGTGAAGTTGCAGACGTTGTAGACCACCGGCTTGGCACCGGTCAGGCCGTCCTGTTCGACGAACACGTCCATCCAGGCGCCGCCGGACTTGCTGTCACGCTTGAAGTAGTCGGTGTAGAACAGCGCCAGCGAGGTGCCGTCCTTGTCGAACACTTCGTACACCTTCATGTCCGGGTTGTAGGTCGGAATGTCGGTGCGCGGCTTGAAGGTGATGCCGTACAGCTGGGTGGCGGCGTAGAAGACGCCGTTCTGCAGCACGTTGTCCAGTTCGAAGTACGGCTTGATCTGCGACTCGTCCAGATCGTACTTGGCCTTGCGCACCTGCTCGGCGTAGAAGTCCCAGTCCGAAGCGGCGACCTGGAATCCGCCCTTCTGCGCGTCGATGACCTTCTGGATCTCACCGGCCTCGGCGCGCGCCTTGGCGGTGGCGGCCGGCACGGTGTCGGTCAGCAGCTTGAGCGCGGCAGCCGGAGTCTTGGCCATCTGGTCGCCCAGCTGATAGTCAGCGAAGGTGTCGAAGCCGAGCAGCTTGGCTTTCTGCGCACGCAGCTGGGCCAGGCGCTGCACGGTCTGCCGGGTGTCGTTGGCATCACCGCGCTCGGCGCGGGTTTCAGAGGCCTTCAGAACGGCGGCACGCTGGTCGCGATCGCTCAGCGAGCCGAGCACCGGCTGCTGGGTGGTGTTCTGCAGCGGCAGCAGGAATTTGCCATCCAGCTTGCGATCCTTGGCGGCGGCCGCAGCGTTGTTGATCGCGCCCTCGTCCAGGCCGGCCAGCTTGGCCTTGTCGTCAACGACAACAGCCGCAGCGGCGGTCGCGGCCACCAGGCGGGTGTGGAACTGGGTGGAGAGCGTGGTCTCTTCCACGTTGAGCTTGCGCAGGGTCGCCTTGTCGGCGTCGGACAGCTGCGCACCGGCGCGCACCAGGCCATCGTAATAGTGCTCGACCAGGCGCTTCTGCACCGGGTCCAGCTCCAGCGTGTCACGCTGGTCGTACAGCGACTTCACGCGCGCGAACAGCTTCGGATCGAGGTTGATCTCATCCTGGTGCGCGGCCAGCTTCGGCGCCACTTCTTCCTGGATCTTCTGGCGCGCATCGTTGGTGTCGGCCTGGACCAGACCAAAGAAGATGCGCGACACGCGGGTCAGGGTCTCGCCGCTGCGCTCCATCGCCACGATGGTGTTGTCGAAGGTGGCCGGCTCGCTGCTGTCGGCGATCTTGCGCACGTCGGCCAGGTGCTGGCGCATGCCTTCTTCGAACGCCGGCAGGTAGTCGCTGTCCTTGATCTTGTCGAACGGCGGGGCCTGGAACGGCAGCGTGCTGGCACTCAGCAGCGGATTGGTGGAGGCTTCGGCCGGCTGCTGGGCCGGGGTCTTCTGGGCATCGGACACGGGGGTGGACTCCTTGCCGGAACAGGCCGCCAGCGCCAGGCTGATGGCGGCGGCCAGGACTACGGTACGCGACATGTAAAAACGCTCCTTGGGCAGACGGTATGGATACCAGCCCTCCACCCTACTCCTGTCGCGCTCGCCCGGCATGTGCCGGACGTGGCGTCTATGCGGCGGCCTGCGGCCGGCTCAGACCGTGCCGCGGGTCTTGCCGATCCAGGGCCGGTAGAACTCGCGGATGGCAGCCATGTCGGCCACATCGTCGCCGCTCGGGGTGAACAACGGACCGATGCCGATGGTCTTTTCCGGATAGTGGAAATACGCAGTCAGGATCGGCACGTCGGCCATCCGGGCGATCTTCAGGAAGCCGGCCTTCCAGTCCTTCACCGCCTTGCGGGTGCCCTCGGGGGTGATGGCGAACCACATCTTCTCGTTGTTGCGCAGCAGGTCCACCGCCTGGCCCACCGTGCCCTGTGGCGAGCTGCGATCGAGCGGAATCACGCCCAGCCGGTGCAGCAACGGGCCCAGCGGCCACCAGAACAGCGACGCCTTGCCCAGCACCTTCACCTTCATGCCGAGCGCGATCTTCGCCGCCATGCCCCACAGCCCGTCCCAGTTGGACGAATGCGGGGCGATGATGAAGACCAGCCTGGGGATGTCAGGCAGGGTGCCGGTCACCTTCCAGCCCCCCATGCGCAGGGTGCAGCGCGCCAGCCAGCGCAGGAAGGCGTTGGGTTTGACCTGCGGCATCTGCGGCGGGACGGCCGGCAGCAACGAAGTCGGGTTGTTCAAGCAATCACTCCCAGTCACGTGATGAGCGCCCGCGCTTGATCTGCGCGCGCCCGCGTTTGGCGTCCAGACGACGCAGTTTCGACCCGAGGGTCGGCTTGGTGGCCTTGCGCGGTTTGGGCACGCTCAGCCCGGCCTGGATGAAGGCCGCCAGCCGCTCGCGCGCATCCTCGCGATTGCGATCCTGGGTGCGGAAACGTTGCGCGTGGATGACCAGCACGCCTTCGCCGGTCATGCGCCGGTCACGCCGCGCCAACAGCCGCGCGCGCAACGGTTCGGGCAACGAGGGCGAGTTGGCCACGTCGAAACGCAGTTCCACCGCAGTGGACACCTTGTTGACGTTCTGGCCGCCGGCGCCACTGGCGCGCACGAACCGCTCGACGATCTCGCCGTCGGGGATTTCAAGCTGCGCGCTGATGGTGACCGGTCCACTGCCCATCCGCGCATTGTAGCGGCAGCCACGTGGTGGAGTGCGCCATCGCGCCCCGTATGCCGCCGATCAGGCGCCGAACACGCCGCCTTCGCCTGGGCTGCAGGTATGCTGGCGGTCCCATGTACCGCAGGAAGCCCGCATGACCCGCTTCGCACCCGCCCTGCCGTCCCTGCTGCGCCGCGCCGCCCTGCTGCTGGCACTGGCCACGGCCAGCGTCCCGGCACTGGCCGCCCCGCCGACCGACGGCGACATCAACCGCCTGCTGTCGGCCTCGCGCGCGCAGAGCATGATCGACACCATGGTGCCGCAGATCGAAGCCATGCAGCAGCAGCAGTTCCAGCAGGTGGCCGCGCAGCGCCAGCTCACCGCCCAGCAGCAGGAACAGCTGAAGCGGATCCAGGCGCGGACCAGCCAGACCCTGCGCCAGGCCATGTCGTGGCAGCAGCTGCGGCCGATGTACGTGGACCTGTACAAGAAGACGTTCAGCAAGGAAGACGTGCTGGCGATGGCCGAGTTCTACGAGAGCGCGGCAGGCCAGAGCCTGCTGGACAAGACCCCGGCACTGATGCAGAACGTGATGGTGGCCATCCAGGCGCGCATGCAGCCGCTGTTTGCGGACCTGCAGAAAGACCTGGAAGCGATCGTCAACGAGCCGGAAAAGAAACGAGAATGAGGTAGTGCCGGCCGCTGGCCGGCTCCCCAGTACACCTGGAATCACGCAGCTGCCGGCCAGCGGCCGGCACTACCGTCAAACTGCGTCCACCTGCCAGCCGAACAGGTCCAGTGCCTTCTGGAACTGGCGGTCCAGCGGCGCACTGACATCCACGTTGCCGCCCTCCGGATGCGGAAAACGCAGGCGCTCGGCGTGCAGCAGCATGCGGTGCACGCCCTGCATGCGGAAGACGCGGTTGTGGCGCCCATCGCCGTGGCTGGTATCGCCGATCATGTGATGCGAGAGGTGCTTGAGGTGACGGCGGATCTGCCGGAAGCGCCCGGTCTGCGGCTGGCAGCGCAGCAGCGCGTAGCGCGAGCTGCTGAATTCGCCCACCGGCACCGACAGCTCGCCAGTGGCCAGGCGCTGGAAATCGGTGATCGCCGGCTTCTTCACCGGCTTGCCCGGCCCGCCATCCAAATCATGGTCCACCCGCCAGGACAGCTCGGCAGGCCAGCCTCGGCAGACCGTCAGGTAGTCCTTGGCCACTTCGCCACCCATCAGTGCCTTGCCCAGCGAACTGGCGGTTTCGCGGTCGAAGGCCAGCAGCAGGCAGCCACTGGTGGCCCGGTCCAGGCGGTGCACGAGGAAGATCGGCCGCCCCAGCTGCTCACGCAGGCGGTCGGCCAGGAAATCATCTTCGCCACGGGCCAGCTTGCTGTCGTGGACCATCAGCCCGGCAGGCTTGTTGACCACGGCCAGGCGCTCATCCAGGTGCAGCAGCTGCAGGGGCGCGGTTTCAGTCTCGACCGCGGCGAGGGTGTCAGGTTCGGTACTCACCGCGGGATTATCGTGGCTGGGCACTGAATGGGGTAGAGCCGGCCGCTGGCCGGCTGCCTCCGGGCAGTTGGATTGCGGCGGCTGCCGGCCAGCAGCCGGCACTACCGGATCACGCGCGGGCAGCGTGGCAATCAGGCGTTGCGCACGGCCAGCAGTTCGCCGTTGCCCACCGGCACCACGCTGGTGCTGAAGTCCGGATCGGCATCCAGCAGCAGGCACAAGGGTTCCATCTCTTCCGCGTGCGACGTGGCGTTGTCCACCACCAGCAGGCCTCCTGGCCGCAGCACGCGGCGCAGTTGCGGCCACCAGCCGGCGTACTGCCCGCGGTCCGAATCGAGGAACAGCAGGTCGATGCAGCCTTCGCCGGCCTCTGCCAACCACTGCCCGGCATCGCCATGCACCAGCGTGATGTGCGCGGCCAAGCCGCTGCGCGCGAACGTGGATCGCGCCATCGCCACCTTGTCCTCGGCGACTTCCAGCGTGGTCACGTGGCCGTCGATGGCGGCGGCGGCTTCGGCCAGCCACAGCGTGGAGTAGCCATTGGAGGTGCCGATTTCCAGTACCCGGCGTGCGCTGCCGAAACGCACCAGCACCGACAGGAATTCACCGGTATCCGGCGTGATGTTGAGCATGCGCCGAGCGCGCTCGGTTTCATGCGCGTCGTTTTCAGCACCGAAGTGCATCAGTTCGTTCTTCAGCGTCTGCAGCACCGGGTCTATCTCCACCACGCGCGCGCCAGCGCCAGCGCGCCGACGGCACCGGACACCCAGCTCCACATCGGCAGGTCGCCCCAGTACCAGCCCGGCGGCTGCAGCACGTACATCAGCGCGGCGATGGCCAGCAGGCCGACGCCGGTGATCGCGCCGACCGCGCGCTTCTGCAGGCGCTGCACGCTGGCATCCAGCGCAACCAGATCGCGCGAGCGCATCGCCAGCTCGTGGCGCCCCTCCACCTGCTGGGTCAGCCAGGCGTGTACGAGGCGCGGCATGTCCGGTGCGTGGGTCATGATTTCCGGCAACCGCTTGCCGATCTCGCGCACGACCCGGCGTGGGCTGTAGCGCTCGCGCAGGATCTTCGCCAGCACCGGCTTGGCCACCGCCCAGATATCGATCTGCGGATCCAGCTGGCGGCCGACACCTTCGATGTTCAGCAGGGTCTTCTGCAGCAGGATCAGCTGCGGCTGCAGGGTCAGCTGGTAGCGCTGCGCCACGCGGAACAGCTTCATCAGCACTTCGGCCAGCGAGATCTGCGACAGCGGACGGGTGAAGTACGGCTCGCACACCGAACGCACGGCCGCTTCCAGATCATCGATGCGCACGTTGTCCGGCATCCAGCGCGCCTGCACATGCAGTTCGGCGATGCGGCGGTAGTCGCGGTTGAAGATGGCCATGAAGTTCTCGGCCAGGTAGTACTGATCCTCCTGCGACAGCTGGCCCATGATGCCGAAGTCCAGCGCGATGAATCGCGGGTTGGCGCGGCGGGCCGGATCGGTGTCGACCCAGATGTTGCCGGCGTGCGCATCGGCATGGAAGAAGTTGTCGCGGAACACCTGGGTGTAGAAGACCCGCACGCCCTTGGCGGCCAGTGCTTTGCGGTCGATGCCCGCCTTGTCGAGCGCAGCGATGTCGTCGGACGGGATGCCCCACACGCGCTCCAGGGTCAGCGCGCGCTCGGCGGTATGGCTCCAGATCACTTCCGGCACGTACAGGTCGTCGCTGTTCTCCCAGAAGCGGCGCAGCACGCTGGCATTGGCGCCTTCGCGCTGCAGGTCCAGCTCGGCGGCCAAGGTGTTCTCGACTTCGGCCACCACTTCGCGCGGTCGGATCTTGTCGGCACGCGGATGGGTACGCTCGACCAGCGCGGCCAGCGAGTTGAGCAGGGCGATATCGGCATCGATCTGCTTCTCGATGCCGGGGCGCAGCACCTTGACCACCACCTGGCGGCCATCGGCCAGCGTGGCCGCATGCACCTGCGCGATCGAAGCCGACGCCAGTGGTTCGGTATCGAAGCTGGCGAACGCCTCGCTGACCGGCAGGCCAAGCGCTTCCTCGACAATCCGGCGCGCGGTATCGCCGTCGAACGGCTTGACCCGGTCCTGCAGCAGGGTCAGCTCGTTGGCCACATCCGGCGGCACCAGGTCGCGGCGTGTGGAGAGGATCTGGCCGAATTTGACGAAGATCGGGCCGAGATCCTGCAGCGCCAGCCGCAGGCGCGCACCGCGCGACTGTGCGGCGATGTCGGCCGAGGCACGCGGCACGAACGGCTTGGCCAGACGCAGCCAACGCTCGGCCGGCGTGCCCTGCAGCAGGTCGTCAAGGCGGTAACGCAGGATCACCCGGCCGATGCGGCTCGCCCGCAGCACGGCCTTCATGCGGCACCCCGCAGGCGCTGCACGCGCGCGCCGAGACGCTCGACGTCATCACGCAGCACGTCCACGTCATCGTGGAAGGCATCCAGCTCGGCACGCGGCACCACGTCGCGCGACTCCTCGGTGATGAATTCGGCGGCGCTGTGGGCCAGGTCGATCGCACCCTGGCGCGCATGCTGCAGGGCGCTGCGCAGGGTGTTGGCAACCTGCACGCCCAGTACCTCGCCGAATACGCTGACGAAGGGCTGCTGCCAGTCCGGATCGAAGCCCTTGGCCAGTTGCTGGAGGCGTCGCGCCAGTTCGGCGTCACCGGCCACGCGTACACGGCCCTTGTTGTTGGACTCGCCGCGCCGTGCGTTGGCCAGCAGCGGCAGCTGCGCCAGCACGCCGGCCAGGCTGCTGCGCACGGCCAGGTCGGCTTCCTGCGCATCCACCGGGCCGACCCGCAGCTGGTCGCCGTCGACGCTGATGCGCATCGCCAGCGACGGCGCTTCCAGGGTCAGGTCGATGTGCCGGCCATCGAGGCTGGCCAGGGCATGGCGGGTATCCGGATCCAGCGCCAGCGCGCGGTTCAGGGCGATCTGCAGGGCGCGGCCAGCGACCGGCTTGAGGGACTTGAGCAGGGAAAGAGCCATGGGCGCATTCTACCTGCGTGGGTGGGGGGCTTGGGCCGGGCTGCCGCCCGGCACCCGCGGTAGTGCCGGCCGCTGGCCGGCAAACCTCAACCCCAACAGCAACAGCGGGCATTCCGTGGGTTGGCGGGATGGGTCCGGTTGCGGGGGACGCTGCAAGTACGTCCATGCAAGCTCGGTCGCGCCATCCATGGCGCTCACGCCCCCGCAACCGGACCCACCCCGCCTTCGACAACTTGCTGCGATCTGTCGGGACGGCGTTCTGTGTTGCTGTTGGTGGGTGTCGACCTTGGTCGACACGGCAGATCCACGCCATGCGTGGATGGATATCCGGTTCATCTGTGCCTCACGCGAAGGGCCGATGAAGGTTCATGCTATGAGGCCACGCAACGCACAGGACATCGCATTCCCCATGGCACGGACCCGGGTCGGCATCATTTTCGGGGGCAAGTCTTCCGAGCACGAAGTTTCGCTGCAGTCGGCGAAGAACATCCTCGATGCGCTCGATCGCGACCGCTTCGAGCCGGTGCTGGTCGGCATCGACAAGCAGGGGCAGTGGCACCTGAGCCAGCCGGAGACGTTCCTGATCAATGCCGAAGATCCCGCGCGCATCGCGCTGCATCGGTCCGGCACGTCGCTGGCGGTGCGCCCGGGCGCCGAGCAGGGGCAGCTGCAGCCGTGCGATGCGGCCAGCGCGCTCGGCCAGATCGATGTGGTGCTGCCGATCGTGCACGGACCGTTGGGCGAGGACGGTGCGCTGCAGGGGCTGCTGCGCATGGCCAACCTGCCCTTCGTCGGTTCGCCGGTACTGGGCTCGGCAGTGGCGATGGACAAGGACGTGACCAAGCGTCTGCTGCGCGACGCCGGGCTGCAGGTGGCGCCGTGGCTGTGCATCCGCCGCCACCAGGTGGCGGAAGTGGATGTCGATGCGGTGATCGCCCAGCTTGGCCTGCCGCTGTTCGTGAAGCCGGCCAACCAGGGCTCGTCGGTAGGCGTGGGCAAGGTCAAGGATGCGGCGGGCTTTGCCGAAGCGCTGGCAATGGCGCTGCGCTACGACCACAAGGTGCTGGTGGAATCGGCGGTGATCGGCCGCGAGATCGAGTGCGCGGTGCTGGGCAACGAACATCCGCAGGCCAGCCTGTGCGGCGAGGTGGTGGTGCACGACGAGTTCTACGCCTATGACACCAAGTACATCAACGAGGATGGTGCCGAGGTGGTGGTACCGGCCGATATCGATGCCGGCACCCAGGCACGCATCCAGCAGATCGCGCTGCAGGCCTACCAGGCGCTGGAGTGTGCCGGCATGGCGCGGGTGGATGTGTTCCTCACCGCAGGCGGAGAGATCATCATCAACGAGATCAATACCCTGCCCGGATTCACCCGCATCAGCATGTATCCGAAGCTGTGGGGCGCCAGCGGTGTCGACTACACGACCTTGATCACGCGCCTGATCGAACTGGCGCTGGAGCGCCATGAGGCCGATCGCGGGCTGCAGAGCGCTGTGTAACGTCGTGATCGCCCGCAGAGTCGAGCATGGCTCGACTCTGCGGAAAGCGATGCCGGCCAGCGGCCGGCACTACCGGCTAGCCGCGCTTGCGGAACATCGAGATCACCGCAAGGATCAGGAACACCACGAACAGGATCCAGGCAATGTTGGTTGCGGCGCCGGCAATTCCGGAGAAACCCAGAACGGCGGCGATGATGGCGATGACAAAGAAGATGATGGCGTAGTGCAGCATGGCGCTCCTCGCGGGTGGTCGAGCCTTGGATGGCGTGGGTCCATCCTCCCGATCCTGCGGTGTGCAACCAGTGATGGCGATCTATGCAGCAGATGAAGCCTTCAGCCTGCGCAGACCCTCTTCGATGCTGACCTGCGGCACGTAGCCGAAGTCACGGCGCGCCGGTTCCATGCTGTACCAGTGCGGCGTGCACAGCTGTTCGGCCAGGAAGCGGGTCAGCGGCGGCTCGCCACGCAGGCGCAGCAGCGGCCACAGCCGTTCGCAGACCGCGCCGATGCGATAGGCGGTCTTGAAACTGATCGCCTTGTCCACCGTCGGCGCGCCAACAGCGGCCAGCAGCTGGTTGACCAGTTCGCGCATGGGCAGCGGTTCGCCGTTGGAAATGAAGTAGGCCTTGCCCGCACACGCTGCACCCGGCGCCAGTGCCTCGAAAGCGAGGAAATGCGCGAGCGCGGCGTTGTCGATGTAGGTGGTATCGACCTTGTTGTTGCCGTCGCCGACCAAGCGCAGGCGGCCCTGCCGTGCACGCTCGGCCAGGCGTGGCACCAGCTGCTGGTCACCCGGGCCCCAGATCAGGCGCGGGCGCAGTGCCACCGTCGCCAGCGACGGATCGTTGGCGGCCAGCACGCGCTGTTCGGCGATCGCCTTGGTCGCCGCATACGGTGCCTGGAAGTCCTCGCCGTACGGCACCTCGTCGGCCCCCAGGCCTTCCACCGGATGCGTGGCGCGGTGGGTCACGCTGGGCGTTGAGGTGTAGACCAGCCGGTTGATGCCGTGCGCGCGGCATGCCGCAATGACATTGTCGGTGCCGACCACGTTGGCCTGGTGGTAGCTGTCATAGCTGCCCCACGCCCCGGCCTTGGCGCCGTTGTGGAACACCGCATCGACGCCAGCCACCGCATGCAGCACCGCCTGCGCATCGGCCAGATCACCGCGGATCTGGCCCACGCCCATGGCCTGCAGCGCCGGGTAATGACTGCGGTTGAACGCCAGCACCTGGTGGCCACGCTCGACCAGGCCACGGCACAGCGCCTGACCAAGGAAACCACCACCGCCGGTGACCAGGATCTTCATGCGCGCTTCTCCAGTTCGGCGCTGGCCCAGACGGCGAGCTTTTCGCGGCCGATCTTGGCGTTGTGACGGATATCGACGGGGAACGCCGGATGCACCAGGAAGTGCTGCAGGCCGGCCTCCGGCAAGCGGGCGGCGGCATGTGCACGCAGCGCTTCCTGCAGCGCCGGGCTGTCGGACTGGCCGCGCTGCAGTTCCACGCACAGCACCGGCACCTGCGCGCCGGCGGCGCCGACGCCGACCAGTGCCGTGCGCGCCACGCCGGCCACGGTGTTGAACACCGGCTCGACCTGCTCGGTGTACAGCGGCCCGCGCGCGGTTTCCACGCGCTGGGTCTTGCGCCCGCAGAACCACAGGCGGCCCTGCGCGTCGAAGTAGCCCACATCGCCCATGCGGTGGACGATGCGCGTGCTGCCGTCGTCCAGCGTCTCGCGGATCTTCGCCGCCGCCGTGGCCTGCGGGCGGTTGAAGTAGCTGTCAGTGGCGGTCGGCCCGGCCACGGTGATTTCCCCCACTTCACCCACCGCCAGCACGCGCGCCTGCGACCAGTCCGGCAGCGGTGCGTCGTCGATGGCGATGATGCGCACCTCGTTGGGGGCCACCACGCTGCCCACGCAGGTGCCGGCACCGGCCTCGGTCGCCGCGCGGGTGCGCTCCAGTTCGCGGCCTTCGACCACCGCCACCGGCAGGCATTCGGTGGCGCCATAGGGGGTCCAGAACTGCGCATCGGCCGGCAGCAGGCTGCGGATGGTGGCGACCACATCCGGCGGCACCGGTGCCCCGGCCGAGGTCACCCGGGTCACCGTCGGCAGTGGCCGCCCGTGCCGGGCCAGCACCCGCATCAGGGCTGGCGAGCCGAACAGCTGGGTCACCCCGAAGCGCTGGATGGCATCGTGCAGGCGTCCCGGGTCGGCCTGCGCCGGCCGCGTCGGGTCCATGTCCGGGATGACCGAGGTCAGGCCCAACGCCGGGTCGAACAGCGCGAACGGCGGGAAGGTCGGCAGGTCCACCCCACCCGCTTCCATGCCGAAGGCACTGCCCAACAGCTGGATCTGGCCGACGAAGTGGCGGTGGCGGTAGACCACGCCCTTGGGCACGCCGGTGGAGCCACTGGTGAACAGGATCGCGGCCATGTCCTCGCCATCGGTGTCGGCCAGCATCGGCCCCCCCTTGGCACCGGCACGTTCCAGCGCGGCCAGGCTGGTACCGCCCCAGCCGAGGCGGCGGCCGACCGTCACCAGCCGGGTGGCCGACGGCGCCCAGCGCAGCACCAGCCGCGCCACATGCGCCAGCGGAATGCCGATGAAGGCCTGCGGCTGGGCTTCGTCCAGGCATTGCTTCAGCGCGCGCCGGTCGATGCCCGGATCGACCAGCACCGGCACTGCGCCCAGCTTGAACAGCGCGAACATCAGCAGGAAGAACTCCGGAGAAGGCCGCACCATCACCACCGTGCGCACGCCACGGCCGATCCCGTAGCCGGCCAGGCCGGCGGCCATGGCATCACTGCGGGCGTCCAGCTGGCGGTAATCGAGGGTGACATCGTAGGCGGCCATGCCGTTGCCGGCGCCGCGGCGGCCCGGGCAGCGGATGGCGATCTGATCGGGACGTTCACGCGCCAGTTCAGGCAGGCGCGCGGCAATGTTGCAGGGTCGGTTCATCCGTTCATTGTCGCCGCTTACGGAATTTCTTGCGCGGCGGCCCACTTCGTGGAAAATCCGCTCCCTCGTTCCTGATTCCGACTGCCGCCCGAGGCGGCTTGCCCATGCAACATCCCTGCATGACCTGCGGCGCCTGCTGCACCCAATACCGCGTGGCCTTCCACTGGATGGAATCGGACGAGGTCACCCCCGGCGGCGTGCCGCACCAGCTCACCGAGGTGCTGGACCCGCATCGCCTGTGCATGCGCGGCACCCACTCCAGGCCGGTGCGCTGCGTGGCGCTGGATGCGCAGATCGGCGTTTACTCGCGCTGCACCATCCACCCCAACCGGCCCAGCGTGTGCCGTGAGGTGGATGCATCGTGGGAGTACGGAAAGGCCAGCCCGCAGTGCGACAAGGCGCGCATCGCCTATGGCCTGGATCCGCTGACGCCGGCCGACTGGCGGTGGCGCGATGACGCCGACAACGACGACGATCACCCGGACGACAACGGCAACAGCCCGTCCTCGCCCCCGCAGGCGCCGGTCGCGGCGTAATGGTAGTGCCGGCCGCTGGCCGGCAAGCGCGCTATGCCCGCCGGGTTCATGAGGTTGCCGGCCAGCGGCCGGCACTACCGGAATCCGGCCCGGGAACCGATCAGATCGGGTTGGCGTCCAGGAACGCGCGGATCTCCGGCACCAGCACTTCATGCTTGTCTTCCAGCACATAGTGGCCGGCGTCCTCGAAGGCATGCACCTGGGCCTGCGGCAGTGCGGCCTGGAAACCCTTCAGGAAATGATGGTCGAACACGAAGTCGCGCAGGCCCCAGCCGAGGAAGGCCGGGCGGTCGGTGAACGACGGCAGCGCCTTGCCGGCGCGCTCCAGCAGCGACCAGGCCTTGTCGGCCGGCGACAGCGGGATGTCCTGCATGAAGCGGATGGTGCTGATGCGGTTGGCCCAGCTGTTGTACGGCGACACATAGGCGCGGCGGACGTCGGCCGGCATCCTGCGCTCCACGCCCAGCCACGAGGCGCCGGACGAGAATGCGTTGAAGCTGCGGATGATCCACTCGCCGATCTTCCAGTGGCGGCCGAGCGCGATCTGCCACGGCATCTTCTTCGCCGCCGGCATCGGGAACGCAGCGGTGTTGAGCACGACCAGGCGCTTCACCTGGTCGTGGTGCGACAGCGCCCAGCCGAAGCCGATCATGCCGCCCCAGTCGTGCACGGCCAGGGTCACCGGGCCGGTGATGCCCAGATGCTTCAGCAGCGCATCAAGATCGTCCACGCGCGACTGCAGCGTGTACTCATAGCGGCTGTCATCGGGCTTGTCCGACAGGCCCATGCCGATGTGGTCCGGCACGATGCACCGGTACCTGTCCGACAGGCCGGCTACCAGCGTGCGCCAGTAGTAGCTCCACGACGGGTTGCCGTGCACCATCACCACCACCTCGCCATCGCGCGGGCCCTCGTCGAGATAGTTCATCGACAGGCCGGGGCGGACCTCGAAGCGCTGCGGGTGGGCGGGGTAACCGGGAAGATCGCGCATGCGGAGCACCTAAGGAGAGTCGCGGCGCAATGTAGAGCCGAGCCGTTGCTCGGCTGCTCTCCGGTCCGCTGCGGAAGAGCCGCGCTGCGCGCGTGAGCCGAGCATGGCTCGGCTCTACAGGAGGTCGGGCAACGGGCTGCTTACCAGACCACTTCAGCCATCGAGCAGTTCAGGCCCGAGCCAATACCCAGAAGCGCGATGCGATCGCCCTTCTTCAGCTTGCCCAGCTGCTTGAGCTTGCTCAGCACGATCGGCACCGAGGCCGGGCCGATGTTGCCGTGCTCGCCGAAGATGGTCATGACCTTCTTCGGGTCGATGCCGAAGTTCTTGATGAACGCGGCGGTGTGCGGCTGGCTGACCTGGTGGATCACGAACTGGTCCAGCTCCTCCACGGCCCAGCCGAGTGCGATCTTGGCGGCGCTGAAGGTCTTCTGCGCCAGCTTGATGCCTTCGATCAGCAACAGGCGGGTGTCGGTGACCATGCGGTCCAGGTTGCCCAGGCACAGCTGGTTCCACTCGGTGGCCGAGCGGGTCACGCCGCCCTTGTAGCGCGGCGCGTCCGGCACCAGCTCCCCGCGCGCCATCACCATCGCGGCGGCGCCCGACCCGGTGGTCAGCGCGGCCAGCTCGTTGCGGAAGTCGTCGGCGGTGACGTCCGGGGCGGTCATGCGCTCCAGGGTCTTCTCGTACACCAGGTTGGCGGTCTCGCCGTCCACCACCAGCGCGTAGTCGATATCACCGCGCTCGATCATGCGCGCCGCGATGTCCATGCCGTTGATGAAGGCCAGGCAGGCATTGGCGACGTCGAAGGTCATGCATTCGTCGCTGACACCGAGGTTGCCCGACACGATCGAGGCCGTGGACGGCTCCAGGTAGTCGCGGCTGACCGAGGTGTTGACCAGCAGGCCGACCTGGGTCGCGGTGATGCCCGCGTCTTCCAGTGCCTTGCGGCCGGCCATGGTGGCGGCGTCCGACGCCAGCACGCCGTTGTCCCACAGGCGGCGGGCGTGGATGCCGGCGATGTCGCCGAGCACATCGGTGCGGATACCCAGGCGATCCAACGTCGGCTGCAGGCGTTCGTTGATTTCCTTGGTCGTCAGCGTATGCGGTGCGTCGACGTGTGCCAGGCCGGCGATCGAGACATTCTTGAAGAGCATCGAGGTTAGCGCCAAGGCTCAGGCAAAAGGGGGCGCTATTCTATAACCCCCGGGCTTTCACCGCATCTTTACGAATTCAGCCTCGGCCGTATGGTGAAGCGTTCAGCGCGGCGGGCACTGGAACGCGGCGAAGCGCTGGCTGCCATCGGCGGGGGCCGCAGCGGCCTGGACGGCATTGGCGTCGGCGCTCGGGGCCTCGTTGCGGGCCAGGGTTTCCAGCTCTTCCTGCACCCGCAGCGGGTTGCGGTTGTAGAAGCCGACCTTGCTCTTCACGGTGACCACCACCTCGCCCTTGGCGATGCAGCCGGCTGGAACCGGGCCCGCCGGCAGCACGCGGGTCGCCTTGCCGGCCGGTTCGATCGGCACCCAGGTACAGGCGGTGACGGTGAGCAGCAGGGAGGAAAGCAGCAGAACGCGCATGGGCAGATCCTGGAAGGGTATGGGGGGGATTCTGCCTGAACAGCCTGAATCGGGGGTAGCCGGTGGGGAGCGGATCCCCCGCAGGGGGCTCTGACCCCTTCAGGGTTGCCGGCCAGCGGCCGGCACTACCGGGGGAGCCGGCCCGCCACAGGGCGGGCCGGTCGTGCCTTATTTCTTGACCGGGTTGCCTTCGGCGTCGATCACCGTCACCTCGCCCAGGTTCAGCGCACGCACGGCCGCTTCGGTCTGCTTGAGGTCACCCACCACCACCCAGGTCAGGGCCTGCGGCTTGATCTCGGCGGCGGCCTGCTGCACCTGCGCCGGGGTCATCGCTTCGATCTCGGCCTTGCGCCGCAGCACGTAATCGTCCGGGCGCTTGAACTGCACGATCGAACCGATGGTCGACGCCACCGCACTGGCGGTCTCGTAGGCACCGGGCAGGCTCAGGGTCTGGATGTTGCGGATGCGGTTGACCTCGGCAGCGGTGGCCGGCTTGCTGCCATCGGCGAACGCGGCGATTTCCTTGCGCATTTCCGCCAGTGCCGGGCCGGTCTTGTCGATCTGCACCGGCGCGCTGGCCATCCACGGGCGCTGGCCCACCGAATTGACCGCGCTGCTGCGCGCACCGTACGACCAGTGCTTGTCCTCGCGCAGGTTCATGTTCAGACGCGAGGTGAAGTCGCCACCGATCACGCCGTTGGCGATGTCGAAGCGGGTCGAGCTGGTGGCACTGGAAGGTGCCACCACCTGGCCGGCGAACAGGTTGGCCTGTACCGCGCCCGGCTGGTCGATCAGGAAGACGCGCGGGCCTTTCGGCAGCGCAACGTCGGTGGCCGCCTTCACCTGCGGGGCCTCGCCACTGGCCTTCCAATCGCCCAGCTGCTTGTCCAGCAGCGGCACGATCTCGGCCAGGGTGGTGTCGCCGACGACGATCAAAGTGCCGTTCTGCGGGCGCAGCCAGTCGTGGTGGAAGTCGACCAGGTCCTCGCGGGTCAGGCCGTTGATCGCCGCCTCGTCACCGCTACCGGTAAACGGAATGGCATACGGGTGGCCCTTGCCGTACAGCAGCGGGGGCAGCACGCGCATCGCCACCGCACCCGGGTTGACCTTCTCCTGCTGGATGCCCGCGATCCAGCTCGCCTTGACCCGGTCGATCTCGCCCTGCTCGAAGCGCGGCTCGCGCAGCAGGTCGCGGTACAGCGCCAGCGACGGCACCAGGTTTTCCTTCAGCGCCGACAGCTCCACGCTCATCGAGTCCAGGCCGGCCGAGGCATCCAGGCTGGCGCCCAGCGCATCTGCGGCGTCGGCGAAGGCCAGCGAGCCCAGCTTGCCGGCGCCTTCGGTCATCAGGCTCATGGTGAAGTTGGCGGTGCCCGGCTTGCGGCCCTGGTCGGCGCTGAAGCCGCCCGGGAACTGGTAGCTGAACTGCACCACCGGAATCTCGTGGCGCTCGGCCAGGATCACCTCGGTGCCGTTCTTCAGCGTGGCGCGCTGCAGCGCCGGGAACTTCAGCTGCGGGAACTCGCGGGTCTGCGGCACGCCGGCCTTGCGGTCGACCTGCTCGGGCAGGGTGCTGTACTTCGGGTCCACCGCCGGCACAGTGAACGGCTTCGGCGCCTGGCTCGGGTCTTCCTTCAGCGCCACGCGCTCACCCGGTGCGATCACCAGGGTGTGGCTGCCCTTGTCCAGCCACTGCGCGCCCAGCCGGCTCAGATCAGCAGCACTGGCCTTCTCGATGTTGGCCAGCGAGGTGCGGAAGCAGCCCGGGTCGCCGGTGAACACCGCGCACTCGGCCAGTGCATCGGCCTTGCCGCCGAAGCCACCGATGCGCTCGATGCCGCGGATGAAACCGGCGCGGGCACCGGTCTTGGCGCGCTCCAGTTCGGCCGCGGTCGGGCCCTGCTTGATCAGCCGGTCCAGTTCCTCGTCGATGATCTTCTCGACCTTGGCCGGGTCCTGGCCCTGCTTGACCGTGGCCATGATCACGAAGTTCGAGCCCAGCTGCGAAGTCGACAGGCCCGACGCGATGCTGTCCACCAGCTTGTCCTGGTGCTGCAGGCGCTGGCTCAGGCGCGAAGACTTGGCACCGCCCAGCACCTGCGCGAACAACTGCAGCTGATCGACCTCGGTGGTGCCGACCTGCGGTACGTTCCAGGCACGGTAGATGCGCGCCTGCGGCACCTTGTCGGTCATCGTCTCGCGCGTGTCGGCACTGCGTTTGGCCACGTTCACCGCCGGCTGCGCCATGGTCGGGCCGGCCGGGATGCTGCCGAAGTACTTGGCGACCTTTTCCTTGGCGGTGGCCAGGTCGATGTCGCCGGCCAGCACCAGCACCGCGTTGTTCGGGCCGTACCAGGTACGGAACCAGGTCTTCACGTCATCCAGCGACGCCGCGTTCAGATCGTTCATCGACCCGATCACGCCGTGGTGGTACGGGTGGCCCACCGGGTACAGCGCCTTGTTGAGCTGGTCCCAGGCCTGGCCGTAGGGCTGGTTCTCGCCCTGGCGCTTCTCGTTCTGTACCACGCCACGCTGCTCGTCCAGCGCGGCCTGGTCGATCGCACCGACCAGATGGCCCATGCGGTCCGATTCCATCCACAGCGCCATGTCCAGCGCGGTGGTCGGCACGTTCTCGAAGTAATTGGTGCGATCGGTGTTGGTGGTGCCGTTCTGGTTGGTGGCACCGACCTGCTTGAACGGTTCGAAGAATTCGCCGTCGTGGTTTTCGCTGCCCTGGAACATCAGGTGTTCGAACAGGTGCGCGAAGCCGGTACGACCAGCCGGCTCGTCCTTGCTGCCCACGTGGTACCAGACGTTGACCGCGACGATCGGCGCCTTGCGATCGGTATGCACGATCACGCGCAGGCCGTTGGGCAGGGTGAACTGCTCGTACGGGATATCGACCTTGGCCGGTGCCGCGGGCCTGGCGGCAAGCGCGGAGGTAGGAGCAAGCGTGCCCAGGGCGGTGCTGAGGGCGACGGCCAGCAATGCGGTGCGCGGGCGAAGGGCGAGAGACATATCCGGATCCTTGGTCACATAGGTGAACCCCGATCCTAGCCTGCGCACGCGGCGGCAGGAATCGGTCGCCAGTCACTGGGGGTGTTTGCCCAGATGGCCATCGAGCCCGACGCCCACGGGCGCTCTTGAAACGTCACAGACGCCGGCTGAAGGCGTCCGGACAGTGTCCGCGGCTTATCGAATGGACAGGTGTCCGCCCAGCGGACACTTTCGGGACCACACAAAAGCCTTGCAAATCAATAACTAAAAGTTGGCACGCGGATTGCTTGGTACTTCCTGCGCCAAGAAGGGCATCAGGCAAAAGCTGACTGGAGACTGAACAAATGCAGGAAATCGAAAATTTCTCTTGCATGCCCAGAACTGGTGTACTACCTTACTACCACACCACTGCTCACCAACACTAAACAGGCCCCGTCATGAACGCCAAGACCATTGCCATCGCCATCGCCCTGATCGCCGGCACCGCGGTTGTTTCGTCGGTGCAGGCCTCCGAATCCATCAAGACCCTGTCCACCGTGCAGGTTCGCCCGGCCGCCGACCAGCTGGCCCAGCAGGCCTGGGAACAGGCCAGCGGCATCCCGACCCTGGCCACCGTGGAAGTGCGCCCGAGCGCCGACCAGCTGGCCGAGCGCAACGGCTACGTCGCCGCCCCGGTTGCCGCCGCGCTGCCGATCACCACGCTGGCCTCGGTGGAAGTGCGCCCAAGCCTGGAACAGCGCGTCGCCCTGGCCGCCGAACTGGAAGCCCAGCGCTACGCCGCCACTCTGGCTGCGGCCGCGACCAACGTCGCCCACTCGGTCATCGTCAACCTGCCGGCCCTGCAGGTGCGTCCGAGCGCCGCCGATCTGCAGGCCCTGGCCACCGAAACCGCCCAGGTCCTGCTGCGCCCGTAACCGGTGCCGCCCTGCCCCGAGCAGGGCGTGCGCCGTAAAGGCGGCGGTCGTCGCAGGTACACTGCGCCGATGAATGCCGCGCCCCCGTTCCACGTGATCCTGTTCCAACCGGAAATCCCGCCCAACACGGGCAATGTGATCCGGCTCTGCGCCAACACCGGCGCGCAACTGCACCTGGTCGAGCCGCTCGGCTTCGCACTGGAAGACAAGCAGCTCAAGCGCGCCGGCCTGGACTACCACGAGTACTCGCGCCTGCAGGTGCACCCCGACCTGGACACCGCACTGGCGCGGATCGCACCGATCCGGTTGTTCGCACTCAGTACGCGCGCCAGCGTGCGCTACGACAGCGTGGCCTTTGAAGAGGGCGATGCGTTCCTGTTCGGCCCGGAAAGCCGCGGCCTGCCGCAGGAGGTGCTCGATGCCCTGCCCGACGGCCGCCGCCTGCGCCTGCCGATGCGGCCGGGCAACCGCAGCCTCAATCTTTCCAACACCGTTGCCGTGGTGATGTACGAGGCGTGGCGGCAGCATGGGTTTGCCGGCGGCGCGTAGCGCCACGCGCCTCTCTTCTGCCTGATTGTTGCTGTGGCGGGCGCATGCGTTCATGGGCGTTACTTTTCTTTCCGCGCGGAAAGAAAAGTAACCAAAAGAAACGCGCCGCCGTCTGCGAGCTGGTGCTGCGCACCGGTACCCTGCGCTCCTCGGCCCGCCGGGGGACGGCGCGGAACTCGCTGCGCTCAGACACCCGCGCCTCTTCGCCCCCGCCGGACCTGCGGTGCTCGGCTCGCTTCAAGGCGGACCCAACAGCCGCGCGGTACAGGCTGTCCTTGAATCCATCGCGGTCCGGTGCGCGGTTCGGTACACCGATCGCTCGCCTGCGAATACGCTGCTGGGCAATGCCGGCCAGCGGCCGGCACTACCACTTCGCGCTGGCCAGCGGCCGGCACTACCGGTGCACTCAGAACGCGTTGATGCCGGTCAGTTCGCGGCCGATCACCAGCTGGTGCACGGTCTCGGTGCCCTCGTAGGTGATCACCGATTCCAGGTTCAGCGCGTGTCGGATCGCCACGTGCTCGGTGGTGATCCCAGCCCCACCCAGCAGATCGCGACACTCGCGGGCGATGTCGATCGCCATGCGGCAGTTGTTCCATTTGGCCAGGCTGACCTGCTGCGGTTGCAGCTGGCCGGCTTCCTTCAGCCGGCCCAGCTGCAGCGCCAGCAACTGCGCGGTGGTGATGCGGCGGGCCATCTCGGCCAGCTTGATCTGCGCGCTCTGCGTGGCCGCCAGCGGACGACCAAACAGCACACGCTCCTTGGCATAGCCCAGCGCTTCATCCAGGCAGGCAATCGCCGCACCGATCGGCCCCCAGCTGATGCCGTAACGGGCCTGGGTCAGGCAGCCCAGCGGCCCCTTCAGGCCCTTCACGTTCGGCAGGCGATGGCTGTCGGGTACGCGCACGTCGTCGAAGAACAGCGCGCCGGTCAGCGACGCGCGCAGGCTCATCTTGTGCTTGATCTCCTGCGTCGTGAAGCCGGCCATGCCCTTTTCCAGCACGAAGCCCTGGATGCCGTCCTCGGTCTGTGCCCAGACGATGGCCAGGTCGGCCACCGGGCCGCTGGTGATCCACATCTTGCTGCCGCTGATGCGCCAGTCGCTGCCGTCGCGCACCGCGCGGGTCTTCATGCTGGCCGGGTCGGACCCACCGTGCGCCTCGGTCAGGCCGAAGCAGCCGATCAGTTCGCCGCGTGCCATCGCCGGCAGCCACTGCTGGCGCTGTTCCTCGCTGCCGTACGCGTAGATGGGATACATGCACAGCGAGCTCTGCACCGAAACGAAGCTGCGCAGGCCCGAATCGCCGCGCTCCAGCTCCTGGCAGATCAGGCCATAGCTGACCGCGCCGAGACCACCGCCGCCGTACTCGGTCGGCAGGGTCGCGCCCAGCAGGCCCAACGAGGCGATCTCCGGCACCAGTTCGTCGGGGAAGCGGGCCTGGTCGAAAGCATCGCCGATGATCGGCAGCACGCGCTCGTTGGTGAAGCGGGCGACGCTCTCCTGCACTGCGCGCTCTTCCTCGTTGAGCAGGGAACGGACATCGAACAGATCGTACGGATGCAAAGCCATGGCACTCACGCGCAGTCAGGACCCGGCCATTGTCGGTCATCCGGGCAGAGCGTGCCGACCAAGGTCGGCACCCACCAGAGCTGCAGCACTACGCTGCAATGCAGCAATCGTGGTGTGAACATCGCTGATCTAGCTCGATCACGCGCGTACCGGTACCCTGACACATTCAAACAACCGTTTCGCCCGTGGCCGCACGCGCGATTCCCAGGCACCGCCGGTGGCCCCGATGCCGGCCCTACCCACGAGTCATGCAATCGATGAGCGCTGAAGCCAACGCCCTGCCCCCGCGTGAAGTAATGGAATTCGACGTGGTGATCGTCGGTGCCGGCCCCGCCGGCCTGGCCACCGCGATCCGGCTGCGCCAGCGCGCGATCGAAGCCGGCCGCGAGCTGTCGGTATGCGTGCTGGAGAAGGGTTCCGAGCCGGGCGCGCACGTGCTGTCCGGCACGGTGATGGATCCGCGCGCGCTGACCGAGCTGTTCCCGGACTGGGCCGAGCGCGGCGCACCGCTGAAGCAGAAGGTGACCCGCGACGAATTCCTGTTCCTCAGCGAGACCGGCGCGCGCAGCACCCCCAACGCGCTGCTGCCGGAGTGCTTCCACAACGAAGGCAACTACATCATCAGCCTGGGCGAAGTGACCCGCTGGCTGGCGCAGCAGGCCGAGGCGCTGGAGGTTGCGATCTTCCCGGGCTTCGCCGCTGCAGAAGTGCTGTACGGCGACAACGGCGAGGTGATCGGCGTGGCCACCGGCGACATGGGCATCGAGAAGGACGGCAGCATCGGTCCGGCCTTCGAGCGTGGGATGGCGCTGCACGCCAAGTACACGATCTTCGCCGAAGGTGCGCGCGGCCACCTCGGCCGCCAGCTGATCGCCCGCTACAAACTGGACGAAGGCAAGGACCCGCAGGCCTACGGCATCGGCATCAAGGAGCTGTGGCAGATCGACCCGGCCAGGCATGAGCCGGGCCTGGTGGTGCATGCGGCTGGCTGGCCGCTGGACAGCGACACCTACGGCGGCGCGTTCCTGTACCACGCCGACGGCGGCAAGGTCGCCATTGGTTACGTGGTCGGCCTGGACTACAAGAACCCGTGGCTGAGCCCGTTCGAGGAGTTCCAGCGTTTCAAGACCCATCCCTCCATCCGCAAGCACCTGGAGGGCGGCACCCGCATCGGTTACGGCGCCCGTGCGATCACCGCCGGCGGCCTGCTGTCGCTTCCGAAGACGGTGTTCCCCGGGGGCGCGCTGGTCGGCTGCGAGGCCGGCTACCTCAACGCCAGCCGCATCAAGGGCAGCCATGCCGCGATCAAGACCGGCATGCTGTGCGCCGACGCCGCGTTCGACGCGCTGGCCGCCGATCGCCAGCACGATGAACTGAGCGCCTACCCGAAGGCGTTCGAAGCCAGCTGGCTGTTCACCGAACTGCAGCAGGCCAAGAACTTCAAGCAGTGGTTCAAGAAGGGCCAGACCGTTGCCACGCTGATGACCGGCGTGGAGCAGTGGCTGCTGCCCAAGCTGGGCGTGCGCAACCCGCCGTGGACCCTGCACCGCACCCAGCCGGACCACGCCTGCCTGGAGCCGGCGTCGCAGCACACCCGCATCGCCTACCCCAAGCCCGATGGCGTGCTGACCTTCGATCGTCTCAGCTCGGTGTTCCTGAGCAGCACCAACCACGACGAGAACCAGCCCAGCCACCTGACGCTGAAGGATCCGAGCATTCCGGTGAAGGTGAATCTGGCCGAGTACGCCGGTCCCGAAGCCCGTTACTGCCCGGCCGGCGTGTACGAGTTCGTCGGCGACGCCGACAACGCGCGCCTGCAGATCAACGCGCAGAACTGCGTGCACTGCAAGACCTGCGACATCAAGGACCCGACCCAGAACATCGTCTGGGTGACCCCGCAGGGCGGCGGCGGCCCGAACTACTCGGGCATGTGATCGCCCCGGGCTGCGACCACGTGTCGCAGCCCGGCCGCTCCACCGCACCGCTATCCTGCCCGCCCATGCGTGCCTCCCGCCTGCTCACCACCGTTGCCGTGGCCCTGCTTGCCACGGCCTGCCAGCGCCCGCCTGCGGCGCCGGCCACGCCTGAACAGGCCCGGCAGCAGGCCATGCAGCGCGCGTTCGAACTGTGCGCAGGCTGCCACACCGTGCAGCCTGGCGGCATCCACCGCTTCGGCCCCAACCTGCACGGCGTGATCGGCCGTCGCGCCGGCAGCCTGCCCGATTACGGCTATTCCGACGGCATGCGCCGCGCCGACATCACCTGGAGCGCGCAGACCCTGGACGCGTTCCTGCAGTCGCCCACCCACGTGGTGCCCGGCACGCGCATGTACAACGCCTTTCCCAGCGCCGAACGCCGCGCGCTGGTGATCGCCTACCTGCAACAGCAGTCGGCTCAGTGACCCAGTCGCTGCAGCTGGTGCTGCAGGCGCTCCACGAACGCCGTTACAGCGGCGAACACCGGTGCCGGATCGGCCTCGGTCGCATCCTGCAGCCGCTCGACCAGCGCGTTGGCCTGCCCGGCCAGTGCGCTTGCCCCGATCGCCCCCAGACCGCCCGCCTGGCGATGCAGGTGGAGCGCCGCAGTCTCGCGGTCACCGGCCCGCACGGCGCGCTGCACCGCCGCCAGATCACTTTCACTGGCCTGCAGCAGGCTGTCGCGCAGCTGCTCGGCCACGGCGCGCGAGCCATAGCGCTGCTGCAGGGTGGCCAGATCAGGCAGCACTTCAGCGTCGTCGGCGACAGTCTCCTGCACGGGCGCATCGAACGACTGGCCCTGTGCCTGCGGCAGCCAGCGCAGCAGCGCGGTGCGCAGCGTGGCCAGCGACAGCGGCTTGGCCAGCACCCCGTCCATGCCGGCCTCGCGGCAGCGGCGCGCATCGTCGTCCAGCACGCTGGCGGTCAGCGCCAGCACCGTCAGCCGCGGCTGGCCGGTACGGCCCTCGCGCTCGCGCAGCAGGCGGGTGAAACCGAAGCCGTCGAGTACCGGCATGCGGCAGTCGGTAATGACCAGATCGAAGGCCTCCGATGACAAGCGGTCCAGTGCCTGCTGGCCATCGCCCAGCAGCACATGGGGTACGCCCAGCTGCTGCAGCCGCCACGCCATCATCGCCTGGTTGGTCGGGTGATCCTCGATCACCAGCACGCGTGCCTCGCGCAGCGCCGGCGGCAGCAGCGCCGCCTGCTCCTGCTCCGCAACCAGCGCTTCAACGTCACCCCTGCCTGCCTCCACCAGCGCCAGTCGCACCTCGGCGCGGGTGCCCTCGCCCAGCGTGCTGTGCAACTCCAGCTCGCCGCCCATCATCTGCACCAGGCGCTGGCAGATGCTCAGGCCGAGGCCGGTACCACCATGGTCGCGCTGGATGTAGGCACCGGCCTGGGTGAACGGCGCAAACAGGTGCCGCAGCTGTTCCGGTGCGATCCCGGTGCCGGTGTCGGTGACGCTCAGGCACAGCGGCTGGCTGCCGTCTTCGGCGGTCGGGCCCAGTACCTCCAGCTGCAGCCGCACTTCGCCGCGTGCAGTGAACTTGATGGCATTGCTGAGCAGGTTGAACACGATCTGGCGCAGGCGCACGCCATCCACTTCGTGCGCTGCCGCCAGCTGAGGGTCGATCTGCACGTGCAGCTCCAGCCCGCGTGCACTGGCCTGCGCCGACATCAACCGGCACACGCTTTCCAGCAGGGGCCGCAGCGGTTGCGGCACCGGCTCCAGGCGCAGTGCACCCGCTTCCAGCCGCGAGTAATCGAGGATGTCGTCGAGGATCTGCCGCAGCATCTGCGCCGAATCCTCGATCACGCCGAGGATGCGCTGCTGCTCGCTGTCCAGCGGTGAGTGCGCCAGCACCTCCAGCATGCCCAGCACGCCGCTCATCGGCGTACGGATCTCGTGGCTCATCGTGGCCAGGAAACGCGATTTGGCCTCAGCGGCCTGCTCGGCGTCCGCCTTCGCCGCCGCCAGTGCATCGGCCTGCATCCGGGCTTCGCTTACATCCACCCAGTACCCGCTCCAGATCACCGCGCCTTCTTCGGCGGCGTAGGGATGGGCCTGGCTGCGCACCCAGCGCACGCCTTCCCCGTCGCTGCGCAGGCGGAACTCCAGGATCAACGGCGCGAACTGGTGCGCGGCCTGCTCGATGGAATGCAGGATGCGCGCGCGGTCCTCCTGCTCGACGCGTTCCAGCAACACCCTCGCATCCTGTTCGGCCTGCTGCCGGGTGATGCCGAACAACGCAGGCAGGTCGCCGGCGATGAACGGGAAGCTCAGCATGCCATCGGCATCGCGACGGGCCTGGTAGACCACCGCCGGCAGGTTGTCGGTCACCTCGGCCAGTCGCTGCTCCAGCTGGCGGCGTCCTGCCACCTCACGGCGCAGCCGCCAATGGCCCACGCCATGCACCAGCAGCGCGGTCAACAGCACCATCAGCACCGGCACGCCCCACCGCAGCAGATTGCTCCAGTCGACCCCATTGCGGTACTCCACCGCCAGCCAGTCGCTGCGCAGCGCCTCGCGCTTGCGTGGGGTCATCTGCAGCAGCAGGCGATCGAAGGTCGTGGCCAGGGCCGCATGGCGGCGATCCACTGCCAGCGCCAGCTGGTCGTTGAAACCGGCCGGAGCCGCTACCTGCATCCGCCCCGGGAAACGGCTGCGCAGCAGGTGATCGACCACGGCAAGGTTGCCGACATAGGCATCGGCTTCACCCTCGAGCAGGCGCTGCAGCGCCTGCTCGGCACTCCGCGCAGCAATGATCCGGGCCTGCGGCGCCTGCTGCTGCACATAGCCACGCACGCGCTCCGGGTCGGACAGCAGCACGCGCTTGCCCTGCAGGTCGGCCAGGCCCAGCAGCGACTCACCATCGCTCCTGACCACAATCACGTTCGGCACGCTGATGAAGGGCTGGCTGAACACCCAGTCCGGGCCCAGGTAGCGCGAATCAACGGGTATGCCCATCACGGCCTGCAGTTCACCGCGGCGGGCCTTCTCACGCACCTCGTACCAGTCGTGGCTGTTCTCGACCTTCAGGTTGGCGCCGGCCTGCATCAGGCGCTGCAGGTACTCGCTGGCCAGGCCACTGGGCCGGCCATCCTCGCCGGTGAACGACAGGGGCGCGGCATTCGGCGCGAAACCGATCATCAGCGGCTTCTCCAGCACACGCTTCTCGGCCTGGCTCAGCGCCAGCTGCGCCGATGCCGACCAGTGCGGCGGTGACAACCAGCGTTGTGCGAGGGCATCGCGCTGGGCCTGGCTGGTCGCGGCCAGCGCCAGGTCCAGGGCTTCGGCCAGGGGTTGCTTGCTGTTGGGAATGCCGAAGTGCAACCGTTCAGGGGGCAGGTCGCTCGGCCGCAACAGCGCCACGCCCTGCAGGCGCCGGCTGGCAATCAGCTCGGTGGCGACGAAGGCATTGCCGATGTAGACGTCCGCTTTGTCGTCTCTGACCATCTGCAATGCGCTCAACGTGTCGTTTGCGACAAGCTGGCGGGCACGCGGGAATCGGGCGCGCACCTGCGGACCGGTCAGGAAGTCCTGTTCGATCACCACCCTCAGCCCATCCAGGTCCGGCATGTCGGAGGCACGCAGGTCATCGGGCCGGCCCACCAGTGCGAGTGGCGCCTCACTGTAGGCGGCGGTATAGACCATGCAGCGGGTGCGGTCGGCACTGAGGCCGACATTCATCACCACGTCGATCTCGCCACGACATGCCGCATCCAGCACGGATGTCCAGTCCGGATAGCGGCGCGCCTCGACCTTCACACCGAGCTGGCGAGCAAGATGCGACAGGTAGTCCGGTCCCAGCCCGACCTGCTCGCCATCACGGAGGGACTCGAAGGGCGGCCAGCCGCTGTCATACTGCCCGACAACGATGGTCGGATGCGCCACCAGGTATTCGCGCTGCAACGGGCTGAGCGGCAGCAGGCCAGGGGCCGGCTGTGCCTGGGCCACGGGCAGCGCCAGCACCGCCAGCAGCAGGAGCAGCCCGCGAACAGCCCACCTACGCATCTGCGTCGATCTCCTAGAATCCTGCCAGGGACCGCGATGGTCGCGGTCCGGCGTGCCCGATGGCCATACTAGAGCATGAGCTTGCGCATCATCATCGCAGACGATCACCCCGTGGTCCGTATCGGTACCCGCGCCGTCATCGAGTCGAGCGGCGTCGGCCGCGTGGTCGGCGAGGCCGACAGCGCGCAGGCGCTGATGACCCTGCTCGCCAGCCAGCCCTGTGACCTGCTGGTCACCGACTACTCCATGCCGGGCAGCCTGCAGGCCGATGGCTTCGCCATGATCGGCATGATCCGGCGCCGCCACCCGGACCTGCCGGTGCTGATGCTCAGCGTTTCCAGCAACCTGGCGATCCTGCGCATGGTGCTCGACAGTGGTGTGCTCGGCCTGGTCGACAAGAGTTCGTCGATGGACGAGCTGCCGCAGGCGATCCAGGCGGTCTACCGCGGCCAGCCCTATATCAGCCGCAGCCTGCGCGAGCGGGTCGAGGCAGCCGGCAGCTGGCGCATGCGCGAGGGTGACGGCAAGCCGCTGTCCCCGCGCGAGGTGGAGGTGCTGCGCCTGCTCGGCACCGGCATGACAGTGAAGGAGATCTCGCTGCTGCTGCACAAGAGCGTCAGCACCATCAGCCGGCAGAAGGGCGATGCGATGCTCAAGCTGGGGCTGAAGGGCGATGCCGAATTGTTCGACTATCTGCGTGACGGGAAAATTTGAGACGCGATTCACATAATCGCACCGGCAACAATGCGAGGTCGAAGGAATCGACCGGCTCATGTCCGGCCGCCGGCCGCGTCACCGTGGAGACGCGGGCCGCCAGCGAGCAGAGCCTGGCGCTCAGCAGCGGTGCGGTGCAGGGCGCACCTGACGTGCTGCAGCCGCAGCAGGAGACCCCGCAGGAGCAGGCGCGGCAGGCCCGGAAGGCGACGGGCGTCTGACATGCCAACGCCTTGGCAGAGAAGGGAGGGGCCACGCCCGCGTGGCCTTTTCCCTTTCTGCCAGCTGAGCGGCCGAGGCCACTTTCAGCCTTGCTTCATGCCACCTGCCGCTAGATGAATGCGCAAGCCGCTCGATACACCAGGCAATGTTCCGGCAATGTTGGAACGCCAGCGTGGACATCACGGCAGCCGGGGCGCCCCGCGCCCTCCCTGCCCAGCGTGGCATGCACCTCACAGGAGAACGAATCATGCTCAGTACTTCCACACTCAGCTTCCGTGGTCTGGCGATGGCGCTGGCACTGGTGGCCGGTGTCGCCGTGGTCAGCGATGCCAGCGCGATGTCGAGGAAGGACAAGCGCACCCTGGTCGGCGCCGTGGTCGGTGGCGTGGCCGGCAACCTGCTCTCCAACGGTGATCCTGCCGCCACCGTCGGTGGTGCCGTGGCCGGCGGCGCGATCGGCAATCTGACCACCTCCGACCGCCGCGACCGTCGTTATTACGACAATCGTTACTACGACAACCGCTACGACCGCCGCTACGATCGTGGTTACTACCGCAGCGGTTACTACGACCGTGGCGACGACCGCCGCTGGCAGCGCGAGCGTTACTACGACAACCGCTACTACCACGACCGCGGTCGCCATCGCGGCTGGTAAGCGGCACGGCGGCGGTACCCCTGCCGATGGCAGAGACGGGCGGGTCGATGACCCGCCCGTTTGCGTTGGCCGCGCGCATGGCGTTGAATGCGCAGCCTTGGATGTGACTTTCCCCTCTCGGGCCGCGGCATGACGTCTTCCTCCCACCGTGTGCAGGGCCTCAACAACGACGAGGTGGCTGCCGACTGGCCACCGATCAGCGCGGCGGACATCGCATGGCTGCGCCAGCGCTACCCGCAGCTGGACAGCGGCAGCCAGCCACGCTGGCACAGCCCGCGGCCACTGTCGGCTGCCGCCATCGTCGATGGCACGCGCGGCGCAGTGTTCATCAAGCGCCATCACCACAGCGTGCGCAACGCGGCCTGCCTGGAGGAAGAGCACCGCTTCATCGCCCATCTCGCCGCTGCCGGCGTGCCGGTGGTGCAGGTGCTGGCGGCAACCGATGGCCACACCGCGGTCGAACACGGCGAATGGACGTTTGAACTGCACGACGTCGGCGTAGGCGACGACCTGTACCGCGACGCGGTGTCGTGGTCGCTGCTGACCGATGTCGCGCAGGCCCGCGAAGCCGGACGCGCACTCGCACAGCTGCACCGCGCCGCCGCCAGCTACCACGCGCCCCAGCGCAGCACCCATCTGCTGGTGGCGCGCGACGACCTGATCCGCGCCGACGATCCGATTGCCGCAATCAAGGCAGGGCTGCACGAGCGCCCCGGCCTGGCCCGCTATCTCGCGCGCATTCCGTGGGAAACGCAGCTGCGGCGTGACGTGCTGCCGTGGCACACGGGACTGGCCGAGCGCCTGCACGACGAACCACGGCTGTGGGCGCACAACGACTGGCATGTCTCCAACCTGCTGTGGCGCGACGGGCAGGTCAGCACCGTGCTGGATTTCGGCCTGACCTCGCCCACCAGCGCACTGTTCGACCTCGCCACCGCAATCGAGCGCAACGCCGTGGCATGGCTGGAACTGGCGCGCGGCATGGAGGCAGTGCGCATCGATATCGCGCTGGCGCTGCTCGATGGCTACCGCCAGGTGCTGCCGCTGTCGGCGGCACGCGTGCACCTGCTGGCCGACCTGCTGCCGATGGTGCATTTCGACTTCGCACTGTCCGAAGTGGAGTATTTCGAGGGCGTCACCGGCTCGACCGCCAATGCCGATGTGGCGTGGCAGCCCTTCATGCTCGGCCATCCGGCGTGGTTCCATACCGCCCCGGGGCAGGCACTGCTGCAGGCCCTGCACGCCGCCGCGTGATCCGGTTGACGCAGCGTTGGGGTCAGATCCCTTTCCGCAGGAAGGGGATCTGACCCTGGGTGGCGCTCGCAAATCCGTACCATTTGTAGTGAAATGGTCACCTGAAGCGGGGGTGCCTGGATCTGCCAGGCTGAGAGAGTCCCTTGGAACCTGATCCGGTTTGCACCGGCGTAGGGAGCTTTGAGCCGCAGCCACACCCCCATCCTGGGCCGGTGCACCTGCGCGCCGTCGCTTCGTCTCCCTTGTTGGCCGAAGACGAACCGAATGAACCGCTGCCTGCGCCCCACCCTGCTCTCCCTCGCCCTCTGTGCCGCGCTGCCGCTACATGCCAGCGAGGCCGAGGCCACCACCGATGCGGCCGCCATCGGCGCCGAACGCTCGCCGACCGAACTGGCAGCGGTGCGCGTGCAGGCCGGCAAACCGAAGGCCGATACCTCGCGCGTGAACGCCTTCGGTGGCGGTTCGTGGAAGGACACGCCGGCTTCGGTGAATGTGCTCGAGCGCGACTATCTCGACCGCCGCCAGCTACGTTCGCTGTCCGAGCTGGCCAGCAATGATGCCTCGCTGGGTGATGCCTACGCGCCGGTGGGCTACTACCAGAACGTCGCCATCCGCGGCTTCGCCCTGGACGCCGCCACCGGCTACCGCTTCAATGGGCTGTCCATCGCCGGCGAGCAACGCCTGGCGCTGGAGAACGTGCAGTCGGTGGAGATCCTCAAGGGTGAAGCCGGCCTGGCGGCAGGCGTGATGGCGCCGGGCGGAATCATCAACTACATCGGCAAGCGCCCGGCCGAAGTGCGCACCGCCACGCTCGGCACCGATTCGGAAGGCTCGCGCTACGTCGCCGTCGATGTCGGCCACTGGATCACCCCGCGCTTCGGCCTGCGCCTGAACGCCGCATGGGATTCCAGCAATTCCTACGTCGAGCACGCCGATGGCCGCCGCAACTTCTACTCGCTGGCCGCCGACTGGCTGATCGGCGAACGCGGCAAGCTGGAAGTGGATGCCAACTACCAGACCAGCTCGCAGCGCTCGGTGTCCGGCTACCAGCTGCTGGGCGCGCGTGACCTGCCGCGCGGCGTCGACCGCGAGCATCTGCTCGGCTACCAGCCGTGGCAGCGGCCGGTGGATATCGCGAGCACCAACATCACCGCGCTGCATACCTACGACTTCAACGACGCTTGGCAATCACGTGTATCGGTGGGCCACAGCCGTTCGGTGATCGATGACAACGTCGCCTTCGCCTACGGCTGCTACTACGCCGCGCAATGTGCCGACGGCAGCGTGCCGGGCAACTACTTCGCGCCCAACGGCGACTATGACATCTACGACTACCGCAGTCCGGACGACACGCGCCGCAACCAGCAGGCTCGTGCCGAACTGCGTGGCCGCTTCGAGACCGGCAGCGTCGGCCACCAGCTGACCCTCGGGGCCGACTACTTCCGCCGCACCGTGGACAGGCGCCCGAGCGTCAACGAGTACGTTGGCACCAGCAACATCCACGACGCACCGGTGCCGGTGTTCGCGCCGTCGCCGAAGATGCCGGGCCCGTCCGCACGTCGCCTGGACAGCCGCCAGACCGCGTTCTTCGTGCTGGACCGGATCAGCTTCGGTGACGACTGGCAGTGGCTGGCCGGTGGCCGCTTCGTCCGCCTGGATGAGCGGGCCTACGACAAGCGCGGCACCCCGCAGCGGCACAGCCGCCTGTCGCGCTTCCTGCCACAGACCGCGGTGGTGTGGAAAGCCACCGACCAGCTCAACGCCTACGCCAGTTACGTGCGCGGCATTTCGCTGGGCCAGGAAGCGCCGTTCTGGACCAGCAACGCCGACACCTTCCTGCCGTCGGTGCAGTCGCGGCAGCTGGAAGTGGGCCTGAAGTACGTGCCGGTCGAAGCGCTGACCCTGGGCGCGGCGGTGTTCCGCATTTCGCAGCCGTACCAGTACGCCAAGCCGGACAACAGCGACGTGGGCTACACCTTCGTCGAGGAAGGCACCCAGACCCACACCGGCCTGGAGCTGACCGCCAACGGCCAGCTGACCGATGCGCTGCAGGTCGTGGCCAGCGCCAGCGTGCTGCAGGCGCGCGCGCGCGACACCGGCACGCCGGCCTATGAGGGTCATCAGCTGGTGAACGTGCCGAAGGTGCGTGCCAGCGTGCACGTGGCCTATGCGCTGCCGTTCGTGCAGGGCCTGGATGTCACTGGCGGGTGGCGCTATGCCGGTGCCAACGTGGCACGCGCCGACGGCGCCGTACGCGCGCCGGATTACTCGGTGTTCGATGCCGGCCTGCGTTTCCAGCACCGGCTGCACGAGCGCGCCGTGACCTGGAACCTGTCGGTGGACAACGTGTTCAACCGTTTCTACTGGCGCGATACCGGCAGCAGCGGCGGTGACTACTACCTGTTCCCCGGCGCACCGCGACAGGCGCGCCTGTCGGTGACGTTCGCGCTGTGAACGGCGTCGTGCTCGAGTGGACCGCCGCGCTGTGCAGCGTCCTCGGCGTCTGGCTGATGGCCCGGCGCCGGCTGTCTGCATGGCCGGTGGGCCTGCTGTCGGTCACGCTGTATGGCCTGGTGTTCGCCGAGGCCAAGCTGTATTCGGACACCCTGCTGCAGGTCGCCTTCGGCGGCTTCCTGGTCTATGGCTGGCTCAACTGGCGCCAGCACGCCGCCGATGAAGGCAGCATCCGCATCGTGCCGCTGGCGCGCGGCAAGCTGCTGCGCGACCTGGCCATCGGCCTGTGCGGTGGCGTGGCGCTGGGTGCGGCCATGCACAGCTTCACCGATGCCGCACTGCCGTGGCTGGACGCGATGCTGACCGCGCTGAGCCTGGTCGGCCAGTGGTGGCAGGCACGCCGCCACGTCGCCTGCTGGTGGGTATGGATCGCCGTGGACGTGGTCTACGTGGGCGCCTACCTGTTCAAGTCGCTGCACGTGACCGCCGCGCTGTACGTGTTCTTCCTCGGTCTGGCCGTGTTCGGCCTGCGCGCATGGAGCGCGGCCGCGCGCGAGCCGCAGGTGGCAACGCAGTAGAGCCACGCCATGCGTGGCTGTTGCGGGCAATCGGCGCGCCATCCACGCATGGCGTGGATCTACGGGGTCAGGGCCAAACCCAGCCGCAGCGGCTGGCGCATGTCCGCCGGCGGTCCCGCCTGCAGCGGGCCGGCCTGCAGCGTCGCGCGCAGGTCGGCGTCGACCTGGGCGTCACCCAGGCTGTCGAATTCCAGTTTCGAAATACGGCCATCCGCCGCGATCCACACGCTCACCGGCAGCGGCGTCGGCGTGTCCGAGTGGGCCTGCAGCCACTGCAGCACGCGCTGCGCCTGCGGGTCCTGTTCCTGCTGCAGGCGCTGCTGCAGCTGGCCACCCACGGCGGCGGCGTAGGCCATCCAGTGCGCAGGGGCTTCCTGCGCGGACGCCGCGGCACTCCCCAGTGCCAGTGCGCCGAACACCGCAGCCAGACGCCGCCACCAGCGGCGTAGGCCTGTCCTGTTCCCTGCCATGACAATCGCCTGCCTCCTGCGCGCCCATCCAGCGCGCCATGGTCGGCGTCATAGATGACAGGCAGATGGCGGTCGGCCCGGCGCGATCACTCGCCCAGGTCGGCCAGCACCTTGCGCGAGGGCGCGAAGAAGGTCACGCCGGTGGTGGCGGTGGAGAAATCGAGGATGCGGTCGTGCAGCGGCGCGGGATTGCCGATGAACATGCGCTCGAGCATCTTCTCGATCACCCACAGGCGGCGCGTGTAGCCGATGAAGTAGGTCCCGTACTCGCCACGGCCCGGGTTGGCGAACGGCATGTTGTCACGCAGGATCTCGTGCTCGCCGTCAGCGTCTTCGATGGTGCACAGCGTCTTGTGCGATTTCTGCGCATCGGCCGGCGCATCATCCAGCTCGATGTTGTCGTGCTTGGTGCGGCCGATGATCGCCTCCTGCGCCTCGGTCTTCTGCGCGCGCCAGGCATCGAGGTTGTGCAGGTACTTCTGCACCACCACGTAGCTGCCACCGGCATGCTCCGGGTCTTCATCGCCAACAATGGTGGCTTCCGGCAGCGACAGTCCTTCCGGGTTGGCGGTGCCATCGACGAAGTCGAGCAGGTCGCGGCCATCGAAGTAGCGGAAGCCGGCCACGTCATCGACCGCTTCGACCGCATCACCGAAGGCCATCAGCAGGTTGCGCTCGAACGCCACGATCAGGTCCATGGTACGTGCGCGGATGTGGTACAGCAGGTCACCGGGCGTGGACACGGCGGTGTGGGTCGCGCCCTTGATCTCGCGGAACGGCTTCAGCTCGCGTGGCGGCGTGGACCCTACCAGCGGCTGCCACACGCGATGGCCGATGGCCACGTTGCAGGTGAAGGTGCGCTCGATCTCGCGGATGGCGGTGTTCTTGATCAGATCGTCGGTACTGGCCAGCACCTCGCGCGCCTTGGCGATCGACGCCTCGTCGTCCTTCACCTTCAGCACCAGGAACGCCGCCGAATGGGTGAGCGGCGCGGTGATCTGCTGCGGCTCGTTGTCGAGCGTGTGGTTGAGGGCGGTGATCTGGGCGGGCTGGGTGTTCACGGTATTCCTGCGGGCTTGAGGCGGGCGCTTCGCGTGCGGCGATGTGGGGGCGATCATAGCCGAAGCTCCTGATCGGCGACGGAGCGGTTCTCAGGTTGCGGCGGATACCGCGTGCGTTTGAGACAGCGCCATGACGCTGCTAGCCTGCGCCATGAGGCCGGCAGCACGTGGCCATCCCTGCACTTCACGGAGGAAGACGCTGATGTCCCATACATCGATGCAGTGGCTGCGCGCATCCGCCACAACCGTGGCCCTCGCTCTGGCGCTGGGCACACCGCTTGGCGCGCACGCCGCTGCCGAGGATCCCTTCTTCACCGCCCTCGATCGCTACGGCGCCGATGACTTCAGCGCATGCGCGCGGCTGCTCGGCGAGCTGTTGCAGCGTGGTGGCCGCTTCCCCGACGGCGGCGAGCTGCTGCTGGTGGAATGCACGGCCGCTGCCGGCGACCGCAGCCAGGCAATGGACTACGTGAACCAACTGCTGCCCCGCGGGCGCCTGTCGTTCGATGATCTGCTGCACAAGGATCGGCCGGGCCTGAACGCCCTGCGCGCCGATCCGGCGTGGCCGGACATGCAGCGGCGCGTGGAAGCCGCCGAGCAGCAACGCCTCGCGCAACTGGACGCCCCGTTGCGCAAAGAGCTGCTGGAGCGCGCCGCACGTGACCAGGCCGCCCAGCATGTGGCCATCGACGCGGGGGGTGGCAATGCGTTCAAGGGCGTAGCACCGGTGGCCCAGGCCAATGCCGATTGGTTGAAGACCATGATTGCCGACAAGGGCTGGCCGACCTATTCGCGGGTCGGCCATGACGGGGCCAAGGCGGCCTGGCTGATCGTCCAGCACGCCGATCACGATCCCGCGTTCCAGGCACAGGTACTGCCGCTGATCGAACATGCGGCGAAGGCCGGCGAGGCCGATCTTCCCGATCTGGCGTTGCTGACCGATCGCGTACTGCTCGCGCAGGGCAAGCCGCAGCGTTACGGCAGCCAGTTCACCACCGCCGGCGACGGCACGATGGAGCTGCGGCCCACCGAAGACATGGACGGGCTAGACGCACGGCGCCAGGCCATGGGGCTGCAACCGCTGTCGCAGTACAAGGCCACGCTGTCGGAGGCGTATCGCAAGCCAGTCCGCTAGGGCCGTATCGGCCTGGACGCATCACGGGTCGATGCAGACAACGTACTGCCGTGGGTCGGTCCAGGCGATGCGCAGATACGGACCTTCGAGCAGACCGCGGTCGCGAAGCCAGGCAAACACCTCGGCCGGGCTCCATTCGCGACCGGCCAAGAACGCTACGCCCCGGTCACGCAGGGCAGCGAACAAGCGGGCTTTGCCGATGTCGTCGCCCACTTCGGCGCACAATGTCGCCGCCTGCCCCGCCACGCCGAGTGCCTGCAACGCCGCACGCGCGTCTGCGTCCAGCACCACCACCTGCACGGTATTGCCGTCGGCCTGCTGCACATACGCGGAAATGGGGATCAGCATGCATACTCCTGGCTCGGCCCAGTATGCATGCTCCGCGGCGGGTATCAGCAGGTTCAGGTCGCGTCACTCCAGACCGCCAGCTCGTAGCCATCCAGATCGCGGAACTGGAAGCGGCGGCCACCGGGGAAGGCGAACACCGCCAGCACCACCTCGCCACCGGCAGTGATCACGCGTTGCTGTGCATCGGCCAGGTCCGCGCAGTAGAGGATCACCAGCGGCCCCCCGTGGGCACGCACCGGCGCGTCGGCCACGAAGCCACCTTTCAGACGGCCGTCGTCGAACTCGGTGTAGGCCGCGCCGTAGTCGGTGAAATGCCAGCCGAACACCTCGCCGTAGAAGCGTTTGCTGCGGGCAATGTCGGCGACGTTGAATTCGATGTTGTCGATGCGGCGTTCGGCATCGTGAGTAGCGGCACGGCTCATGGCGTAGCTCCTGGGTGGGAGCCCAGCTTCAATCAGCGCGGCACCGCGGTCTTGAACGAAACGGCCATCATTGGCCCCATTCGAGGCGCAGTTCGCGTGCGGTCATGCTGGCAAGCTCGCGCGCCTCGCGGCTGAGATGGGCCTGGTCGGCATAGCCGGCCTCTGCGGCCAGCATCGCCAGCGAGTGCTGCGGCAGCGCACGGCTGTGGCGCAGAAAGCGTTGCAGGCGCAGGATCCGCTCCAGCGTCTTGGCGCCGTAGCCGAACTGCAACTGGCTGAAACGTCGCAGGCTGCGCGGGCTCAGGCTCAAGTGCGCCGCCAGCGTATCCAGCGTGGCGTCACCCGCGGCGAGCGCCCGGAACAGGACATGTGCACGCTGCGCCGAAGTATCGAGCGCGGACGCACCCATATGCTGCTGCAGGCAGTGCGCCATCCGCTGCAGGCGCAGCGCAGGCGGGGTGTCGCCGATGGAGGCCGCAGCCTTCTTCGCCCACATGCCCTTCAGATCAGCCAGTGGCACGGCCTGGCCGATGATCCCGGCCAGGGGCAGGCCCAGCGCGGCCAATGCCTGGCCGGGACGGAAGCGTGCGCCCAGCACCTGTGCACCGGGTGCCAGCGCCGGGTGCGCGGCCACGCGGTCCGGGCCGACGACGAACAGCGCACCGTCGCGCCAGAGGATGTCCACGCAGCCATCGGGCAATACAGTGATGTGCCCATCGGCATCGGCAGGAAGCTGGCTCTGCCACAGCTGGCCAAAGTGGCCGCGCAGCGGCGCAGGCGCCAGATGCTCCTGGTAGGCCGTGCCGGTACCTGCGAGGGAGGAAGGGTCGCCCATGCCGCATTGTGGCGCCACAGGGCCCATAAAAGTGAAGCCCGGCGCGAGGCCGGGCTTCGGTTGGCGTGTGGGAGAGAGAGAGAGAGTCACACGCCAGCACAACACGCTCTAACGACGGGCGTTTGTTACCAGGTGAAGCGCGGGCCCACGAACCACTCGCGGTCGCCGGCCTTGGCCAGCTTCACTTCGCCACTCAGGCCCCAGTTCTGGTTGAACTTGGCGGTGGCGCCGACGCGGCCGTAGAACTCGCCGTCCGGGTTGATGCCGTGCTTCTTGGCGTAGTCCTCGTAGCCGGCCATCACGTAGCCTTCCACGTACGGGTTGAACGCGGTGCGCACGCCGACCTCGGTCGAGTAGCCGTTGAAGTCCAGGCCGTGCTTCATGTCGAACTTCTGGTACGCGACACGGGCCACCAGGTCGGTGTTCGGTGCGATGCCGTAGTTGTAGCCGGCACCGATGCGCCACTGGTCGACGTCATTCTTGAACGTGTCGGTCTCCTGCGCGCTGTAGTCGCCGAAAATGTGGAAGTTCGGGTGCACCGCCACGGAACCCTTCACCTTCCAGCCGTCGGCGTCGCCGCCCTTGGCATCGGTGTTCACGTAGCCGCCTTCAACGTAGTTGTACGACAGGCCATCGGTTGCCGATGCAGCGAACGGCAGAGCAGCCAGAAGACCCAGGGCGAGCAGCGAATTCTTGTTCATCGGGACACACCTTTAATTATTTTGGTTTCGTCGGCCGCCTCCCGGGAGGGGGAGAGAGAGGAGGCGGTCGACAGGTGTGAATTATCCGTTAGGGGGTCTAATCGGCCCTGAATATTGAACTGACTGGTGTATAAATAAGGCTGGCGTTCAGGGAACTCCTCATGCCGCACGTAGCCTTCCCGTCACTGCTGTTTCCGCTGCATGCCCGACGCACAGCGCGGGCGTTGCTGCTCTTCGCCCTGCCGATGATGTTGCAGGTAGCCAACGCAGCCGAGCGAACCCGCCCTTCCGGGCGCATCGTGATTCAGACCGACGATGTCACGCGCTTCTTCAACGTGCTGGATGCAAGCGGAGGCAAGCCGAGTGCCGACGATCTGCAGCGTGGCTATCTGCATGCGGGTACGGATGCACTACGCAGCTTCACTGACAGCCGTATCGGCTCGATGGATCGTCTTGCAGATGCGATCCAGCACAAACCTGCGCTGTTTGCCAAAGCACGTACCTGTGCGACGGCGCTGCCGGAGATCCGCGAGCGGGTTGCCAAGGCGCTCGATCGGTTGGGCACCCTGCTTCCCTCCGCACGCTTTCCGCCGGTCACCGTGCTGGTGGGTCGGGGCAACAGCGGCGGTGTCACCACGCCCGACGGCGTGGTGATCGGACTGGAGGCGCTGTGCAACGCCGACTGGATGCAGGCCGATGTGAGCGACCGTTTCGTGCACCTGATCGCCCATGAGTATGTACACATCCAGCAGCCGGGCGCAGCCGCAGACGTTGCGCAACCGACCCTGCTCTATCAGACGCTGCTGGAAGGAGGCGCCGAGTACGTGACCGAGCTGATCTCCGGGCAACCGGCCAACGCGCATCTGCGTCGTTGGACGCAGGGCCGCGAATGCGCCCTGGAACGCCAGTTCGCCCGGGACAGCGCCGGTACTGATCTGTCGCAATGGCTCTACAACGGAGCGGGCGACGAAACGCGCCGCGGCGATCTTGGCTACTGGATCGGCTACCGCATTGCCGCTGACTACGTTGCCCGCGCCGATGACAAAGCCGGTGCCGTCGCCACGCTGCTGGAGGTGCGCCCGGAAAGTGCGCCGGCATTGTTCGCCGCAAGTGAATGGCGCCCGGCGTGTGGGCCAGTGGAAAACGGCCAGGAATGAGGCCGTCTTCAGGCTGATGAATTGGGCGATTCGAGCAACCGCAAGGCCATCGCCTCTGTGCACATCAGCTCGCCTGATCTCACTCGTTAAGCTTCGCTGACGAACATATTTCACAACCCTTCCACGTCTTCCAACTTCAGCTGAAAGCGCTTGTCAGCGTGGGGAACAAACGCCGCTATATTCCAGCTTCCCCAGACGAAGGAGGGAGTGCAATGAACCTGAACCCGCAACACATGAAGACGGCCCGCGCACTTGCTGTAGCGCTCATCGCCACCGTGAGCCTTGGCGCTTGTGCCACCTACAAGGACGAGTTCGCAACCATCAACTCGCGCCTCGATCAGCTCGATGTAAAGGTGCAGGGCGCTGCACAGAGTGCCGAGTCCGCCAACCAGTCGGCACAGCAGGCCAATCAGCGCCTGGACCAGATCGAAGGCCGCGTGCAGCAGCTTGAAAGGGCTCCCGTCGGACGCAAGCCGCGCGGCTGATCGTTCCCTCACCGTTTGAATTGATCCACCTCTGTATCGGGAACCAGTGGCCCTCACCGGCCACTGGCGTCCTTCCACCAAGATTGCATTGCCAGGAGCCGTCCCATTCGTACCTCCTCCTCCCCTGCACGCCGCGCCCTCCATGCCGCACTGGCCATGGCACTGGCTGTTGCATGCAGCGGCGTAGCCAACGCCAGGGACAAGGACGCACCCGCACCACCGTCGGCCGCCGTTGATGAACTTCCGCCCGACCAGAGCGTCTCCGAAACGGTGATCGAGCTGGCCGGCTGGGTGGTCGCCAGCAAGGACAACCAGGGTTATCCGTTCGCGATCATGGACAAGGCTGCCGCGCAGGTCCTGGTCTTCGGCGGCGACGGCAAGCTGCGCGGCGCCGCACCAGCGCTGTTCGGTTCGGCCATCGGCGATCATTCCGCACCCGGCGTCGCCAAGCTTGCCCTGAGCGCGATTCCCGGCCACGACCGCACCACGCCTGCAGGACGCTTCATTGGTGCCTATGGCCCCTCCGACGATGCCGGGCGCGTGCTGTGGGTGGACTACGATTCCGCCGTGTCGATGCATCCGCTGCCGCCGGGCAGCCCGAAGGAAAAGCGTGCCGAACGACTGGCAACGCCGACGCCGGACGACAATCGCGTCACCCACGGCTGCATCAACGTCTCGCCGGCGTTCTACGAGCAGATCGTGCACTCCACGTTCGAGAAGGGCGGCGTGTTCTACATCCTGCCGGACAAGGATTCGATCGCGAAGACGTTCCCGGCGTTCGCGCAGAGCCGTGCCGCCGCGGATGGCGACGAAAAGAAGACCGCACAGCACGCTGGCGAGTAGTGCGTTTGTGCGTCCGCTCTGGGCGTTGTGGGCACATGCCTGGGCCATGCCCGGCCGCCGGGGCGGCTGCGATGCACAGTCTGCTCGTGGAAAGCCGCCTGCCTATGAGACCGGTGCCCCCCGAGGCGCGGCGCGCTGGCATACTGCGCCCGTTGATGATCCTGCGAGGCAATGCCTGCCTCGTCCAAGAGGCCGCCGGTGGACCCACTCTTCCAGTTTCTGCTGAGCACGATGGGTGGCGTATTCGTCTTCCTGTTCTTCGTGGCGCGCGAGTACCTGCGTGGCTTGGGATGGCTGCTCGGTTCCTGGGATCCGAACATGGGGCACGCGACCGAAGATGAGCTCATTTCGAAGGCCAATCGCAGCGCCTTGCTGATTGCGGCGGTGCTTCTGGCGTGGGCCTTCATGGGCCCTTCTCCCTACCGCCGCAACTGGGAAATCGAAGTAATGGGCATCGGCACCGGCATGTTGCTGGCCTATGTGGTGATCATCCGCCTTGCAGCTTCAAGGGTGAAGAGGCTGCTTGGGTGAGCGTGCCTCACATCGGCACCAATGAGGATCAGGAAGCCGTAGCCTCTGCAGCCCGCGCCAATGCCGCGGCGTGCGCGTCGCCCTTCCGCTCGCTGTAGCGGTCTACCAGGTAGTCCGACCGGCCCCGCGTCAGCAGCGTGAACTTCACCAGCTCTTCCATCACGTCCACCACCCGATCGTAGTACGGCGAGGGCTTCATCCGGCCGTCGTCATCGAATTCCTGCCAGGCCTTGGCCACCGACGACTGGTTGGGGATGGTCAGCATGCGCATCCAGCGGCCGAGCACGCGCAACGTGTTGACCGTATTGAACGACTGCGAGCCGCCACTCACCTGCATCACCGCCAGCGTCCTGCCCTGCGTGGGCCGCACGCTGCCAACTTCCAGCGGCAACCAGTCGATCTGGTTCTTGAACACGCCGGTGACCGTGCCATGCCGCTCGGGGCTGACCCAGACCTGCCCTTCCGACCACTGTGACCATTCGCGCAGTCGCTGCACTTCGGGGTGATTCCTGTCCACGCTGTCCAGCATCGGCAGCGCATGCGGATCGAACACCCGGGTATCGCACCCCAGGTGGCGCAGCAGCCGCTCGGCTTCCAGCGCCAGCTTGCGGCTGAACGACTGGGGCCGCAGCGAGCCGTAGAGCAGGAGAATGCGTGGCGGCCCCAGATCTGCCGCGGCGAGCTGGTGATGATTGGGCTGGGGCAATGACGATTCCGCCAGGTTGGGCAGGTCCAGACTTGTGATTGGCTTATTCATTCGATTATTCTAGAAATATGGAAACGTCGAATGCAATCGCTGCCCTGACCGCCCTCGGCCATGCCACCCGCCTGGCTGCCTTCCGGCTGCTGGTGGAGGCCGGCCCGGCAGGGCGCATGGCGGGCGACATCGCCACGGCCCTGCAGGTGCCTCCCGCCACGCTCAGCTTCCACCTGAAGGAGCTGGTGCAGGCCGGGCTGGTGGAGAGCGAAAGCCAAGGCCGCCACGTCTGCTACCGCGCCAACTTCGATGCGATGAACGGCTTGATCCAGTACCTGACGCACAACTGCTGCGCGGGCTCCCCGGATGAGCGGTGCGCGGTCACCGAACCGGCATGCAGGTGCTGAGATGAAACCCGATCCGGTGATTCGTGCAGGCACGCGCGACGACCTGTGCTCCATCCGCGACCTTCTGCGGCAGGCGCAGTTGCCCGTGGCCGATCTGGAAAGCAGCGAGGTGGCGTTTCTCGTCGCAGACCTCGACGGCATTCCCGTGGGTGCCGTTGGATTGCAGATCTTCGGCGCGTCGGCCCTGCTTCGCTCACTGGTGGTGTCCGATGACCGACGCAATACCGGCCTTGGGCGCGCGTTGCTGTCAGCGGCCGAGGACATGGCCCGCCGCATGCAGGTCAGGGAACTGGTGCTGCTGACAACGTCGGCAGGCCCGTGGTTCGCGCGGCACGGCTATGCCGGATGCGATCGCGCGCAGATAGCGGAGGCGATCCGCAGCTCTGCCGAGTTCACTTGTCTCTGCCCGGCCAGCGCGCTGTGCATGTCCAAGCCACTCACTGACCACGGAAGCCACATGACCCGCAATGTCCTGTTCCTCTGTACCGGCAACAGCGCCCGCAGCGTGCTGGCTGAAGCCACCCTGCGGGCCTGGGGCGGCGATCGCTTCACCGCCTTCAGTGCCGGCAGCCAGCCTACCAGTCAGGTCAATCCATTCGCGCTCGCCCAGTTGCAGGCCGAAGAAATGCCCGTTGAAGGTCTGCGCAGCAAGTCGTGGGATGAGTTCGTGGATGCAGCGCCGATGGACCTGGTGATCACCGTGTGTGACGCGGCCGCTGCCGAAGCCTGCCCTGTGGTGTTCGGTGACTTCATCCGCAGCCACTGGGGCCTGCCTGATCCGGCCGCCGTAGCAGGCAGCGATGCCGACAAGGCCGCAGCCTTCGCTTTGGCCCATGCCATCGTGAAAACGCGCCTGCGTGCGCTGCTCGCACTGCCCGAATCGGCGTGGTCCGAACGCGAAACGCTGCAGCACGCGCTGGACCGGATTGGCCAGCTGCTGCCGACCGACGGCGCGCAGTGACGGTGCCACTGCCATGAGTCTGTTCGAGCGCCACCTGACGCTGTGGGTTGTGCTGTGCATTGCGATGGGCACGCTGCTGGGCCACGTCCTGCCCGATGCCTTCGCGGTGCTGGCCTCCGCCGAAGTGGCCAAAGTCAACCTGCCGGTTGCGGTGCTGATCTGGCTGATGATCATCCCGATGCTGCTGAAGGTCGACTTCACTGCGATGCGCCAGTTGCAGCAGCACTGGAAGGGCATCGGCGTGACGCTGTTCATCAACTGGGCCGTGAAGCCATTCTCGATGGCGCTGCTGGGCTGGCTGTTCCTGCGCCATGCCTTCGCGGACTGGCTGCCCGCAGCACAGATCGACAGCTACATCGCCGGTTTGATCCTGCTGGCGGCCGCGCCCTGCACCGCCATGGTGTTCGTGTGGAGCAACCTGTGCCGCGGTGATGCCAACTTCACCCTGAGCCAGGTGGCCTTGAACGACGCGATCATGGTGGTTGCCTACGCGCCGGTGGTTGCGCTGTTGCTGGGCCTGTCGGCGATCACTGTGCCCTGGGACACGCTGCTGTTGTCGGTGGGTCTCTACATTGTGGTGCCCGTGCTGGTGGCCGCCGTGCTGCGGCACTGGATCCTTTCGCGCAGCGGCGAGGCGGGGCTGCAGCGTGCGCTTCGACGGCTGGGGCCGCTGTCGCTGTCCGCCCTGCTGCTGACGCTGGTGCTGCTGTTCGGGTTCCAGGGCCAGCAGATCGTGAAGCAACCGCTGGTGATCGCGCTGATTGCGGTGCCGATCCTGATCCAGGTCTATTTCACTTCGGGCCTGGCCTACCTGCTCAACCGCCGCCTTGGCGTGGCACATTGCGTGGCCGGCCCGTCAGCACTGATTGGCGCCAGCAACTTCTTCGAACTGGCGGTGGCCACCGCGGTGGGACTGTTCGGCGTGCATTCGGGGGCGGCGCTGGCGACGGTGGTGGGCGTGCTGATCGAGGTGCCGGTCATGCTGTCCGTGGTGCGGATCGTGAACCGTACTCAGGCTTGGTACGAAGGGCCCGAAGAGCGCTGACAACCAGAGTGGGGCGAGTTCGATTTACGTTCTTCGCTGCGCACTGTCGTCATCGGCTTGGTGGGGTACCCACATCCCTGTCATCAAGTTCGAACCATGTCGCATATTCCCCATGCTGCTACGGACGTTGCGGCACCTGCGTCCGCGACGGCTTAACAGCGTGCAAGAATGCTGAAAGCGTCTTCGATCAAACGCTGTTTGCAACTCGTCTGATTGGCGTTGCGCAGCGACAGCGGTACAGATGGCGGGCCACCGGAAGATGGGTGGCCGGGCCTCGAAAACCCGTCAGATCACGAACGTTGTTTGCGCTTGCCAGCCGGCGTCACCCCGCGTGGCGCCGGCTGGCATTCCGTCTGCCGGCTATGGCGGGCGGAGCGTGGAGGCCTTGCGCCTGCCGGTCTTGTTCGTGATCTCCCGGTTTTCGAGCCACGTCTCCGCCCGCCACCTCTATGTGGCGGTTACCGTCTGTCCTGCACGGAGCCCTTGCCATGAGCACACCCGAATCCTCCCGACTACGCACGCAGTACGTACCCGCCAACACGGACGCGCCTTCGGAAGCGGCGCACGCGCACGATCCTCTCGGTTTCATCGCCACGCTCGATCGCATCGGCAAGGGCGCTGCCGCCGACGGCCAGCCCTGGCCCGAACGTCATCAGCTGCCCGGCCGCCGCATGGCCTTGGCCGACGCGGATTGCGCATTGGCCGGCCTGCGCGTGGCGCTGGAAATGCTGCTGGCTGCCGAGCGCGTGCGCCAGAACGGACCCGACGAGGAGTACGTGGGCGACCGCGTGATGGAGGGTCTGATGATGGCCAGTCTGTCGCTGACCGCGCAGGTCAGCACACGCATGCGCCCGGAAGGGTGACACGGGGAACAACGCTCACTGCAACGCCGTGCACGGCCCGGCGCTGCAGCGCGCGCCACATCACTCGCAAAGCGCGCTGTCTTCCTTCAGCGCGGCATCCTGCAGTGGCTGGCGCTGTTCGATCTGCACACGCTGTTCCGCCGTCGGCTCGCCCAGCCACCACACACGGCAGCGCGCGGTAAGACGGCCGACCATCTTCGCCTGCGTGGGTGAGTACAGCATCGCCAACGCGGTGCCGGGGCAGTCGTGGGCCTGGCAGGCGGTGTAGAACCACCACGGCTCGCCCTGCAGCACTACCAGCTCGCCAGGGCCGCTGGGTCCGCTCAACAGGCGCTTGCGCAGCGACGGCATATCCTTGTCAGTGGATTCGGCGTCCTGCGTGCCCTTCATCAGCGCATCGAACGCGGCCAGCACCTTCGGGTCCTTGCGGCCGCAGTCGTCCACGGCACTGCCGCCGACCAGGGTGAAGAAGTGGGTCGCCAGCGGATTGTCCGCGCAGGTCAGTTCGCCGCCGGCGCCCGGGTCTTCCGGTTCGCCCTCGCTGTCCCACACCGCGGGGTCCACGCTGTCTTCGATGGACGTTTCCTTCTCGACCACCGTGGCCGTGGCGGCCGGAGCTTCGGTGGTTGGTGCTGGCGCCGCATCAGGCGCGGCCTCGCCAGTCTTCTCCGGTGCCTGTCCGCAGGCTGCCAGCAGCGCGGCCATCATCGCCATCCCTGTGATTCGCATCTTCATCGCGTGTCCTTGTCTGATCTGCGCTGCATCCACCGAATCGGCGGCCGCGTGATTCTAACCAGCGGCGCGCCAGGATGCGTTCGCAGCTTCCCGTCATCGCCTGGAGCCGGACGCATGCGCCGTACACCACTCGCCATGATCTTCTGCAGTGCCCTGCTGATGGCATCGCCGGCAAATGTCCACGATGCAGAAGGCGCGGAGCCCGCACAGCCGCTTCCCGATATCGCGCTGCCCGCACCGCTGGACCGTGTACTGCGCGACTACGAGCAGGCGTGGCGCACGGGTGATGCCAGGGCACTGGCTGCGCTCTTCGCCGAGGATGGCTTTGTGCTGCAGAGCAACCAGCCACCCGTGCGCGGGCGCACTGCGATCGAGGCTGCATATGCCGGACAGGGCAGCAGCCCGTTGCGGTTGCGTGCCTTGGCGTATGCGGTGGAAGGGAACACGGGTTACATCATCGGTGCGTACAGCTACGGCAACAACGTGGGCGATACCGGCAAGTTCACGCTCACGCTGAAGCGTGAGCGTGATGGGCCGTGGCTGATCTTTTCGGACATGGACAACAGCAACGCGCCGCCGCGGGCGCGGTGAGGGATTCCGCAGGGCATGGCCCGGCGCTACTGGGCGCCAACCAAGGTTGGCAGCTACCAGAAGCGGGTTCCGTCCTGGATCCACGCCATGCGTGGATGAGGCGCACAAGAAAAACCCCGGCACCTGGCCGGGGTTTTTCGATTCACTTGAACAGCGTGTCCGGATACTCCGGTTTCTGTTCCCGCGCCAGCAGTGCGCGCAGGCCTTCTTCCGGGGTCTGCTCGCCATGCAGCACGGCACGCACACCGTCGGAGATCGGCAGGTCGATGCCATGACGGCGCGCCTGTCGCATCACTTCGTCGGCGGTCTGCACCGACTCGACCACTTGGCCGATCTCGCGCACGGCATCCTGCAGCGTCTGGCCGCGGCCCAGGGCCAGGCCCAGGCGGCGGTTGCGCGACAGGTCGCCGGTGCAGGTCAGCACCAGATCGCCCAGGCCGGCCAGGCCCATCAGCGTTTCCGGCTTGGCGCCGATCGCAGCGGCCAGGCGCAGCATCTCGTTCAGACCACGGGTGATCAGGCCGGCACGGGCGTTGAGGCCCAGCTGCATGCCATCGGCCACGCCGGTGGCCACCGCCAGCACGTTCTTCATCGCGCCGCCCAGCTCGGCACCGACCATGTCGTCGCCGGTGTAGGCGCGGAACGCCGGGCCATGCATCGCCTCGGCCACCGTCTGCGCGAACTCGGGCACGTCGCCGTGCACGGTGATCGCGGTCGGCAGGCCCTGGGTGACTTCCTTGGCGAACGACGGCCCGGTGACGACGGCCAACGGCACGTCCTCACCCAGCACTTCGCGCGCCACTTCATGCAGGAAGCGGCCCGAACCGGGTTCGAAGCCCTTGGTGGCCCAGGCCACGCCGGCACCGGCAGGACGCAGCGGCGCCAGCGCACGCAGGGTTTCGCCGAAGGCATGCGAGGGGGTCACCACCAGGATCCAGGCCGCGCCCTGCACCGCCGACGCCAGGTCGGTGGTAGCACGCAGGCTGTCCGGCAGCGGGATGCCCGGCAGGTAACGCGGATTCTCGTGGCGCTGGTCGATGGCCTCGACCACGGCAGCATCGCGCCCCCACAGCACGGTCGGGTGACCGTGCCGCGCGAGCAGGCTGGCCAGCGCGGTTCCCCAGGAACCGGCGCCGAGCACGGCGATCTTGTCAGCGGGAGTGCTCATCCGTGACGTCGCGGCAGGAATCAGGCGTTGCCGGCCGGCTCGGAGTCAGCCAGCGACGGTGCGTCGCCCTGCTCCTGGCGCTGGCGCAGGGTTTCTGCGTACAGGCCTTCGAAGTTGATCGGCTGCAGGAAGAACGGCGGGAAGCCGCCGGCCTGGATCAGGTCGCTGATCAGCTGGCGCACGTACGGGAATAGGATGTTCGGGCACTGGGTGCCGAGCAGCACGTCGATCGACTGCGGGTCCAGGCCGACCAGGCCGAACACGCCGGCCTGCTTCACTTCGGCCACGTAGGCGGTGCGCTCACCGGCCTGGCAGGTCAGGGTCACGGCCAGCACGACTTCGAAGGCGTTCTCACCCAGGCGCTGCACCTGCTGGTTCAGGTTCAGCTGCAGCTCCGGCTGCACCTGGTCATTGAAGATGGTCGGTGCGTTCGGCGACTCGAAGGAGACGTCCTTGACGTAGATCTTCTCGACGGTGAAAGCGGGGCCGGTAGCGGCATCGACCGGCGCAGCGGCGCCGTTGGTGATCTCTTCGGACATTTCCAGTAACTCCAGGTGAATGCAATGAAAACGATGGTCGAACTACTGCGATGGGGGCGGGACCCGGCCCAGACAAGGCCGGATCCGCCACCTGCGACAATCAGTTGCGGCCCTTGACCAGCGGCAGCTCGGCCTGCTGCCAGGCGGGGATGCCGCCGTCGAGCACGTAGACCTTCTCGAAACCGGCCTTCTTCAGCGCCTTGGCGGCGGTTTCCGAAGCGTTGCCGCTGCGGCACACCAGCACCACCGGCGACTGCTTGGCGTTGGCCACCAGCTTGTGCTCCGGGCCGAAGGCACTGGCCTGGGCGTTGCGGCTGCCGGCAATGTGGCCCTTCTCGAAGTCACCGCTGGCCGACAGGTCGACCACCACCGTGCCGCCCGCGTTCATCAGCTGGGTCAGTTCGGCGGGCTTGATGCCCTTGAAGCCCCGGAACAGGCGGCGGATCTCGGTGACGATGATGGCCACGGTCAGGCCGACCAGGGCCGCGGACAGCATCGGGTTTCGGCCTGCAAAGGCCAGCAACTCTTCGTAATTCACTCAGGTCACGGGTCGATTAAGCGGGCGCCGATTGTCGCACAAGCCGGACGCGGCCCGTCACTGCCCCTTCCACAGGTCCGGCAGGCCGGCGGTCTGCCACCAGCGCTTGGCCTCCGGGTCCCAGCGCCAGCGCTCGACCACGACCACGGTGCGCTCGGCCTGGGTGTTCTGGTTGATCACCCCGATTTCGACCCGGCGCTCGACCAGGCCACCGTCCAGCGAGGCGCTGCTGCGCTCGCGATAGGACGACACGCGCAGCTGCGCGTAACGGTTGAGCTCGAACTCGGTCGGCGGCTTTTCCTTGCGCAGCTTGGGGTCGAGGTAGCCGATGGCATCGTCCATGCTGCCCCAGCGGATGGTCGCCCCGTAGGCGATCTGGGTCTCTTCCAGCAGCTTGCGCTGCTTGCGGCTGAGGTCGTCGGCCGAGGCCACGGCACTGGCCAGCAGCAGGGAATACATCAGGAACTGGATGAGGCGGCGCATCGGTGGTTTCCCCAGAACGTCAGCCTGCCATCCTACCCTTTGGCGAAGGCAACAAAGCGACCGCTGAATTCGGCGGCGGGCTTGCCATCGGCACCGGGCTGGGTGGCGATGATGCTGATGCGGGCCTTGCGGCGCTGCCGGAAGGTATTCAGGAAGGCGTCCCAGCCGGTGGCTTCAGCGGCTTCGGCGTGGGCGTGCAGGTCCTCATAGACCGGCGCCAGATAGCGCAGGTTGCTGTCGGCCACATAGACCTCGGCATCGTGGCCGGCCAGGCGCAGGCGCAGGCTGACCAGCGCCCAGCCGGACAGGGTCAGCACCGAGGCCAGGCTGCCGCCGAAGGCGTTGCCCTTGTCGTTGACGTTGGCAGCGAGCGGCGCGGTGATGCGCAGCACGCCATCGGCATAGCCATCCAGGCGGATCTGCATGGCGCGCACTGCCGGCATGCAGTCCAGCACGTCCTGCAGGGCGGCCAACGAGGAAGTCAGGGCATCAACGGACATCAGAGCAGCGACCACGACAACGAAGGGCCCGCATAATGCAGGCAATGGTCGACCATACGATACCCACTGGCGCCACCCGTTCCGGCCCACGCTGGACCCTGATCTCGCTGCGCCCGCGGGGCCAGAACGTGGCGCTGCGCCGCGCCGTTGCCGGGCTGGGCGGGAATGTCCTGGCCCTGGCGCCCTGGCGCCTGCAGCGCCTGCATGGCACGGCTGTGGTGCGCCAGCTGCAACGCGCGCTGAACTGCGACCGGGTGGTATTCACCAGCCCGGCCGCCGTTGCCGCAGCCGCGTCCCTGCTGCCGCTGGCCGACGTGCAGTGCAGCCCGTGGCTGACCGTGGGCGAAGGCACTGCGCGCGCATTGCAGGCACACGGCATCACCGAGGTGCACGCGCCGCAGCGGATGGACAGCGAGGGGCTGCTGGCGCTGCCGGTGCTGGCCGACGTACAGGGCCTGCGCATCGGCCTGGTGACCGCCCCCGGCGGGCGTGGCCTGATTGCCGCGCAGCTGCAGGCGGCGGGCGCCACGATCGAACGTGCCGATGTCTACCAGCGTCGCCTGCTGCGACTGCCCCCGCGAACGCTGGCGCGATTGGCGCATTCAGCACAGCCGTGGGTGCTGGCCGTGAGCAGTGGCGAAGCCCTGCAGCATTTCTGGCAACAGCTTCCGCCGGCCGGGCAGCAGCGCCTGCGGGCGTCTGCCCGCGTGGTGGTTGCCAGTGACCGCCTCGGCGAACAGGCGCAGGCGCTCGGCCTGCAGCGCATCACACGCAGCGCCGGCCCCACTGCTGCGCAGCTGGTGGCCGCTGCACACGCCACGCTCACCGTCCCGGCAGCGACCTGAACAGGGACGTGGATCACGCTTGCCGCTGCCGTCGGCAACGGTGATGCTGTGCACAACGCAGCCTGCCGGCACCCCGACCGGCGACGTTGCCGACAAGGAAGCCTGATGAACGATACTCCGCCCGCACCCCCACCCCATCGACCCGTGCGCTGGCTGCTGCCGCTGGCCGCCGTGGTCGTGCTCGGCGCGGGCGGTTATGCCGGCTGGTACGTCTGGCAGCAGCAACAGCGCGAACAGGAAGCGCAGGCACAGACCACGGCCGTACAGCTGAAGGGCCTGGAGGCCACGCTGGATGCGCTGCGCCGTGACCAGCGTGCGACCAGCCAGCGCCTGCAGGACGCGGCCACCACCAACCGCGTGCTGCGCGACGAGATGCTGGGACTCTCGCAGCGCAGCGCTTTGCTGGAAGAGAACCTGGCCAAGCTGGCCGACAGCGCCAACCAGGGCCGCCAGGCGGTGCAGCGCGACGAGGCCGAGCTGCTGCTGACCCAGGCTGCGCAGCGTCTGAACTACGCCGACGACGTGGACGGCGCACGCCGCCTGTATGCACAGGCCGCCACCGCGCTGGCCGATCTGCCCGACGCTGATGGCCTGAACCTGCGCCAGGCGCTGGTGCAGGAGCGCGAGGCGCTGGATGCGCTCGGCACCGGCCCGCGCGTGCAGTCGCTGCAGCGCCTGGATGCCGTGGCCCGCGCGCTGCAGGGCCTGCCCTCGCAGATCACCGGCACGACCGGCAGCAGCACCGCCAAGCCCTGGTGGCAGGCCACGCTGGCACCGTTCGTGGACATCACCCCGAGCCGCCAGAACGGCCCGCTGACGGCCGCCGAAAAGCGCAACGCCGACGATGCACTGCAGCTGGAATTGACGTTGGCGCGCGCCGCGATCGAGCGCGGCGACCGCGCGGGCCGCAACACCGCTCTGGACCGCGTGGAGCAGTGGGCACAGCGGCGCTGGCCGGATTCACCGGCCCTGCGCGCGCAACGTGCTGAACTGAAGGCCTTGCGCGAACTGCCGCTGCAGGCCAACGACGCTGTTCTTGGCAGCACCCTGCAACAACTGCGCACCCAGACCGACCGGAGGTAAGCCCGCATGAAACCCCTGCAATCCCTGGTCGTGCTGTTGCTGGCCGTGGCCATCGGCGTGGTCGCCGCGCAATGGCTCGGCGCCGATGACCTTAACCGCTTCGGCGAGGTGACCCTGCGCTACGGCGGCTACGACTATCACAGCAACCTGCCGAAGGTAGCGCTGCTGGCGGTGATCACGGTGCTGGTGCTGTGGCTGCTGTGGAGCCTGATCGCTGCACCGTTCCGTGCTTGGGGCCGCTACCGCCGCAAGCAGGGCCGGGTGCGCCTGATCGACGGCCTGCAGGCCTACGAGCATGGCCAGTGGCAGCGTGCGGAGAAGCTGCTGGACGGCGCCGCCAAGGACCCGGAAGTGAGCGCGGTGGCACTGGCCACCGCCGTGCGCAGCGCGCAGGCACGGGCCGATGGCCCCGCCGAAGAGGCGCTGCTGCAGCGCCTGGGTGAAAGCGACGCCACCCTGCAGGCGCTGCTGCGCGCCGAACAGCTGCTGGCGCGCGATCTGCCAGTCGATGCGATCAACGCGCTGGACGTAGCGGCGATCCAGCCGCTGCCGCCACGCGGCCTGTGGCTGCGTACCGAAGCGCTGGCACAGGCCGGCCGCGCCCACGAAGCGTATGGCCAGCTGGGTGCGCTGCGCCAGAGCAAGGTGCTGCCGGCCGACGCGAACAGCGAACTGGAAGCACGACTGGCCGCACAGGCACTACTGGAAGCGGCCGACGTCAACGCGCTGGCCGCACAGTGGGAGGCCACGCCGAAGGCACTGCGTCCCACCCCGGACGTAGTGGGCGCCTATGCCAGCCGTGCGGTGGCGCTGGACTGGGATGAGCCGGCGCTGCTGGCGCTGGAACAGGCACTGGACCAGCGTTGGAATGACGATCTGGTGGCGCTGTATGGCCGCCTGCCCGCCGAGCGCCTGGCCACCCGCCAGGCCAACCTCGCTCGCTGGCGCAACGTGCATGACGGCTCGGCCGCGCTGCGCCTGGCGCAGGGCCGCGTGGCCCTGGCCCAGCAGCAATGGGATGCCGCCGATGCGTTCCTGCACGAGGCCATTGCCGCTGGCGCCGGTGCACCGGCGTGGGAAGCGCTGGGTGAAGTGTTCGCGCAACGTGGCGAACACGCGCTGGCCGCACAGTGCCTGGCCAATGCGCTGCGCCTGCAGCGCGGCGAGGACAGCGTGGAACTGGTGCGTGGCACCGAGACGCCGCTGCGCGCCACGGTGGAGGAGCAGCCCATCGTTGCACAGCCGCCGGTGTATGACGCCAACGAAGAGCGCGACGAATTCGGCAACCCGCGGTTGCCCTGATGGGTAGTGCCGGCCGCTGGCCGGCATCCACCGGTGAATTTGGCACCCACCAGAGCAACAATCCGAACAAAAAAACGCCGCCCGATGGGCGGCGTTTTCAGTTCCAGGAGTGCCGGCCGGATCGTGCCGACCAACGGTCGGCACCCACCGATGGATGCGATCAGCGTTCGACGATCGCCACCACGCCCATGCCGCCAGCGGTGCAGATCGACACCAGTGCGCGGCCACCGCCGCGTTCGGCCAGCTGCTTGGCTGCCGTGGCGATCACGCGTGCGCCGGTAGCGGCGAACGGGTGGCCGGTGGCCAGCGACGAGCCCAGCAGGTTGATCTTGTCCGGGTCGATGCGGCCCAGCGGCGCGTCCAGGCCCAGGCGGTTGCGGCAGTAGTCCTCGCTCTCCCACGCACGCAGGGTGCACAACACCTGCGCGGCAAAGGCTTCGTGGATCTCGTAGATGTCGAAGTCCTGCAGGGTCAGGCCGTTGCGCTTGAGCATCTCCGGCACCGCGATGGTCGGTGCCATCAGCAGGCCTTCGCCGTGCACGAAGTCCACCGCGGCCACGTGCGCGTCACGCAGGTAAGCCTGGGGTTCATGGCCATGCGCGCGTGCCCACTCTTCGCTGGCCAGCAGCACTGCAGCGGCACCGTCAGTCAGCGGGGTGGAGTTGGCGGCGGTGAGCGTGCCACGCCCGGAAACCTTGTCGAACGCCGGCTTCAGCGTGGCCAGCTTTTCCAGCGAGGTGTCCGGGCGCAGGATGTTGTCGCGCTCGACGCCACGGAACGGTGCGATCAGGTCGTTGAAGAAGCCACGCTCGTAGGCGGCGGCCAGCTTCTTGTGCGACGACACCGCCCACTCATCCTGCGAGTCGCGCGAGATGTTCCACTCCTTCGCCATGTCCTCGCAGTGGTCGCCCATGCTCTTGCCGGTGCGCGGCTCGGCCACGCCCGGGAACTCGGGCTTGAGCTCGGAGAACTTGAAACCGGCGGTGAGCGCACGGATCTTGTCGCCGGTGCTCTTGGCGCGGTTGGCCGCCAGCAGGCGTGCACGCAGTTTCTTGCCGTAGACGATCGGCACGTCGGAGGTGGTGTCCGAACCACCGCCGATGCCCGATTCGATCTGGCCCAGCGCGATCTTGTTGGCCACGGTGATGATGCTGTCCAGCGAGGTACCGCAGGCACGCTGCAGGGTGATGCCCGGGGTCAGCGGCGACAGGCCGGACGACAGCGTGGCTTCGCGGCCCAGGTTCCAGTCGCTGGAATGCTTGATCACCGCGCCCATCGCCACTTCACCCAGCTGCTGGCCATGCAGGCCGAACCGTTCGACCAGCGCACCCAGCGTACGGACCGACATGCCGAGGTTGCCGACATCCGAATACGCGGTGTTCTGGCGGCAGAACGGAATGCGGACGCCACCGAGGATGGCGACGGGACGAGCGTTGGGCATGGAGATACCTGGCATGGATGAGGGTGTCTGCAACATGGCCTGCACGACGGAGCAGGCATAATGGAGCCAAGTGTAGCTGCCGCCCTGTGATGGGCCAACCGTGGAACCATGAGCAAACCCGACCCCGCGATGAATGCCCTTGGCGTGCTGGCCCTGGAACTGGCCGGCGGCGAAATCCCCCGCCAGGCGGTGCTCAGCGCTGAACAGGCCGGTGAACTGGCCGAACGCGTCGGCCGTGACCTGGCCAAGCTGGTGCCGCAGGTCGCCGAGCTGGACCTGGTGTTCGCCGCCGCGCATTTCGACCCGGCCGAAGTGCTGCGCCCGGGCTGGCCGATCCATCGCCGCCTGGAAGAGCTGCAGATGCGTGCCCCGGGCCGCAACCAGGGCCCGCGCCTGCTGGCCTTCGGTACCGATGCCGAGGGTGACGTGCCACTGCCGTTCCAGGCCGATGCCACGCTGGTGGGCGGTGGCCTGCGCGTGGTGCCGTTCCTGCTGACCGGCAGCGACGTGGCCACCACCAGCGCGGTCGCCGATGCGCTGGAAGAAACCTTGCTGGCCAACGGCATGGCGCACGCCGACACCGCGCTGATGGCGCAGAACACCTTCGGTGCCCGCATCGAGCACGCGCGCTATTTCACCGTGAACGACCTGGCCGCGATGATGTCGATGCAGTACGACAACCAGGGCCTGGCCGCACTGTGGCCGCTGATCGAGACCGCGATCATGGCGCCGGGCGAGGACGAGTGGCTCAATGCCGCGCCCGAGCCGCTGCTGCGCTATACGCATGGCGAAGCACGCATGGCGCTGTTCGACCCGGCCGGTTGGTGCGCGCACTACAGCCACAGCAAGAACGACTGCGATCGCCTGAAGGGCATCTACGAGCAGTTCCTGATGCGCCAGCGACAGATGGCCGCGGTGCTGGAAGCACATGGCGTGCCGGTACTGTTCGTGCACTGCGAGGCCGGTCAGGACGCACGCGAGCTGCTGGCGCGCTGATCCGGGTGATCTGTGGGTAGTGCCGGCCGCTGGCCGGCACCCCCCAAACCTTTGATTGCCGGCCAGCGGCCGGCACTACCCATCAGGAAAAACGCCGGCTTGTGCCGGCGTTCTTTGTTTCTTACGGGGCCTTCTGGATCACCGCACAGGCCAGGCGCGCGCCGGCATTGCCGGTCGGCTGGGTCTTGTAGTCGTCCGCATCGGCGTGGACGATCAGGCCGCGGCCGATGATGTCGAAGTCATCACCCTTGCCGATGTTGACGTTGCTCGACACCGGGCCGTCGATGGTGGCCACGCCCTTGTCGTCGGCCTTGATGTTGGGCATGTCGCCGCCGTGGTGCGGATCGGTGGCGACGTTGCCGTGATCCTGCTTGCCCGGGTTGAAGTGGCCGCCGGCGCTCATGCCGTCCGGCGCGCTGCAGTCGCCCTTCTCGTGGATGTGGAAGCCATGTTCGCTGCCCGGCTTCAGGCCGGTGATCTGGCCGGTCACGTGGACCTTGCCATCAACCACCTTGAAGGTGACGCTGCCCTTGGTCTCGTTGCCCTGGGTCGGTGCCAGCTCGGCCGTTGCCGAAGCATCGCCCGTCGGTGCAGCCGCCGGTGCCGGGGCTGCAGCCGGCTCGGTGGTGGCGCCGTCAGCCGGCGCGGCCGGCGGGGTTTCAGTCTGCGGCGCGGCGGGCTGCTGGTTGCAGGCCGCCAGGCCCAGCGCGGCGATGGCCGCAAACAGCGAAGTGTGGATCAGACGCATTGGAATCTCTCCCTCGATGATGCCTGCAGTGATCAGCGGACGACCCGGATCACGCCACAGGCGATGCGGACGCCGGCATTGCCGGCGGGCTGGCTGCGATAGTCGTCGGCGTTGGCATGCACGACCAGTGCGCGTCCGGCGATATCGGTGGCGGCGCCTCCGCCAAGGGTAACCCCCTTGAGGTGGATATCGACGTTGGCGCGGCCCTGGGCGTCGGCACGCAGATTGTCCATGTCGCCCAAGTGGTGCTTGCCGGTGCCGGCGCGGCCATGCGCAGCGCCACCGGGATTGAAGTGATTGCCGGCACTGCTGGCATCCACCGCACTGCAGTCGCCGCGCTCATGGATGTGGAAGCCGGCCTGCTGCATCGGCTGCAGGCCACCGACCAGGCCAGTGATGTGGATGCCACCGGGCTCCACCATCAGCGCGATGCGGCCACTGACGATGCTGGCCGAGGCCGGCGCGAGATTGGCCTCGCCCTGCTTCGCAGCACTGACCACGGTCGGCGGCGGCGGCGTGGGCTCAGCCTTCTTCGGCGCACTGCCACAGGCAGACAGCAGCACGGCGGCGGACAACGGCAGGATGGCAAAGGACAGACGCATCGAAGACTCCTTGCAGGTGACACTAAGCATTGCATCGTCCATGAACGATCAACGGTTCGGCAAGCGGGCGCGAGGATCGCGTGCAGGGACCGTTCAATGGCCCCCGCGGCGGCGCCCGGCGCCCAGCTTGCGGGTAAGCGTATTGCGGCCCAGGCCCAGGCGGGCAGCGGCTTCGGCGCGGCGGCCATGGGTAATCTGAAGCGCCGCCTCCAGCAGCGCATGGTCGACCCGCTCGCGCACCTGCGCGTGCAGCCCTTCCACGCCTTCGGCCAGCTGACGGCGCGCCCATTCGGCCAGCAGCGCTTCCCACTGCCCCGGATCGGCTGCGCTGGTACTGCTGCGGCGCCCGCGCGCGCGGTTCAGCGCGGTATCGACATCGGCCACGCCGATGGTGTCGGCGGCGGCCAGCGCGGCCATCCGCCAGCACACGTTCTCCAGCTCGCGCACATTGCCCGGCCAGTCGTGCTCGCGCAGCGCCTGCAGGGCCGCGGCGGTCAGGCGCTTCGGCGGCGTATCCAGCTTGCGTGCGGCGGCAGCCAGGAAGGTGCTGGCCAATTGCGCGATGTCCTCGCGGCGCTCGCGCAGTGGCGGCAGCTGCAGGCGCACCACGTCCAGGCGGTGCAGCAGATCTGCGCGGAACTTCCCGTGCGCGACCAGTCCCTCCAGATCCTGGTGGGTGGCGGCCACCACGCGCACGTCGACGCGGATCAGCTCGCGGCCACCGACGCGGAAGAACTCACCCTGCGCCAGCACACGCAGCAGGCGGGTCTGCAGCGGCAACGGCATGTCGCCGATCTCATCCAGGAACAGCGTGCCACCGTTGGCCTGCTCGAAGCGGCCGATGTGGCGGCGCTGCGCACCGGTGAAGGCACCGGCCTCGTGGCCGAACAACTCGCTTTCCAGCAGCTCGGACGGGATTGCAGCGGTATTGAGCGCGACGAACGGACCCAGCGCGCGCGGTGATTCGCGATGCAGCGCATTGGCCACCAGCTCCTTGCCGGTGCCGGTCTCGCCGGTGATCAGCACCGCCAGCGGTGCCTGCGCCAGGCGACCGATGGCGCGGAACAGCGCGCGCATCGGCGGCGTATCACCCACCAGTTGCGGCGGCTGGTCGCTATGCGCTTCCGCCGCAGGTGCGGGTGCCGCGAGTGCCGGTGCTACGGCCGGCAACACCCGCTGCGCCAGTGCCACCGCATCGTCCAGATCGAACGGCTTGGACAGGAATTCATGCGCGCCACCGCGGAACGCACCGGCCGTGCTGGCGACATCGGTATAGGCCGACATCACCACCACCGGCAGCTGCGGCAACGCGGCCTTGAGCTTGTCCAGCAGCACCAGGCCATCGTCGCCAGGCATGCGCACATCGGTGAATAGCAGCGCCGGCGGCGCGCCTTCGCCCAGGGCCTGCAGGGCAGCCGCAGCGCTGTCGAAATCGACAACCTGGTAGCCCGCCTCGCGCAGCGCGGTGCACAGCACGAAGCGCACGGCACGATCGTCATCGACCACCCAGATGCGCTGCGCGGTGGTGGGGGACTCAGACATCGCGCGGGGCCTCCTCGGCCGGGGCGGCGCCGTTGCCGATCGGCAACAGCAGGGTGAACACGGTATGGCCCGGGCGCGAGCGGTAGGTCAGCGTGCCGCGATGCTCGCGCGCCACCTGCTGGGCCAGCGCCAGGCCCAGCCCGGTACCCTCGGCGCGGCCACTCACCAAGGGCAGGAACAGGTGTTCGGCCAGTTCCTCGGGCACGCCGCGGCCGTCGTCGGCGATTTCCAGGCGCAGCGCCAGCGTGTGCAGCTGCTCGGCGATGCGCACGCCATGCTCCACGCGGGTGCGCAGGGTGATGTTGCCGGCGCCGGCCTGGATCGCGTTGCGCACCAGGTTCCACACCGCCTGGGTGAGGCGGTCGGCGTCGCCGTGGAATTCGGGAATGCTGGGGTCGTAGTCGCGCTGCAGGCGTACCGCCCAGCCGGCCTCGTTCTCGGCCAGCCGCAGCACGCGTTCCAGCGCGGCGTGGATGTTCAGTTCGGCATGCGGTGCGGCCGGGGCCGGCGACAACAGCTGGTCAAGCAGGCCGTTGAGGCGCTCGATCTCCGAGCCGATCAGCTCGATCAGCTCGCGTTCGCTGGCCTCGCGCTGGGCCGCGCGGCGGGCCAGCAGCTGGGCCGCACCCTTCAACCCGGCCAGCGGGTTGCGCAGCTCGTGGGCCAAGCCCTTCAGCGCCGCGCTGAGCGCGCTGGGCAGGGCCTGGGTCGGGTCCAGCCCGGGGAATTCATCGACCGGATGCGCCTCCAGCAGCCAGCCACCATCGTCGCGGCGGCTCATCCAGCCCTCGGCGAAGCGCGGCGCTTCGCCGGGCACCGCCAGCGCCAGCCGGTTCAAGCGCAGGCTGTCGCGCTCATCGCGGGCCAGGAAATGGGCCAGTGCCTCGCCCTGCACTTCCAGCGCGGCCAATGGGCGACCCAGCAGTCGCCGGGCGCTGACGCCCAGCCAGCGGGCGAACGCCGGATTGCAGCCGGCGATGCAGCCATCGGCCCCGGCCCAGGCCAGCGGCGTGCCCAGGGCATCGAGGGACGGCGGGGGAGAGGGGTCGGACATTGCACCAATGTAGTGCAAAACGCGGGGTTCGGGGTCAGAGCCCTTTCCTCGCGGAAAGGGATCTGACCGCATGCGCTGCGGGGTCCGGGGTCGGATCCCTTTCCGCCTGGAAAGGGCTCTGACCCCTGCCGCAGGTCGAGCAAGCTCGACCACTACCAGATGCGTGGCCGGTTACAGCTTCATGTTGAGGCCGACGAACACGCTGCGACCCGGGGCCGGCGAGAACATCGGGCGGGCGCTGTCCCAGAAGAAGCTGTCGTACCAGGCGTAGGCGTACTCGCGGCCGGTAACGTTCTTCAGCTGCAGGTCCACGCTGAAACGCGGGGTGAGCTGGTAGGCCGCGCTGAGGTCGAGCACGGCGAAGCCTCCGAACTTGCCGGCCACGTTGCGCTCTTCCAGGTAGTAATCGCCCTGTGCACGCGCCTGCAGGCCCAGCCGCAGCGCATCGCTGGCGCGGTAGTCCACGCCCAGATTGCTGATGTGGCGCGGGGTGGCGGCCACTTCCCGGCCCTGCAGGGAAATGCTGGCATCGCGGTCGTCGCGGGTGATCTTCGCTTCCTGGTAGGCGTGCGACGCCCATACCGTCCAGTCGTCGCCCAGCTGCAGGCTCAGCTGCGCATCCACGCCGCGCCGGCGGGTCTTGCCCAGGGTGACCGTGGTGCCGGTGGCCGGCATGTTGGACACCTCGTTTTCCGCATCCTGCTGCCACACCGCCAGGCGTGCCTGGCTGCCGGCAAACGGCTGGAATTTCAGGCCCAGCTCCATGCCGGTGTTGGTGGACGGCTGCATCGGTGCCTGTCCCGGGGTGAGGTAGGCCGGTGCGGTGGACCCGGTCAGCACTTGGAAGGTGCGGCCCCAGTTCGCGTAGACGTGGGTGGTCTGGCCCAGGCTGTGGATGATGCTCAGCTTGGGCTGGCCGATGCTGCCGTAATCCTGCAGCCGAGCGGTGATGCCGTTCATCAGGTGCGTGCGGCCACTGAAACGGTCGACGCGGTAGGCCGGCACGATCTTCCAGGCCTCGACCGGCTGGTAGATGGCCTGCACGTAGGCACCCCAGTTGTCGAAGCTGTGGCGATCGTTATTCTGCACCCGCGCGGGCGGCTGGCTGAAATCAGTGGGTTCAGCGTAGGCGTAGCGCTCGCGGATGTAGCTGTTGTCCTGCTGCTCGTAGTTCAGGCCGCCCTCGACAGTAAGCGTGGGGCTGGCCTGCCAGGTCAGCGTGCTGAGCAGGCCATGCTGCCGCTCGTCCCACACGCGGCGCTGGCGCGGCAGGTTGCCGGTGGGCAGGTTGCTGAAGGTCACGCGGCGATCGTCTTCGTAGCGGTTGTAGTAGAGACGCGTGCCGAAGGTGAGTGCGTCCGACAGTGTCATGTCCAGGTGCGCGGCAAGCTGGCGCATGTCGCGGTCATCACCATCGTTGCCGTTGCGCAGCTCGCTGCCACGGCGGTGCGTGCGCAGTTCCTCGGCGGTCATGAAGCCGGGTTCGTCGGCTTCATGGTGGTAGGCGCGCGCGGTCAGGCCCACGCGCAGGCCGTCGTCCAGCGAGCCGAAGAACCACTTGCCGCCCAGCGAATATTTCTTCGAGGTGTCGTGGTCGCGGTAGCCGTCGCTGGCCTGGGTGCCGACGAAATAGTTCTGCGCGAAGCCATCGGCTTCGCGGCCAATCGCCACCTGCGCATCACGGGTGTTGTAGCTGCCGTAGGCCAGGCGCGCATCGGTGTAGCTGCCACCCTGGTGCGTACCGAAGTTCACGTTGCCGCCGATGTTGTGGAGGCCGTAGCGCGGGTCGTTGGTACCGCGCACCACTTCGATGTAGCTGATATCCAGCGGGAACAGCATGTCGATGAAGCGCTGGTTGCCGCTGTTGACGTTGCTGGGGATGCCATCGATCAGCGTCTTGATGGCATTGAGGTAGCCCTCACCGTTGAAGGCGCGGAAGCTGACCTTGCCCGATTCGGCGCCCTGCCGGGTTTCGGTGAGCTGGATGCCGGGCATCTGCCCGAGCAGTTCCCAGCTGTGCGAGACGTTGCGGTTTTCGATCTGGTCTGCACCCAGGACATCCACCGAGGTCAGCACCTGGTGCGCACTGAGCTGGCCTTCGCCGTGCTGGTGTACCTGCACCTTGCCGAGGGTGAGCGCGGCGTCGGCCGACTGCGCGAAGGCTTCAGGGGCGAACGGTGCGGCCGCGAGGGCGGCCACCAGGGTGGGAGTCTTCATGGGAAGGGGCGGTTACAGTGAAATGTAATCATATAACATTTCACATGCCCACTTTTGCAGCGTCGAGCAAGGCTCGGCACTACAAGGGCGGGTGCCGGGGGGATTACACCGGGTAACCGGTGGCTTCCCGTGCCTTCTTCCAGGCGGCTTCGAATTCACGCGCGGAGATTTCGTCGTCCTCGTCGAAATCCAGGAACGACACTGGCTGGTCGGCCAGCAGGAAGCGGTCGTCGCTGTGGGCATGCTCGTCGGCCCAGACCATCTTGGTCCCGTAGATTTCCACCTGCCGCACGATCTTCTCGCCACGGGCTTCCATCAGCACGTTGCCCTTGCCCAGGCCCGATTCGGCCCAGTGCTTGTAGTACTTCTTTGCGGCGGATTTCGCGCCGGATTTTGCGTTGTGCTTTGCGTAGGTCATTGCAGGAGCCCTGGCCGCAGGCGCGGCCGGAAAGTACGGAATGGCGCCATTATCAGGCATCCGGGGTCAGAGCCCTTTCCTTTGGAAGGGATCCAACCCTTGCCGGTTCAGTTGGGCAGGGGCACGCCCTTCGGCCACAGCATCCAGATGTTGCCCTTCTGCTTCATGTCGCCAGCCAGCTTGCCGGCGGCGTCGCCGCTACCCCAGTACAGGTCGGCGCGCACTTCACCGGCGATGGCGCCGCCGGTGTCCTGCGCGGCCACCGGGCGCACCACCGGGCTGCCGTCCGGGCGCGTGGTGGATAGCCACAGCAGGCTGCCCAGCGGCACCACGGTGCGATCCACTGCCACGCTGTAACCGGCGGTGAGCGGCACGTTCAGTGAACCGCGCGGGCCTTCCGGGCTGTCCGGGGTGCGCACGAAGAACACGTAGCTGGGGTTGCTGCGCAGCAGTTCCGGCACGCGCGCGGGGTTGGCCCGTGCCCAGGCGCGGATCGCGTCCATGGTGACGTCTTCCTTCTTCAGCTGGCCCTGGTCCACCAGCCAGCGACCTATGGCGCGGTAGGGATGGCCGTTCTGTTCCGCGTAGGCCAGCCGCACCTGCTTGCCATCGGCCAGGCGCACGCGGCCGGACCCTTGGATCTGCAGCAGCTGCAGGTCCATCGGGTCGGTCAGCCACGCCAGCACCGGGGCCTTGGCGCCCTTGGCCGCGATGGTGCCGGCGTCGTCATAGGGCTTGAGCACCTTGCCTTCGACGCGACCGCGCAGGCGCTTGCCCTTCAGTTCCGGGTAGAGGCTGTCCAGCTGCACCACCACCAGATCATCGGGCGTGCCGTAGACCGGTACCGTCGCCTTGTCGGTGCGGGTGAGGCTGCCGGGGTAGATCGGCTCGTAGTAGCCGGTGATCAACCCGTCGGCCTGATGGCCACCGGCACGCAGCGCGTAGGCATCGAGGTCGCGCTGCAGGAACTGGCGGATCGCGGCCGGGTCCTTGTCTGACACCGCTGCGGCGGTGGCGCAGGGTTTGGCCCAGACCGCGTCGTTTTTCAGGCGGGCGCAGCTGCTGCGCCAAGCCACGAAGCCCGCCTGCAGATCAGCGTCGGAGACTGCGGGCAGGGCTTTCCAGTCGACCTTGGCGTAGGTGGCCGCCGGCGGCGGGGTCGGCGTGGGCGCTTCGGAGCCCGTGCGGGGAGCGGTGGTGGCGCAACCGGCGAGCACCGCCGCTGCCAACAGGGTCCAGTGCTTGCGCTTGAAGAAGGTAGCGGAATCGATCATGCCGCCATGGTGGAGTGCCGGCCGCTGTGCGGCAACCCAGCGCGGGGTCAAGCGTTCATGCGCGGTGTCACGGCATCTGCAGCAGCAACGAATGCAGGATACGGGCGTCCTCGGCATCCAGCGTCTTCGGCAGGTCGTCGCGGCCACGGAACCGGCGGTGGAAGGCGGCGACGGTGGCGTCGCGGTTGTCGAGCGGATAACCGAAGCGGGCCAGCGCATTCCACGCGTCGAAGCCTTCCGGTGCCGCGCCGTCGGCCGCGCGCGGCCACACGCCGAAGCCGGCCTCGGCCAACTGCTGCCATGGGAAGAAGCGGCTCGGATCCTGCTTGCGCGTCGGCGCCAGGTCGGCATGGCCGATCACCTGGCGCGGCGGAATGTTCAGGCGCGTGGTGAGATCGCGCAGCAGCACGATCAGCGATTCGATCTGCGCTGCACTGAACGGGCTGCGGCCATCGTTGTCGAGCTCGATACCGATCGAAGCCGAGTTGAGATCGGTGATGGTGCCCCAGCGCCCGGCGCCGGCGTGCCAGGCGCGGCGCTCATCAGCGACCAGCTGGTAGCGATGGCCATCGGCGCCGATCAGGTAGTGCGCACTGACCGGCCCACCGCTGTTGGCGGTACGCAGCGTATGCAGGCTCTGCTGCACCGACTTCTGCTCGGTGTGATGGATGACGATGATGAGCGGGGTACGCGCGTTCTGGTTGGGTGACGGCACCCAGGTGGCGAGCGGGTTGTGCTGTACGGGCGCGGTAGCCGTGCAGGCCGAAAGGGCCAGCGCCAGCAGTGCGGAAACCAGAAGGCGGGGGCTGATCATGGGCAGATTGTAACCATGGACTGCGGCCGTGGTTCGACGCAGCGTACCGATCGACATCGCCGGTGGCTCCTCAGTCCGCGTGCTGATGGCTGTGCCTGATCATGAAGATGTAGCGAATCACATGGAAAGAGCGAAGCGGCACTACGAGGCAGCAGGACCCGGAAAGATCAGATCCTGCCCAAATCTTGCGGCATAGATGCTCTCGAACTGGAAGGAAAGCACGAACCGCGATTCACATGCCGCAGCATAGCGCTTGATGAAACGGCAAATTTCCTCCCAAGCGCATTCAAATCCGCCTGCGCGGAAATGGAACGAACCCATCAGCCCCACACGCCACTCGGCCTCCTGCCCTTCCGCGACGACAGCCTCCGGCGGTTCAACGATACGGAAACCGAATCCCGTGTTGGACGCTGGGAGATACCGCTGTAGCTTGTCCAGATCATCGGAATATGCGAACTGGATAGAATCCAAGGCTTGTAGCACGACCTCGAGGCTGGAACCGACCTCGACTTCGAGCGAAATGCTCATCGTCGAACCTTTATAGCGGCGCCATCATCAAAGATCTTGTGCTGCGGCAGAGCGGTCTCATCCGCCTATCGGGCAATCGGACGCAATGATCCTCTTATCCGCTGATCTTACCCATGAATTCCGCAATCAACGCCCGATCCGAATCATTCTTTCCAGCCCGATCCAGAACTGGACCAATATGGTAGGCAAGAAGGTCACGATAGGCACCGGCCTCTGGAATGAAAGCATCAAGACAACTCAAGAACGATCTCACCGACATAAACGAAAGAAACACCTCGTAGGGATATGAGCTCGCAAAAGGAACACCCTGCAAATAGTAGTTTGCCAGCTTCTTTTGCTCTGCCCTTGGCCAAGAGCGGCACTTCATCAGAACAAATGCATCCCGATAATTGTCCGATTTCAATGGCGCGTAACCCATCAGCCACTCTGATGCGGCCGTAGCGTCCATTGCAGACATCTCACCGCAGAGCTTTCTAACCCTCTCATCCATAAAACCACCTAGAATTCATTAACGACCGTTAGATCCATTGAACTTATCCAGCGGGAGACCGGCTCCCCCATTGAGAGTCGCCGGAGGCTTGTAATGACCGGAGTTGTTATTCCAATCCACCACCTTCCCGCGATTCGGACCATCATTATTTCCAAATCGGATAGATCCGGCATACTTCACCTCTCCACCTCCGCTCAAGCCCAAGTGGGTAGAGTAATCCTGGTTTGGCCCAGGACGGGAGGCACGAATCGTACCATCCGGCATGGTCACGAAGTCGTACCTACCAGACGGAGTAATGAGCTTGCCACTTTCAGTCTTCAGCCAGTAACGCCCGGCATCATCCTGAACTAGCACGCGGACTGGCTTCTGCTGCACGGCCAGATCAGCCGGAATAAGATTTACAAGCGTTCCGCGCTCAGTAACATTCTCACCTGCCTTGCCAGCAGCCCCTAGCGCAGTAGTATCTCTGCCTGCAAGCGTATCGCGACTGCGACTCCCACTGGATGCCCTGCTGCCTGATGCGGCGCCAGTAGACGGGTTTATTCCCAGCCTCCCGGTCACCGGCAGAAGTCCAGTCTTTCCAGCTGCCACCGCGCCAGCTATCAGCGCGATGTTCCCAGCGGTCATGGTAAGGGCGTAGCGATCATCATCGCTCAACCCTGCCGCCGTGCCGAAGAGATAGGCGCCACTGGCCAGGGGGCTCGCGATCTGTGCATCAAGCAACGCGAAGTCGTGCCTTTGCCTCATCGCAGTTGGAAGCAGATCTTCGGATCGCCAGATCTGCAAGCCCGACTTGATGATGGCCTCGTTGTAGATCGCTTCATTGATACCCTGTGGCCTCCAGATGTATCGCTCGAAGGCAGAGAAGTTCTCATCCGCATACTGCCGCTTGTCGGATGACAGACCGGAGTATGGGAACTCACTTGCTTTGCGGAATCCGCCAGCAACGAGGGCGGCAGCCGCGTCTGCGCCATTCTGCTGCGCGTACGTACCAAGGTAGATCTCAAGATTGCGCTGTTGCGCTTCTGTGAGCTTTTCACCCGCGTACAGCTTGTTGAGCAGGCCATCGCTCATGCGATCGCCGGCATCTAGGTACAGGAGCTCCGTGGACTCCTGGGGCGTGAGACCACCCTTCTGTGACTTTTCGCGCAGGCTTGCAAGCCTCTTCTGATCGACATGGCCAAGGAAGTTGTTCTCAACCGAGTTCTTGGCGATCCCCGCATTCAACGTGATCCCAGCCAGATCCTGCCCCGACAGCCCACCCGCCAGCGCACCCACCGCCTGCGATAACGCCAGCACCATCTCCCTCTGTTCCGGACTCAATCTGGAAGGATCTCCCCCGGTCAACGTATTGGTCAGCACCTTCGCAGCCAACTCGCCGCCTGCCGCCGACACGGCACCGGTCCCCGCACTGCCACCATTGGCTTCCGCCAGCAGCGCACCCAACACCGCATGCGACAGCAATTGAAGCGTCGCGTTCGGGTCACTGCCATGGTTCGGGTCAAGCGTGCTGCCGATGAAATAGGCGGCATAGGGCGCCAGTGCATTGGAAGCGACCTGACCAGCACCTTGTCCCGCTACGCCTCCCACAAGCGCTGTCGTCACCGCGTTCAATGCACGGTTGTATTCGCCGCCCGTGCCCCACTTTTTGGCATTTTCGTAGGCTGGGCTGTTTGCCGTCAGCACCGCATCGCGTTGTTCCGCACTCAGCGCGTTGAACGCCTTCTTCTGTTCCGTTGACAGGCTGTCGTAGTACGCTTGGGTTGCCTTGTTGCTCTGATAGGCCTGCACATCCACGGCGACCTGCTTGCTGGTGGCGAGCACCGTGCTGGCTGCGTTCGCCATCGCCTGCTGATCGACCAGCAGCTTGTTGGCATCAGGCATCGCGTCCAGCGCACGGTGTGCAGCGGCTGCATCGGTGTTGACACCCAGCTCGGCCGCGGTGGTCTTCCTGCCGCCAATGGTGATGTTGCCCTCGGTCAGTGTCGCGCGCGTGCTGGAGCTGTCGCTGCCGCTCTCATGCATGGGCAGCCCGCCACCCATTGAGACACCCGTCGGCCCCTCCAACTTGCCCGTCACGATGCTCGTGCCGATGCCCTTCAGCTGCTCGCCGACCCCCACACCCTTGCCGGCCGGTCCCTTGCCCCCGTTGCCGAAGCCACCACTGATGCTGCCGGAGCTGGCCTTGTAGTCCATGTGGTTCTGCAGGTCGGTGAACGTCAGCGTATCCGCAGTCAGTTCACTGTTGCCCGCATTGGTGCTGGCGATCGCGCCACCCACCAGGTTCACCTGGCCGGCATCGACGTGGTACCCCCCATTGCCGGCAAACAGGCCGCTCTGCTGGCCAACGCCCTGATAGCTGCCGTTGGCTTTGCCTGCACTGGCGTAACCGTCGGCATTCCACGCGGTACCGAACGACACCTGCACGCGGCCGCCCACCTGGCTGTTCTTCGACATACTCTCGGCGATGTCCTGCAACGACTCGATGGTCAGCGTGCCGCCGGTCTTGACGTCGATGCGATCAGCGGTCGCCGTGGCCCCACGCAGCGTGGTGTCGCCCTCAGCCTTCATCGAGATGTTCTTGCCGGTCAGCGTGGTGTTCTGCCAGGTGCTGCTCTCGGCGTTGGACTTGCTGCTGCCGACGCTGGCTTCGGCGTACACGTACACGCCGGTCTGCGCGCCCACCGCAACGCCCACGCCGACTTCGGCGCCGGCATTGCTGCTCTTGCTACGGTCGGCCACATGCGCCCTGCCCGCTTCCAGCAGGATGTCACCGGCCGAATCCAGGCTGAGCGTGTTGCCCGCGCTCAGATTGCCCTGCACCACGTGGATGTCGCCCTGGGTGCTGGTCAGGTTGACGTTGCCGCCCCCCTGGATGGTGGAGCCTCGCGAGACCTGGCTGCTGCCATCGGCACTGCTGCTGGAGGTCTTGAAGCCGACGCCGGCCTCGGCACTGAGCAGTGCCCCGCCTCCGCCCTTGCCGGCCATGCTGGAGATGGCACTGGCGGCCTGATAGGCATTGGCACCAGCGGCAAGTCCCTGCATCTTCTGCAGGCGATCGTCGGACTTGCGCGCGGCGTCGACGTTGTTGAGCAGATCGATCAACGGCGACTTCACCCGCGCGAAGGCACCGATCTTCAGGTCCTTGTCGCTCTGCGAGTAGTGGCCACTTTCGTCGGCGGTCAGCAGCTCGATCTCGGCAGCGGTGATGTTCACGTCCTTGGCTGCCACTACATTGCTGGCGCTCTGGGTGTACTTGTCACCTGCGGTGAGGTTGACGTTGCCGCCGAGGCTGCCGACGGTGCTGGCCACCTGTGAGACCTGCGCGCTGTCATCGCGATGCTGTTCGCGATGCCAACCGGAGAATTTCTCGGTATCGGAGATCTGCACAGTGCCGATCGCCTTGCTGTCCGAGCGGTTGGCATTGCTGACCGTGTCCTGCCCGCTACGGATCGTCAGATCGCCCGCAGCACGGATGCTGACGTCCTTCTCCGCCGCAATGTTCGCAGCAGTGAGACTGATGTCACCCTCCGTGGTGGCCATGCGCACGCCACCACCGACCGACAGCTGGGTGCCGGTAATGGTGTCGCTCTGTCCGGCGCCATCGCTGCGTGAGTTGTTGGTGCCGAACGGCAGGCCTGCCGAGTTGGTGGCGATACCCCAACCCTTGCCACGGCTGTCGCTGTCACTGCGCTCGGTGTTGTGCGCGACATCGAACACGATGTCCTTGGTAGCCAGCAGGGCGGCATTGCCCTCGGCCGACATCTGCGCGCCCTGGCTGGTGATCGAGCCGCCGTTGGCAATCAGCGAGAGATTGCCGCCTGCATTGAGATTGCTGACCCGGGCATCACTGGTTGAGTGGCTCTGGTTGCTGTTGGATCGCTGGCTGCCGGCCGTGATCGCCGGCAGCACGGCCGCCGACACGCCGGCCGCCACGCCCTCGGCGGTGCGCGTGATCCGGCCCATCATCGTGCCGCTGTCGGCCATGCCTTCGGTAGCGTTGTCGCGTGCGGCGCGGTACGCCTTGGCCGGGTCGTAGGTGACGCCCACCGAGAAGCCGCTGGACTTGCTCGACTGGCTGGACTGCGTATCCACGGTGTCCTGCCGGGCAACCAGGTTGATGTCCCTGCCGACCAGGGTCAGATCCTTGCCTGCCGCCACGTCGGACGCCGCGACCGTCAATTGGTTGCCTGCGTTGATCAGCACGCTGCCTTCGCGCGAGGCGATGGCCGAGCCGACCTGGGTGGTCGACTGCTCGGCAGTGCTGCTGCTGTTCTTCGAGCTACCGTAACCGATCGAAGCGGTGCCATTGGGGAAGCCACCGGTGAAGCCGGACTTCTTCCTGCTCTCGCTGGACTCGCTGCTGTGATGGTCCTCAGCGGAGGTGATCAGCACATTGTTGCCAGCGCCGAGAACGACCGTACCCGTGGCATCGACCATCGCGCCCACCGCGGTCAGGTCACGGCCGGCGGTGACGCTCACGCTCTCGCCCATCAGACCGGTGCCGATCGCGTAGCTGTCGCTGCTCTCGGCATGGCGGGTGGTGGTGGTGCTCGAAAGTGTCTTCTTTTTCTTATCGTAACTGTCCAGGCTGAAGTCATGCGTCTCGCTGGCCGAGAGCAGGTTGACGTCGCGACCGGCGGTCACACTCAACGTGCCATCCGAGCTGGTGGCCCGGGTAGCGGTCAGATTGATATCGCGGTTTGCCCTCAACACCATGTTGTCGCCAGCCAGCAGCTGGCTGCCGCGCACGGTCTCATCACTCTGGCTGATCTGCAGCGAGCTGCGCTTGCCACCGGCATTGAAGTCGCTGCTGCGGCTGTCCACCAGCACCTGGCTGTTGATGTCCCCACCGGCCTGCAGGGCCATGCCGCCATCGGCCTTGATGCGGGTTGCAGCCAGGTTGATGTCCTTGCCCGCTGCCAGCACCACATCGCCAGCGCCTTCAATCGAAGACACCGCATGCGTGGTCTGGCTGTTGCTGGTGTGATTGCGGCTGTCGTGGTTCAGCGCGCTGCTCTGGCCCAGCGTCTGCGCACCCAGGTCCAGGGTGCCGCCAGCAACCAGCTGGGTGATGCCATCCTTCCCGGCATTGCGGACCTCTGCCGCCTTGAGGCCGATGTCACCGCCGGCCACCACCGACAGCACGCCGTCGCCGCTGGGATTGGTGACATACAGACCAGCCACGCGATCGAGCGTGGTCTTCTGCTGCGACAGGCGATCGCCCTGGTCCTTCCATTCCGTGGTAGTCGAAGCCACGGTGATGTTGCCGCCGGCCTTCAACGCCAGCGCATCGGTAGCCTTGACGGTACTACCGATGATGTCGATGTCCTGCCGCGCCGACAGGCCCACCTGCGCACCGCTGATCTGGCCGCCGGACAGGTTGCGGATGTTGCCGGCATCGATGCTGACCAGCTGCCGGCCGGCAATCGTGCCGCTGTTGACCAGGTCACCGCGCAGCTTGACGTCCACCTCCGCGCCGGCCAGCAATGCGCCATCGTTGCCAAGGTCGCCCGGCAGCACCCGCAGGTAGACCTGCGGGACCAACGCGCGAACCACCGAGCCATCGGCCAGGGTGACGTCCTTTTCCACCAGCCAGACGATGTCGCTGGTCAGGCGTGCCATCTGCTCGGCGGTGAGCGCTACGCCGGGGCGCAGGCCCCATTCGCTCGCCACGGTGGCACCGGCCTCCAGCAGCGCGCGGTACTGCTCCTCGTCGCTGGCGTGGCCGCTAAGGAAGCGGCGGCCGGTGAGTTCGCCGATCTGCTCGCGCACCAGCTTCTGCTCGTAGAAGCCATCACCCAGACGCTTCTGCGTCTGCGCGGGATCGAAGCCTGCGCGCTGCAGAAGATAGTCCGAGCTGAGCCAATCACGATAGCTGGTAAAGCGCGGGTCAGTTTCCACGATGTGGTTGCCACGGTTGGCGTCCACATTGAACAGGCTGGCGGTGGGCGCACTGGCATTCGGGGTGGTGGTGACCACCACGCGCGGATCAGCACCGGTTGTCGTGGTGGCCTGCTTGCCATCCACCGCGGCATTGCCATCACTGCCGGCATGCTCTCCGGCGCGCACCGCCGCCGGGCCGTTGGCATTGGCCTGCCCGGCCTGGGTGGCACTGATGTCCTGCGCCGTGCCAGCGCCCGCCCCGGCATTGCCGGCCTGGCCGGGGCCCTGGGCACCCGCCGCGTCTGCCCGCACGCCGTCGGCCTGTGTTACCGCCTGCTGATGGCCGCCGTTGGCCCCCTGCGCCGCGCCAGCGGTGCCCGGCCCCTGCGCGTCTACGCTGCCCGCACCCTGCCCCGTGCTCTGGCCGGGCCCCTGCACGCTGCCCGCGCCGGGACCGACCGCACCTGCACCGCGGCCGTTGGTATCCACCTGCGCGGTGCCCTTGCCACCACCGGCGTTGGGGTTGCTGCCCCCGGTGTTGTCGTTGCGCAGGTTGCCGACATCGATGGTGAGCTTGCCACCGGCGGTTATCGACGAACCCAGCGCGCCGGTCTTCTCGGTGATCGGTGCCGCCTTCCAGCGGCTGGAGGAGCCACCGTAGGTGATGGACACGTTGTCGAAGGTGCTGGTGCGGGTCAGCTGCTCGGCAGCATTGATCACCTCGGATTGATCGCGATTCAGGCCGACGATGGCCAGGTCGCGACCCGCAGCGATGTTGGCGAAACGGTTCTCCAGCCGATCGGTGCTGATCCGCATGTTGCCGCCCGCATTGATCACGGCGTTGTTGCCTGCCGAGACCACCACGTCTTCCACGGTGGTGCGGGTGGCAATACGGGTCTTCTCGTTGCCGCTGGTCTCCTGCGGGTGGCGCTGCATGTTGATCAGCGTCGCGTCCGGATTGTCATAGTCCGGATAAGTGATGAGCTGCACGCAGGTGGTGGTGCAGGTGCCGTAGGCGTTGTTGTACCGGAGGGTATCGGTCACGTACTCGATCGGCGGCGAACCGGCCCCGCGGACGGACAGGTCGCGGAAGGGATCTTCCGCGCCCGCGCCGAGCTGGTCGGGATTGTTGCGGTTGTCGGCACGGCCGACGTAATAGATCGTGACGGTGCCGTCCTGCACGTTGAGGCGTTCGCGTGAAGCGCGCGCACCATACGCGCCGCCGCGGGCAAAGGCATAGGCGCTGGTGTTGCTGGTCAGCCGGATGACCGCCTTGCGGATCTGCTGGCCATCCGGGGTGACGTAGGGGGTGTCTTCCAGGATGTCCGACGGATCAAGGTAGTAGATCTCGTACGGCTGGTAGTTCGAGGTTGCCCTGAAATCGCGGTTGTTGTTGTTGGCGTTCTTGAACCAGCCGGGCTGCTCCAGCCGGACCGGCGCGTGCACGGTGGTGACCTTCTCCACGACTACGTTCTCGCGGATGTTGTTCACTGCCAGCGCGGACAGATCCAGGTTGCCGCTGACCTCGATGGTGGATCCGATGTTGTCCACCCGCTGCGCGCTGCCTACTGCGGCCAAGCCGTTCAGGGCGCCGCCGATGGCGGCGTCGCCATCGCTGAAGATCAGGCTCTTGCCGCTGTTGGTCAGCGTGCCGACGCCGAGGTCCAGGCGCTGGCGCGCGGCGATGGTGCCTGCACGGTCCACGCCACCGATGTTGGCCGCCACGTTGTTGAGCGAGCCCGCCTGGATGGCGACGCGGTCACCGTAGATGCGGCCGCTGCCGATGTTGTCGACGGTCGCGGCGGTGATATGGGTGACGTTGCCTTCCAGCAGGCCGTAGTTGACCAGTGCGCCGCCCGCTGCAAGGCGGGTCAGGCCGATGCTGCTGATCTCGCCGGTGGACGCATTGGTGATGTTGCCCGCATTGATGTTGACGTTGGCGCCGGCCAGCTTGCCGGTGTTGTCCAGGTTGCCCTGGATGGACAGGCTCAGCGTGCCGTTGGCCACCATCTCGCCACGGTTGGTGTGGCTCTGTCCCAGCTCCAGGGTCATGTCACCCTGCGACATCAGCCGGCCGTCACCGATGATCTCGCGGGTGCGGAGGGTCTGCTGCCTGCCGGCCACCAGGGTGCCGCCGCTGTTGACCAGGGTATCGGCGCGGACATCGGAGCCCAGGGCCGCCGACACCAGGCCACCGCTGTTGTCCAGGCGCTGGTTCACCTGCAGCACGAGGTTGTCCGCAATCACCTGGCCGTTCTGGTTGTCCAGGTTGCTGGTGGTTACCTGCAGGGTCTTGCCCTGCAGCCCCAGTGCAGGACCATTGCCCGGGCTGAGCGTATTGCGGTTGTCGACGTGGCTGGCTTGCAGGTCGAGGCGGCCGGTTGCGGCCACCAGGCCGCCACTGTTGAGCAGCGCGCCCTGCAAGCCGATATCGGCGTTGCCACCGGCGGTCACGCTGCCACCACTGTTGGCCAGCTGCTGCGCGCGCAGCAGCAGGTCGGCCGCACTCACCAGCGAGCCACCGCCACTGTTGTCGATGTTGATGGCCTGCACGTCGGCGCCGGACTTGGCGGACACGGCGCCGCCACGATTGTCGAGATCGCCGCTGCGGATCTGCAGCGTGCCGCTGCTGACGATGCCGTTGCCGTTGGAACTGGCATTGGTCAGCCGCTGTCCCCCAGTGTTGATGCTGAGCGCCGCCGCCGATTGCAACAACCCGCCGGTATTGTCCAGCGCACCACTGCGCAGCTCCGCATTTCCGGAAAGGCTGGCAATGATGCCGCTGCGATTGTCCAGCGCCTGGCCGCGGGTATCCAGCTGCAGGTCGTTGGCGATGATCCGGCCACTGGTGTTGTTCAGGCCGCTGGCCGAGACCTGCAGGTGCTTGCCGGCCTGGACCAGGCCAGCCTGGTTGCGCAGCACTTCACCGCTGGTCAGCTGCATGTCCTGACCAGCCGCCACGGTGCCACCGTCGTTGTTGATGGACTGTGCCTCGGCCAGCAGCGTGCCTCCGGCGGACAGGGTGCCCTTGTCGCTGTTCTCGAGCAGGCCGTCGACGCGCACGGTCAACGCACTGGTGCCATCGCTGTGCACGGTGCCGCCGCGATTGTCGAACGCGCCTGCTGTGAGGGTGGCGTCTCCTGTGGTCAGGATGCGGCCGCCGCGATTCTCCAGCGCACGGGTGATCGCCAGGGTGCTGCCACCGCCGCCGGCAGCCTGGATCGTGCCCCGGTTGTTGAGCAGCTGCGCGCTGCGCAGATCCAGCGTGCCATTGCCGGCAAGCGTGCCACCGGTGTTGTCCAGCCTTTCGCGCGCGGACACCTTCAAGGCATCGCGACCGGAGGCGATGATCGAACCGCCCGCGTTGAGCAGCGTGCCGGTATCCACGGCGATGCGGGCAGCCGACAGCGTGCCGTCACTCAGGTCGGTGGTCTCGCCGGCCAACTGCAGGGCGCCATTGCTGAGCAGCTTGCCGCCCTGGCCATTCAAGGTGTGCGCGTTGATGGCCAGCGTGCCGGTGCCGGCCTGCTGCACGGTGCCGCCAGCATTGCCGAACACTGCGCTGGTCAGGGCCAAGTCGCCATTGCTGGCGATCAGACCGTTGCCACCATTGTCCAGTGAGGTGGTGGCCTGCACGCTGCTGGCCTGCGTGCCCGTCGCCAGCAGCTTGCCGTTCTGGTTGTCGAAGCGGTCGGCATTGATGTTGAAGTGATCGGCACTGAGCGTGGCGCCGCGATGGTCCACAGTCATCGCATCCAGCTGCAATGCGCCTGCCGTGGCGATGCTTCCGGCAGCTCCATCCAGCTGGTTGGCCTGCACGGTCAACACGCCCTTGCCTGCATGGACGATGCTGCCGGCAGCGTTCACCAGCTGCCCGGCATCGATACGCAGGTTGCCGGCATTGCTGGCGAGGGTGCCGCCGCCGTTGTTGAATCGGCCGGTGACGGTGACCCGGCTGTCGGACGTACCTGCCGAGCTCAACGTGCCGCCCGCATTCGATAGCGAACCGGCGCTGATCTGCTGCGCGCCGTTGGCGGCAATGGTGCCGCCGTCATTGCCCAGCGCGCCGCGCACCTGCAGCGACATCGCCTGGTTGCCGGTGGCGTTCAGCGTACCGGCCGTGTTGTCGAGCTGGCCGACCTCGATGCTGACCTGCTGCGCGGCCGTGGTGCCCGCACTCAGATCGACGGTCTCGCCCTTCAGCTGCAGCTCGCCGTTGCTGACGATACGGCCGGCGTGGCCCTGCAGCGTAGTGGCATCGATCTGCAGCAGGCCGTCACCCGCCTGCTCGATGCTGCCGCTGCGGTTGTCTAGCGAAGCCGCCGCCACCTGCATGCGCGCGCCACTGGCAATCACGCCCTTGTTGCTGTTGTCGAGCAGGCCATCGGCCTTGACCACCAGCCGTTCAGCGCTGTGCAGCGCACCGCCCTGGTTGTCGATGCTGCCGGAAGCGATGCCGAGCCCACCGTTGGCCAGGATGCGGCCACCGCGGTTGTTGAGGTCCTGGCCGATGCTCAGCTGGCTGGCCGCTGTACCCGCGGACTGCAGCGTACCGCCGGCGTTGACCAGCACGGCGCTGCGCAGATCCAGGCCACCGTTGCTGGACACCGTACCGCCGCTGTTGTCGATGCGTTCGCGTGCGCTCAGCCGCAGCATGTCACCGCCGGTCGCGGTGAGCGTGCCGCCGGCGGTGACCAGGGTGCCGGTGTCCACCTCGATCCGCTTGGCCGAGGTGACACCCGCCCGCAGGTCGGTGGTGGTGCCCTTGAGCAGCAGGCTGCCATTGCTGACCAGCGTGCCGCCCGTACCGTTGAGCGCTCCGGCGTTGATCGACAGCACGCCTTCGCCGGCGTGCTGCACGCCACCGCCGGCATTGCCGAACACCGCCGCCTGGATGCCCAGGTCGCCATTGCTGGCCAGCAGGCCACCCTCGCCGTTGTCCAGCGTGCCGGCCACCTCGATCCGGCTGCCCTCGGCACCGGTTGCGATGACCTTGCCGGCCCGGTTGTCGAACGACTGTGCGTCCAGCGTGATGCGCTCGGCCTGCAGGGTGGCGCCGCGATGGTCCACGCTGCCCGCCTGAAGGGTGATGCCCCCTGCGCTGGCAATGGTGCCGCCCTGGCCATCCAGTTGCCCGGTACGCAGCAGCAGGCCCTGCGTGCCGGCATGGCTGAGCGTGCCCTTGACGTTGGCCATGCCGCCGGCGTCGATCTTCAGCGCCGCACCATTGCTGGCCAGCGTGCCGTTGCTGTTGTCGAAGAGGCCATTGACGCGCAGCTCAGTGGACGCGCTGCCGGCCGAACTGAGCGTGCCGCCACGGTTGGAGAGCTCGCCGGCTTCAATGTGCTGCGCACCGTTGCTGGCGATGGTGCCCGCGTCGTTGGCCAGCCGGCCGCTTACTTGCAATGCCAGCGTTCCGCTGCCGGTTGCACGCAGCGCGCCTGCACTGTTGTCCAGGCTGTCGGCCACGATATCGAGCTGCTCGGCCGCCACGCTGCCGCCGCGGAGATCCAATGAACCGCCCTGCAGAGACAGCGCGCGGGAAGCACTTATGCTGCCGCCCTGGCCCGACAGCATCTGCGCCTCGATGCGCAGGTCGCCGTTGGCGGAGAGCGAACCGCTGCGGTTCTCCAGCTGCGCGGCACGGATTGCGGATGCAGCATCACCGGCGGCGATCAACTTGCCGTGGTCGTTGACGAAGCGGCCTGCATGCACGTCGACGGCGCCATTGCTGCCCAGCGTTCCGCCGGTATTGTCGAGCAGGCTGCGGGCCTGCAACTGGAGCACCTGGCTGCCGAGCGCGCTCAGATTGCCGCCCGCGGTGATCACGCTGTCACCGGCGATGCTGATGCGTTGCGCCGTCGTGGTGCCATCGCGCAGATCGAGGGTGTCGCCCTGCAGGTCCAGCGAACCGTTGCTGAGCAGGGTGCCACCGGCGCCGGTCAGGTCCTGCGTGGTGATGACCAGGCTGCCGGAACCGGCCTGCTGCACGGTCCCTCCGGCGTTGCCGAAGGTGCGCGCGTGGATGTCCAGGTTGCCATTGCTGGCAACGGTGCCTCCATTGCCATTGTCCAGCGTGCCCTGCACGCGCAGCGTGTTGCCGCCGGTGCCGGTGGCGATGATGCGCCCACCGCGGTTGTCCAACCCGGTCGCCGTGATATCCAGCTGTGCGGCAGCCAGCGATGCGTCCTGGTGGTCGACCTCGGCCGCAGTGAGCTGCAGGGCGCCAGCAGTGGCAATCTGTCCCTTCGCCCCGTCCAGGCGCCCGGTAGCGATGACCAGGCCGGCGCTGCCCGCATGGCTGAGGGTACCGCCGGCATTGACCAGCGCGCCGCTCTTCAGCTGCAGATTGGCCGCGTTGCTGGCGATGCTGCCGCCACTGTTATCGAGGGTGCCGTCGACCCGGATCTGCGACGCTGCAGTACCCGCCGAATTGAGCGCACCGCCGCGGTTGGACAGCGCGCCCGCCTGGATCTGTTGCGCGCCATTGGCGCTGATGCTGCCGCCGTCGTTGCGCAGCAGGCCCTGCACCTGCAACTGCATCGCATTGTTGCCCAGGGACAACAGGCTGCCGCCGCTGGTGTCCAGGCCCGTGGCCGTGATCTTCACGTCACGGGCGCGGGTGTTGCCCTTCTGCAGGTCCAGCTGCTGCCCGCTCAACTGCAGCTGGCCGTTGCTGGCGATGCTGCCGCCAGCCCCCTGCACGGTGATCGCCTCGATCTGCAGCGTGCCGGTGCCGGCATGGTCGATGCTGCCGCCCTCGTTCAGCAGCCCATCGGCATTGATGTCCAGATCGCCATTGCCGGACAGCAGGCCGCGCTGGTTCTGCAACCGCTGGCTAGCATGGATGCGGCTGGTGCCAGTGCCTGCGGCGATCAGTTTGCCGCCATCGTTGATGAGGATGCCACTGTTGATGTCCAGCGCACCATTGGCGCCAACGGTGCCGCCGCTGTTGTCCAGGGTGCGCGATACCTGCAGCTGCAGCGCGTCGCCGCCCGTCGAGGTCAGCGTGCCACCGGCGGTGGTCAGGTCGCCGGCACGTACATCGATGCGCTGCGCGGCGGTGGTGCCGTTGCGCAGATTCAGGGTATCGCCGTGCAGCTGCAGGGTGCCGTTGCTGAGAACAGTGCCGCCCTGGCCCTGCAGGTTGGCGGTGGCAATGCGCAGGTTGCCGGCGCCCGCCTGCTGCACGGTACCGGCAGCATTGCCGAAGGACGCCGCGTCGATCTGCAGGTCGGCATTGCTGGCCAGCAGGCCACCGTCGCTGTTGTCCAGGTGATTGCGGACATTGAGCGTACTGGCCTGCAGCCCGGTGGACAGCACGCGGCCGCCACGGTTGTCGAAGTCCTGTGCGGTCAGCTCGAGCTGACGGGCGACCAGCTGCGCGCCGCGGTGGTCGGCACGGCCCAGCAGCAGATCTGCCGCGCCTGCGGTGGCGATGCTGCCTTGCACACCGTCCAAGACCCCCGCACGCAGCAACAGCCCTTCACTGCCAGCGTGGCTGATGCCACCTCGCGTGTTGACCAGGGTGCCGATGTCCAGACCCAGGCGCGTGGCATTGCTGGAGATGCTGCCCTCGCTGTTGTCGAGCTGGCCAATCGTCCAGGTCGTCCCGGCGCTGCCACCGTGGGCGAGGCTGCCGCCGCGATTGATCGCCGACATCGCCTTCAACTCGAAGCCACGGGCGAAGGTCATGCGGCCGCCGCTGTTGTCCAGCTGTTGCACCTGCGCGCTGGCCGCGCCCTGGACCTGCAGGGTGCCACGCATGTTGCGCAGCGCCTGTCCCTGTACCTGCAGGGTGCTTGCGCCCAGGGTACCGTCGCTGTTGTCCAGGCTGTTGCGGGCGCTGAGCTGCAGGTCGCCACTGGCTTCGATGCGGCCGCCGTCGTTGCCCAGCGTTCCGGCGATGTTGAGCACACCGGCCGCCAGCGGCGGAAGTGGCGTGACCGGCGGGGTGCCGGTGCCAGGAGAGCCGGTGCCCGGAGTACCCGTGCCTGGCGTGCCGGTACCCGGGCTGCCCGTACCCGGTGTCCCGGTTGCCGGTGTACCCGTGCCAGGCGGGGTACCGGTGCTGGTACCCGGCGACACACTGGCCACGTTGCCGATACGGCCCTGCAGATTGCTGACGTCGGCCGCCTGCAGCTGCAGCACCTGCGCTCCAAGCTGTTCGATGCTGCCGCCACGATTGCGCAGTGCATCGGCATTTACTTCGATGCGCCGCGCGTTGAGGGTGCCGCCGCTGTTGTCGACATCCGCAGGGGTCTGCAGGCGCAGCTCGCGCTCCGCACTGAGCGTGCCGGCATTGGCGATGCCCGCGCTGGCATCGATGCGCAGGTCCTGTTGCGCATGCATCGCGCCGGTGTTCTGCAGCCGGCCGTCGGCAGTGACGACCAGCTCGCCGGCCTGCGCGCCGATCTTGCCGGCGTTGCTCACGCCCACGCCGTGTTCGTTGCCGACCAGCCAGATGCGATTGGCGTACATGCCGCCCAGCGCGCCCACATCCAGCGCGAAGGTGGGCGCCGCGGATGCAGGACTCTGCAGCTGCACACTGCTGTGGTCAGCGCTGACCACGTTGCTGCCAAGGCTGGCCTGCAGCTGGTTGGCCCAGATGCCGGCGTTGACCTGCAGCGAACGGGTGATGATGTCGGTGTAGTCGGCGCGACTGGTATCCAGGCCTGCGCCACCGATACCGATGCTGCCACCTTCCACGCGGTACCCGTCCAGTACGCCCTGGGTGACGATCGGCGTACCGGTGGTGAGGGTCACCCGGCTGGCATTGAGGAAGCCCGCGCCATTGACCTGAATGCCGGCCGGGTTGGCGATGACCACCTGCGCCCGCGCACCCGCCACTTCCACGTAGCCATTGAGGTGGCTCGGATTGCTGCTGTTGATCTCGTTGAGGATGACGCGCGCGCTACCGGTGGCCAGCCACGGATTGCCCTGCACCCAGCCGCCCAGCTGGGTCTGCACCTCACCGCGCGAGTTGTTGAGGATGACGCCCTGGTGGCCGACGTCGAACTGCTGGTAGGTATTGCGCGACACGCCGCCAGCGCTGGGCGTGGTGATGTTGACCTGGGGCGTGCCGTTGGCCGAGGTGATCACCGTCGGGCGCTGGTTCGCCGGCGCGCCGGGGTCTGCGGCAATTCGGCCCGGGTCGGCCGGCGCCTGCTGCGCGGACAACGGCTGCACCAGACCCACCCACCCCAGCATCAGCCACAGCGCGAAACTGATCGGACGCAGCGTGCCAACCGTACGGCCTTCCCGGTTGTCGGCACCGCCGTGCGCGGCGTTGACCAGCTCGGACGCCACCTGCATGACCCCGAGCGTACGGTTGAAGACCAGACGGTAGACTTTGTTCACGGCGCTGATTCCTTTCGGTGCTGTTGGGTTGTATGCGCAGCAGGCTGCGCGGTACCACATCGTGTTGGCCGCGCAGCGGACTGCGCAGGCCGGTCATGTGCAGGTGTCAGAACGAGACGCCCACGTTCATTCCGAACGTGGTGTAGGCGGTCTGGAAACCACGCGGCTTGGACAGCGGGCTGCCGACGAACGCATCCCAGTTGATGTGGCGGGTGCCACCGCGAAGTCCGAGCGCGGTGCCGGTGAGCCGGTTGCCCAGCAATCGCGCCGTGGACGGGCCGGCAACACGCCCGTGATCAACGGCAACGTAGGCCTCCACGCCGCCGCCCAGGGGCACGCCTACTTCATTGCGTAGCAACCAGCCACGCTCACCGGTCAGCGACATTTCGCCATCAAAGCCACGCACGGTGTAGCGGCCACCAATGGAGAACCGGTCCTGCGGCACCAATGGCGAGCGGTTCCACTGCGCGCGCCAGCTGCCGATGTAGCGCAGGCTCTGCTTGACCCACTGCAGGGGCAGGACCAGCTGCGCGTCCGCGGTATAGATGCGGCCATGCGCCGTGCCTTCGCCAAAGGCCTCTTCCGGCGCACGCAACGCGTTGAAGGCACCGGTACCCTTGCGGTACGCCAGGTTCACATCCAGCGTCGCCTTGCCGATGAAGTGACGGTGGCCCAGGCCCAGCTCCCAGCCGGCCATGCGGCGGCGCTGCACTTCAATCTCGGTGTCGTTGATGAAGTTGTCCGATTCGCGATACCAGCCACGCGCGTACATGCTGGTCTTGGCGTGCGCATTGCGGAACAGCATGCGGGTCAAACGCAGTTCCGCATTGCGGCTGGAGCCGCTGTAGACGTAGTTCTCGAACGCACCGGCAACGGTCTGCTCATAGTCGTACTTGCTGGCATTGGCGCCCAGCAACCAACCGCCCAGCGGCAGGCTGTAGTGCGCCGCCCAGCTGTCGGTGCCACGTTCGCTGCCATTGAACACCGATCTGCCCACGTTGATGTAGAACAGATCGCTCAGGCCCGCAGGGTTGTCCACCGACACCGTGGCACCGGCCTGTATCTTGCCCGTGCTCTGGCTGCCGGCATCGTCCAGGGTCAGATTGACCCGTACCGGGCGCGCCTGCTTCCAGCTGATCACCAGGTCGCTTTCGCCGGGTTTGGCGGCCGCGCCGTCGGCTGGTGGCGCGATCTGTATGTCCACCGAGGCAGTCGGCACGCGTTGCAGGTTCTCCAGCGCCTGCTCGATGTCACGCAGGTTCAGCACCTCGCCGCGCGTCACCGGCATCGAGTTCCAGAGGGCGGGGGTACGGCCTTTTCCATCGGCGAAGCGGATGGCGTTGACGCGCCCTGGCACGACCGTGAGCGTCAGGATGCCGGCCTTCAGGTCCTGCGGTGCGGCCAGGATGCGGGTGGTGACGTAGCCGCGCTCGATGATCGCGTTCTGAACGCGCTTCATCACGACGTCCACGCCGCCCGTACCCAAGCAGCGCCCGGTGGCGGGATCGCTGCGGGGATCAGCTGCCGCCAGCGCCCAGCGGAAGCGGTCCGCAAGATCCCCCTGCAGCGCGATGGCGTTGATGGTGAAGCACGGTGACTCCTCCACCGGCAGGTGGCCGAGGTCTTCGGTAGCCGGCTGCAGGCGGACGTCCGGCGTGGACTCCTGCTGTTCACGCAGGAGGCGCTCGCGCTCCTGCTGCCGGAGCAGTTCCTGCTCCGGCGACACCGTCTGCGCCCATGCCGGCGCCTGGAGGCCGGCGATGGCCAATCCCACGCCCACGGACAACCGCCACCGCAACGCGCGGCTGCGTACCTTACGTCCCTGTTTCACGATGCTCTTTCCCTGCGGATAACTGCCAGTCCGACGAGTATTCGGCTGGAAGAGGCCGCACTTTAGGGGAATCGCATGGAAGGCGACAGAGCCAGCAAGCTACGCGGGCCAAAGCCTTGCCCAGCAAAGTGTGATGTCCGACGAGGCGGCTTCTGGCAGCCGGCGGCCATCGGAATCTGCTCCGACACTGCCAGCCGGTGGATAGACATTGGCGGCCCTAGGGCCGCCGAGGGCGGACGCCCGCTACTGCCTGTGCGACGGCGGTAACGAGGCGTCCGCGAAACCGTGAAGCCGGTCAGGCCTCGTACGCCGATTCGCCGTGCGAAGTCACATCCAGGCCGGTGCGTTCGGCCTCTTCGGTCACGCGCAGGCCGACCACGACCTTGACCATCAGCAGGATGACCGCGGTCACCACCGCCGACCACAGTACGGTCAGGCCGACGCTGACCACCTGCACCCACACCTGGTGGGCGATATCCAGATCGGCCTTGGTACCGCCCAGCGACTGTGCACTGAACACGCCGGTGAGGATCGCGCCGACGATGCCGCCGACACCATGCACACCGAACACGTCGGCCGTGTCGTCCACTTTCAGCAGGCGCTTGAGGCCGGTCACGCCCCACACACAGACCACGCCGGCGACGAAGCCGATCACGATCGCGCCGAGCGGGCCGACCGTGCCGCAGGCCGGGGTGATGCCGACCAGGCCGGCCACCGCACCCGACGCCGCCCCCAGTGCCGACGGCTTGCCCTTGCCGATCGCTTCCACCAGGGTCCAGCCGAGCACGGCGGCGGCGGTGGCCAGCACGGTGTTGAGGAAGGCCAGCGAGGCCACCGTATCGGCCGCAGCGGCGGAACCGGCATTGAAGCCGAACCAGCCCACCCACAGCAGCATGGCGCCGATGTAGGTAAACGGTACGTTGTGCGGCTTCAGCGCGGTCTGGCCGTAGCCCAGGCGCTTGCCGACGAACCACGCGCCAACCAGGCCGGCCACGCCCGCGTTGATGTGGACCACGGTGCCACCGGCGAAGTCGATCGCGCCCAGTTCACCCAGGTAGCCGCCGCCCCAGACGATGTGTGCCATCGGGATGTAGCTGAGGGTGAACCACAGTGCCGAGAACAGCAGTACCGCACGGAACTTGATGCGCTCGGCGAAGGCACCGACGATCAGCGCGGTGGTGATGCCGGCGAAGGTCGACTGGAAGGCGACGAACAGGTAGTCCGGCAGGCCCTTGATCGGCGTGTTGCCCACCGAGTCGGGCGTGAAGCCCTTGAGGAAGGCGAATTCGGTGAACGAACCGAAGAATGGATTGCCCGCGCTGAACACCGCGCTGTAGCCGTAGGACACCCACAGCAGCAGCACCAGCGAGAACACCACCAGGATCTGGCTGAGCACCGACAGCACATTCTTCGAACGCACCAGTCCGCCGTAGAACAGGGCCAGGCCCGGCACCACCATCAGCAGCACCAGCAACGTGGAGGTGAGCATCCAGGCGACGTCGCCACGATCGTAGGCGGCGGCCGCTTCGGCCACGGCCGGCGCAGCGGCGCTGGCGGCCGGATCGTGCAGCGGCTCGACCGCAACGGTTTCGCTCGGCAGCGGCGACACCTGTGCCTGGGCATGGGCGCTGCCCGGCCACGCACCTGCGGCCAGCGCGCTGAGCAGCATCAACAGGCACACCAGGTGGAACCGGGCCTGCCACCCGGTGAGAAGGCGCATCTTCATTGGGGAGTCTCCGGAAGGGGGTTACAGCGCGTCGGCACCGATTTCGCCGGTGCGGATGCGGATGACCTGTTCGACGGCGGTGACGAAGATCTTGCCGTCACCGATCTTGCCGGTGCCTGCCGACGACTGGATCGCTTCGATCACCGCGTCGGCACGCTCGTCGGTGACCACCGTTTCGATCTTGATCTTGGGCAGGAAATCGACGACGTACTCGGCGCCGCGATACAGCTCGGTGTGGCCCTTCTGGCGACCGAAACCTTTCACTTCGGTCACGGTGATGCCCGACACGCCTGCATCGGACAGGGCCTCGCGGACCTCGTCGAGCTTGAACGGTCGGATGATGGCGGAGATCAGTTTCATGCGCATGTCCCGAGGGTGGATGGGGCCAGCGCGCCAGCGCGCGTTGGCATCAGGCAACCACAGGTCATCAGGGTGATGACCGTGGCTGTTGCACCGGACACGTACAGGGCCGGGACGGCCGTGCCTCTCTCCTTGCACGACCGACGCGGGAGGGAGGGCGGCCCTGGTCGCGTATCCGGTCTCTCTTGCCCCTGTTTCAGCGGACCGGCAGTCCGCTGTACTGCAGCGGGCCAGCGACCCGCTCTACAACGGCGGGCCTGCGCCCGCCTTGCGGCTCCCCAGCCGCGAGAACGGAAGCGATGGCGGCGGGTGGGAGGGGGGACCCACCGCCATCGCGCCCGGTCAGCTGGCGTAGTACAGCTGGTATTCCAGCGGGTGGGTGGCCGCGCGGAACTTGGTCACTTCCTGCATCTTCAGCGCGATGTAGCCGTCGATGAAGTCATCGCTCATCACGCCGCCGGCCTTGAGGAACTCGCGGTCCTTGTCCAGCGCTTCCAGCGCCTGGTCCAGCGAGGAGCAGACCTGCGGGATCAGCTTCTCTTCCTCCGGCGGCAGGTCGTACAGGTCCTTGTCGCTCGGTGCACCCGGGTCGATCTGGTTCTTGATGCCGTCCAGGCCGGCCATCATCAGCGCGGTGAAGGTCAGGTAGCCGGACTGGATCGGATCCGGGAAGCGCATTTCGATGCGGCGCGCCTTCGGGTTGGACACCCACGGAATGCGGCACGAGGCCGAACGGTTGCGGGCCGAATAGGCCAGCATCACCGGCGCCTCGAAGCCCGGCACCAGGCGCTTGTAGCTGTTGGTGCCCGAGTTGGCGAAGGCATTGATGGCCTTGGCGTGCTTGAAGATGCCGCCGATGTACCACAGCGCCAGCTGGCTCAGGCCACCGTAGCCGTCACCGGAGAACAGGTTGGTGCCGCCCTTGGACAGCGACTGGTGCACATGCATGCCGCTGCCGTTGTCGCCGACGATCGGCTTGGGCATGAAGGTGACGGTCTTGCCGTTGCGGTGCGCGACGTTCTTGATGACGTACTTCATGCGCAGCAGCTCGTCGGCCTTCTGCACCAGGGTGCTGAACTTGGTGCCGATCTCGCACTGGCCCGCAGTGGCCACTTCGTGGTGCTGCACTTCCACTTCGATGCCGACCTGTTCCAGGGTCTTGCACATTTCCGCGCGCAGGTCGTGCAGGGTGTCGGTCGGCGGAACCGGGAAGTAGCCGCCCTTCACGCCCGGACGGTAGCCGCTGTTGGCGCCGTCATACTTGGCGCCGCTGTTCCACGCCGCTTCTTCCGAGTCGACCTTGAAGAAGGTGTTGCCCATTTCGTTGGCGAAACGGACCGAGTCGAAGATGAAGAATTCCGGCTCCGGGCCGAAGAACGCGGTTTCGGCGATGCCGGAGGACTTCAGGTAGGCCTCGGCACGCTTGGCGATGCCGCGCGGGCAGCGGCCATAGGCCTGCATGGTGGCCGGATCGAGGATGTCGCAGCTGATCACGATGGTCGGATCGGCGTAGAACGGGTCGACGTAGGCGCTGGACGGGTCCGGCAGCAGCACCATGTCCGATTCGTTGATGCCCTTCCAGCCGGCGATCGAGCTGCCGTCGAACATCTTGCCTTCTTCGAACAGCGACGGTTCGACGATGCTGACCGGGAAGGTGACGTGCTGCTCGACGCCACGCATATCCACGAAACGCAGATCGACGAACTCGATCTGGTTGTCCTTGATCAGCTTCTCAACGTTTTCCACGGACATCGGTACGACCTCGGATGGGGATGAATGCCTGCTGAGGTACAGCAATGACCGTGCCAACTTTTCGATACCCGCAAGTCGTTGATTTCAATATGGCTGCCCCGCGCCGGTGCAGAACGGTGCGCACCAAACCGGTGCGCCCGCCAACAGACGCACCCGTTTGGTGCAGCAGGGATCGTCTATCCTCTCGACCTTCTTCCTTCCGCCGCGCGTGCCCGCACCGTCCATGTCCGACCTGCTCTCCGCCCTGCTGCTGGGCATCCTCGAAGGCTTGACCGAATTCCTGCCGATCTCCAGCACCGGCCACCTGCTCATCGCCCAGCACTGGCTGGGTGCCCGCTCGGACTTCTTCAACATCGTCATCCAGGCCGGCGCGATCGTGGCCGTGGTGCTGGTGTTCCGCCAGCGCCTGCTGCAGCTGGCCACCGGCTTGAACCAACGCGAGAACCGTGAGTACGTGTTCAAGCTGGGCGCTGCGTTCCTGGTCACCGCCGTGGTCGGCCTGGTGGTGCGCAAGGCCGGCTGGTCGCTGCCGGAGACGGTCAGCCCGGTGGCCTGGGCACTGATCATCGGTGGCGTCTGGATGCTGCTGGTGGAGGCCTACACCGCGCGCCTGCCCGACCGCGACCAGGTGACCTGGACAGTGGCGATCGGCGTGGGCCTGGCGCAGGTCGTGGCCGGCGTGTTCCCCGGTACCTCGCGCTCGGCCTCGGCGATCTTCCTGGCCATGCTGCTGGGCCTGAGCCGTCGCGCCGCTGCCGCCGAGTTCGTGTTCCTGGTCGGCATTCCCACCATGTTCGCCGCCAGCGCCTACACCTTCCTGGAAATGGCCAAGGCCGGGCAGCTGGGCAGCGAGAACTGGACCGAGGTGGGCGTGGCCTTCCTTGCCGCGGCCGTCACCGGCTTCGTCGTAGTGAAGTGGCTGATGGGCTACATCAAGTCGCACCGGTTCACCGCCTTCGCCCTCTACCGCATCGCGCTGGGCGCGGCGCTGCTGCTGTGGTTGCCCTCCGGCAGCTGAACAGCGCCGGCCGCACGGTAACCCCATGGCCGGCCCCACCCCGTTTCCCCCACGGTTCCCCAAGGAGAATCACCATGAACCGCAAGCTCACCCTGCTCCTCCCGCTGGCCCTGATGGCCGCCTGCAGCCAGACCCCGGCCCCGGCCGGCAATGGCGGCGACGACGTGGCCCCGGCCGCGACCAAGGCAGCGGACCAGCAGACGCTGGCGCACCTGGATGCGCAGCGCCTGCAGAGCCAGCACTGGCTGCTGCAGCAGGCCACGGGCGCCGACGGCAAGCGCATCGACGCGCTGTTCGCCCGCGAAGACAAGCCGGTCACCCTGGACTTCGCTGATGGCCGCCTGTCGGTCAGCAACACCTGCAACCGCATGGGCGGCGGCTACACCCTGGCCGACGGCAAGCTGACGGTCAGTGCGATGGCCTCGACCATGATGGCCTGCACCGACAAGGCGCTGATGGCGCTGGACGAAGCCGTGTCGAGCCGCCTGCAGGGCGAACTGAAGGCCGAGCAGGATGCCGATGGCAAGCTGACCCTGACCAATGCCAAGGGCGACGTGCTGGTGTTCAACCCGGAACCGACCGCTGAAACCCGCTACGGCGGCGCCGGCGAAACCGTGTTCCTGGAAGTGGCCGCGAAGACCGAGAAGTGCTCGCACCCGCTGATCCCGGACTACCAGTGCCTGCAGGTGCGCGAAGTGAAGTTCGACGACAAGGGCCTGAAGCAGGGTGAGCCGGGCAAGTTCGAGAACTTCTACGGCAACATCGAGGGCTACACCCACGAAGACGGCGTGCGCAACGTAGTGCGCGTGAAGCGCTACGAAGTGAAGAACCCGCCGGCCGATGCGCCGTCGCAGGCGTATGTGCTGGACATGGTGGTCGAGTCGGCCATCGAGAAGTGATGTAGAGCCGACTGTCAGTCGGCTGGCACTTGAAGGGCGGCCGCAAGGCCGCCCTTCTTCGTTGTGGGTAGAGCCGGCCGCTGGCCGGCTGCCATGCGCGGATCCGGCAGCACACGGGCGTTGCCGGCCAGCGGCCGGCACGACCCGTTATGCCGCCTCAGCCCAGCGCCGGATTCAACGTATAGGTGCCGTGCAGTGCCGCTTCGGCCAGCACGTGGCCGTGCATGGCCCGGTACGCGTCGGCGGCGGTGAAGCGTGCCGGCAGCTGCAGCGATGCCACGTCCAGCGCGAACACGCGGAAGAAGTAGCGGTGCACGCGCTCGTCGTTGAACGGCGGATAGGGGCCGTCGTAGCCCAGGTAGTCACCGGCCATGTCCGGGTTGCCGGCGAACCAGCCGGTGAAGTCGTTCAGGCCCTGGCGGCTGCCGGCCGGCCCGGCCGGCGTGGTCTTGCCCTTCACCACGAAGCCGTCGCTGCAGCTGCCTGCGGCAATCTCGCGCACCGAAGCCGGAATATCGGCCATCACCCAGTGCACGAAATCACAGCGGGGCTGGTCGCGCGGCACGCTCATGTCGGTGCGGCCGACCGTCTCCGGCACGGTCGGCACGTCCGGATCGACGCATACCAGCAGGAACGAACGGGTGCCCTCCGGCACATCGCTCCAGGCCAGGTGCGGATTGCGGTCCGGTGCGAAGCCCGCCGCATCGCCTGCGGCGAATTCGCGGTCGATCGGTGCACCGTTGGTCAGGCTGTGGCTGCTCAGTTGCATCGGCGTGTCCTCACTCTTCCGGATAACCCAGGCGCACCGCGATCGGGGTGAGCTTGGCGAAGGCGGCGCTCATCACGTCGCGGTAGTTGCGCCAGTGGCCCGGCGGGAAGCGCGGCGCGCCCAGCTGCGCGGCCGGCGGCATCGGCCGCTCGAACAGTCGGCCCAGCAGTTCGGCCATCGCCTGCGGATCGTTGCCGATCTGGTCGATGCGCAGCAGCACCTGCGGGTACAGATCGTCCTCGTGCAGGGCGGCGACCTGGGCCAACGCGCGCGCCAGCCATTCGCTGGCTTCGGCCAGCGAGGTCATTGCCAGCGGTGCGGCGGCACCGTAGGCCACCCAGTCCAGCAGCATGTCGCGCGGATCGCGCAGCACCACCAGCAGGCGGCCCTGCGGCAACTGCGGGCGCAGCGCCCACAGCAGCGCGTTGTCCCACCACAGCAGCCAGTCGATGATCGCGTCGTCCTGCACGCCGCGCGACGGCAGCTGTTCGCGCCAGCGCTGCACCAGCCGCTCCGGCGTCAGCACGCCCGAAGCGAGGTCCTGCAGCGTGTGGTAGTTCTGGAAGGCGTCGTCGGGTGCGTTGGAGGTATAGCGGTCGCTGCGCAGCACCGGGCTGGCCGCGGCCAGGCCGGTCGCCACGCGCTCCACGCCCGACCCTGGCGCGCCCCACAGGAAGATCGGCGCGGAGGTGGCATTGCCGTCGATCTCGCCCTTGTCCGGCCAGCTCGGCGGTGCCTTGGCCTGCGGCGGCAGCGGCAGGCGCTGCGGGGCCTGGTCGGCCTGCAGGGCCAGCCAGGTCTGCAGCGCATCTTCGTGCTGCCCGGCGCGATCCTGGATCTCGCCCAGCCAGGTGCGCAGGTCGGCACGGTGGCCTTCCGGCGCCATGCCGATCAGCGCCTGCACGCGGGCGACGGCAGCGGCCGGATCGCGCTGCAGCAGGCCTTCGACCAGGCGGGTTTCGCCACTGACGCGGCCCGGTTCAAGGCTGACGATACGCTCGGCGATCGCTTCGGCCTGCGCGTGTTCGCCCACCATGTCGTGCAGCCGCAGGCGCGCTTCCAGCGCCGGCAGGTGGCCCGGCATCGCGTCCATCCAGCGCTCGACCGTAGCGGCGGCGGTGGCACTGCCGACCTCCTCCACCGCCAGGCGTGCCAGCCACAGGTCGTGCAGCTGCGGGTGCTGCTCCAGGGCGGCATCCAGGCGTGCGCGGGCCTCGTCTTCGCGGCCCAGGCGCTGCCAGGACATCAGCAGCAGCTGCAGCACGTCGCGGTCATCAGGCAGCGATTCCAGCAACGGCAGCAGGTGCTCCAGCGCCTGCAGCGGCTGGCCGCTGCGCAGTGCCAGTTCGCCGGCCAGGCGGCGCATCGAAGGCGTATCCAGGCCTTCCTGCTGCAGCGCGATCTGCATCGCCTCTGCCGCAGCGTCCAGGTTGCCCTGGCGCATGGCCAGCTGCACCACCAGGCCATGCAATGAGGCGATGGTCGGGTTCAGTTCCAGCACGCGGCGGAACGCCTGCTCGGCGAAGGCCAGCATGTTCTTGCCCAGGTAGGCGAAGCCCAGTGCGTAAAGCACGCGGATGTCGTTGGGCAGGGCCTGGTTGGCGGCCGACAGCAGCGTCAGCGCGCGATCGGCATCATCGCGGCGCAGCGCGATCATGCCATCGATGGTCAGCAGCTCCGGGTGGTCCGGTTCGACACGCGAGGCCAGCGTGGACAGGCGCTGCGCTTCATCGAAATCGTTGCGGCCGATCGCCAGGTGGGCCTGCATCAGGTACGCGGCGAATGCGTTCGGGTCCAGCCCGGTGGTGCGCGTCAGTGCTTCGCCGGCGCCGTCGAACTGGCGCAGGGCCAGCAGCAGGCCGGCGTGCTGCAGGTGCAGCTGGGCGTTGTCCGGGGCCAGCTGCAGCGCCTGCTGCAGGGCCTCCATCGCGTCCTCGGCCTTGCCCTGCTGCTGCAGCGCAAGCGCCAGCCAGCGGTGGGCCTCGGCCTGGCCGGGTTCATCACGGGTCCACGCCTGGGCCAGCTGCACGGCCTGGTCGGCCTCGTTCTGGCGCAACGCTTGGATGATCTGGTCTTGCATGGCGGTCCGGTTCAAGGGCAAACCCGCATTGTAGCGGCCTGCGCGCCCGTGCCGGTTCAGCCTTGCAGCACGCGCTGCAGGCGCTGCGCCACCCAGCGCTCGGAGAAGCCGTCACCGCGCCAGTTTTCCAGGAAGCCACAGTGTCCGCCCCAGCTGGCGGTTTCCAGATGCGCCTGGTGCGGCAGCTGCCAGTCGCTGAAGGTCGCGTAGGGGATCACCGGGTCGTCCTGCGCCATCAGGATGTCGGCCGGCACCTGCAACGTGGACAGGCGATCACCGGCAATCGAGTAGCCATCGAAATAGGCCTGCAACGAACCGAAACTGGTGTGGCGCTCGACCAGCCAGGCGGTCAGCGCGCGGATGTCCAGTTTCAGTACGCGGTCGTCGCAGTCGCTCAGTTCGGGGAACAGGTCGCGCTTGCGCCGCAGCGAACCGGCCCACTTGCGGCGGAAGTACCAGTCGTACATCGCCGGGCCGTTCTCGATGCTCTCCATGGTCAGCGCCGGGTCCAACACCGGGCATACCGAGGCCACGCGCAGCAGCGGCACGCCGGCCGCTGGAGCGCGCAGGGCCAGGCGCAGCACGAAGTTGCCGCCCAGCGAGTAACCGGCGGCCACCAGCGGCAACTGCGGCCAGCGCTGGGCGATATCGCCCGCGGCATGCACCACTTCGTCGATCAGGTTGGAGTGGAAGATGCCAGGGTTGAGATGATGGGTATTGCCGTGGTCGCGGAAATTCAGCCGTACCACGTCGAAGCCCTGTTCGAGCATGCGCGCGGCCGCCATGCGCATGTAGCTGGATTCGGCGCTGCCTTCCCAGCCGTGCAGCAGCAGGGCCATGCCTTTGGGTTCGCGGCCTTCGATGTGGCTGTGCCAGCCTTGCAGGCGCACGCCATCACCGCCGTCGAGGATCAGTTCTTCGCTGATCGCACCGGTCGCGGCCAGCAGCAGCAGGCCGCGCTGCAGGCGCATGCGGCTGGAGCTGAGCATCGACTGCAGGTGCGGATTGCGCAGCCAGCGCGGGGGCTGGTAGTCAGCCGCGTGCAGCGTCGGCGTGCCGGCGTCCAGGACGGGTGGCGGGATCAGGGCCACCGCACCCTCACTCGGAGCTCATGGCCGCCACGATGCGCGCGCGCGACGTCTCCGCGATGCGCCGACGGCCTTCCAGGTCCTGCGCACCGATCGGTGCCAGGAAGTGCACTTCTGCACGCCGCGCCGGCTCACCGAGCAGGCGCAGGAAATTGGCGAAGAAACTCTCACCGGGGCCGAACGCGACAATGGTCTGCGCATCGCCCTTGAGCCCGTACACCAGTGCCACCGGCTGCACCGGCACGCCGGTTTCAACCGCGGCCTGGAAGATGCGGGCATGGAACGGGCCTACTTCGTGGCCGCCGCGGGTGCGCCCTTCCGGGAACACGCCCACCGCCTTGCCTTCGCGCAGGCGATCGGCCATCACCTGCATCACGCCACCGAGCGATTCGGTGTTGCCGCGCTGGTGGAAGATGGTCTGGCCACGCGCGGCCAGCCAGCCGACCAGCGGCCAGCTGGCGATCTCGCGCTTGGCGACGAAGCCCATCATGCGCTGGCTGTGCAGGATGCAGATGTCGACCCAGCTGACGTGGTTGGCGACGAACAGCACGGCGCCGGGCAGCGGCGTGCCGATCTGCACCAGGCGGAAGCCGAAGATCCACATCAGCCCGCCCTGCCACCAGTTGACCACTTTGGCCCCCAGGGTCGCCTCGCCCACGCGCAGTTCGCCCCACGGCCGAAGCATGCCGATCAGGATGAGCGGCAGGAACACAACGATGTGGACCAACAGCAGCGGTACGCGGTACAGGTAACGGCACACACGCGCCACGCCGCCGCGGGGGGCCGGAGTGGGGGAAGTCATCCGCGCACGATACCGGAGGGCCGTCATCGCTGCCAGCCGATTTAGGCCATAACACCCATCGACCGGGGCAATCGGCGGGGAACGCTGGGTTCCGCTGCCGTCACCGGCCGTCCGGGGCTCAGCCGTGGCCGGCCGCCACCACCGCCAGGGTCAGCCGCGAGATGCACACCAGGCGGCCCTGCTCGTTCTCGATGCGGATCTCCCACAGCTGGGTGCTGCGGCCGACGTGCAGTGCACGTGCGGTGCCGGTCACGGTGCCCGAGCGAACGGCGCGTACATGGTTGGCGTTGATCTCCAGCCCTACGCAGATCTGTTTGGCCGTATCCACGCACAGGTTGCCGGCGCTGCTGCCCAGGGTCTCGGCCAGCACCACCGACGCGCCGCCATGCAGGATGCCGTAGGGCTGGCGGGTGCGCTCGTCCACCGGCATGGTGGCCTGCAGCCAATCGTCGCCGGCCGCGCTGAAGACGATGCCCAGCGACTCGATCGCGGTGTTGCGGCTGAGCGTGTTGAGCTGCTCGAGGGAAACGGCTTCGCGGAACACCAGGGTCATGCGGGCACCTTCAGAGGATGGGAACGAGGCCGGCGCCGAATGCGGTCAGCATTCGGACCAGCAGCCATTTCGGGCCGACATTGACCTCGGGGAAATCGCCCACGGCGACATAGCAGCGGTGGAAGTCCGGGTCCTGCCGGGGCAGCGGCTGCGGGCAGTCCGGGCCGGGCTTGAACTCGTAGTCGGTGGCATAGCGCCACGGCCAGAAGTCGAGGATCGGCAGTGCTTCGGAGGCCTTGCCGACGCTGTAGTTGAGCCCGGACAGCACCGGCGGCTTGGCCCGCGGCGCCACCGTCCACGAATTCTGCGGGTGGGTATCGCGCAGGATGCTCTCGGCCAGCTGCTCGGCGAAGGCCGGGTCATCGATGATCACCGCACCTTCAGTGTTGTAGTTCTCGCTGCGCGGATCGAAGTTGTGGGTGCCGACCACGCCGATGCGGCGATCGACCACCAGCGACTTGGCATGCAGGCCCATGCGCGCGCCCTTGCGGGTGACCGGCAACGGCTTGTTGACCGCCTTGCTGCCCAGGAAGGAGGGCCGAGTCTCGGTGCGCAGCAGGCGGGTCTCGACCTCGCTGCCGGCCGCGCGGCGGCGCTCGCGCGCGTTCTGGTAGGCACTGCCAGTGCGCGGGTTCACCGCCAGCTGCTTGCCGGTGGGTGCCGGATGCTCATCGCGATCGCGGCTGTCGCCGGCATTGCTGCCCGCGGCGCTGCCGCCGATCAGCGGATTGCGCCCGCCGTCGTCGTCACCCCCGGGCGCGGCGATCGGATCAGGCAGCAGGTTGCGGTAGTCGACCGGTGCATCCAGCGGGAACGGCTTGTACTCGAAGATGTTGAAGCCCAGTTCGCGCATGTTGCGCCGCTTGTACTTGTACGACAGCGCATACACGATCGGGTTGTCGGTGGCCGCCAGGCTGTTGCTGGACACCACCACCCGCGGCGGCTGCGGGCGCTTGCGCAGCTCGCGGAACAGCTTCTGCGCCGGCTTGGACAACACCAGGTACGGCGTCTGCAGGATCACTTCCTCCTGCGCGCCGGCGATCAGCGCATCCAGCTGCGGCTCGGTCACGTGCTGGCCCGCCAGCGGCGCATCGGCCTTCTCGCGCCGGTGCTTGCGTGGCAGGTCGGCGACATAGCGCACCGAGGCCACCGGCAACGCGGTATCGACGAAGGAACGGCTGACGAAGTCCATGTCATTGGCTTCGGCACTGACCCGCTGCACCCGCTCGGGGCGGCGGAAGCTGGCCGGCGGCAGGGTCGGCACGCCCTCGCGCAGCAGGGTGCGGCCGACATCGTTCAGGCGCTCGGCCGGCACGCTGCGCCTGGCATGCCAGAAGGCATCGAAGTTGGCGGCCATCGCCCGCGCCTCCGGGCCGGCGATCAGCACGTCGCGGTCGCGGAAGTTGTACTCGCGGTCCCAGTCGTAATAGTCGTCCTGGTAGTTGCGGCCACCGACCACGCCGATCGCATCGTCGATCACCAGCAGCTTGTTGTGCATGCGCTGGTTGAAGCGGCGGAAGCAGCACAGCACGCTGCCGGCATAGTCGAAGTAGTTCAGCCGGGCCTTGCCGAAGGTCGGGTTGTAGACCCGCAGCTGGAAGTTCTGGTGCGCGCCGGACAGCGCGCCGAGGATCTGCAGGTCGGAGATCGCCGAGAGCTGATCGATCAGCACGCGCACCTTCACCCCGCGCCGCGATGCAGCCAGCAGCTCGTCGATGACCAGCCGGGCGCTGTCGTCCTTGTCGAAGATGTAGGTCTGCAGGTCGATGCTGCGGGTAGCGCTGCGCAGCAGGTTCAGGCGCGCCACCAGCGCACCTTCGCCCTCGTCGAGCAGGGTGGCGTAGTGGCGCGGCTGTTCGGGAGTGGATTCGGTGAACGCCCGCCCGGCCAGCGCACGCAGCGGCGAGTCCTGCGCGCAGCGGTCGGCGCGCTGGCAGTCGACGTCGGTCGAGCGCGCCTGCACGGCGATCGCTTCGGCGCGGTCGCGCTCGGCATGCGAAAGCGATGCACAACCGCTGCCCAGCAACACCGTTGCCAGCGCCAGTAAACGCAGCAGGAGGTTCACGGTTTCGGCGCCTCGCTCAGGCGCGCACGCAATACGAAGGTCACTCGGTCACTCAGGGCTAGCTGCCAGCTGTCCATTCCATACCGGCCTCGCTGCACGGTACCGCGGCTGACGACATCGCAATCATAGCCGGGTCGGGCGCACTCCGCCTTCTCGACCCGCAGCGACTCGGGGTGGCTGACGCCGCGCAGGGTCAGCCGGCCGTTGATGTCGCCGCCCTGTTCCACCGTCTCCGGCCAGTACGGCAGCGAGTCGAACTCGACCACCGGATGGCGCCCGGCATCGAAGAACTCTTCGCCGCGCATCCAGCCGGTGTAGCGCGCCTTGCCAGGGATCTCCACCGAACGGGTGAACATCTTCAGGTGCACCTGGTGGCGCCCGTCGGACAGGATCTCGATGCGCCCCTCGAAGTGCGGGAATACGCCTTCGATGCGCTGGCCGAAACGGGTCCGCACCTCGAAACCGATCCGCGAGCGCTGGGTATCCAGGCGCAGTACCCGCGGTGCTTCGGCGGACACCGGCGGCAACGGGGTTGGTGGGGGCACAGCGGCCCAGGCCGGGCCAAGCGCCAGCAACGCGGGCAGCAGAAAGCGGCTGCGCCGCGCCTGGCTCATCGGATCACGGCCACCAGAACGCGTTCAGGCTGGCCACGCCCGGCTCGATCGAGACCTCGCGCGGGAAGCCGAGGACCGCCACGCCGCCCGGCGGCATGCCGCGGTAGTCGCTGCTGGTGCCGTCGGTCATCAGGGCCACCAGCTGCTCCAGGCCCGGGTTGTGGCCCACGATCAGCACCCGGTCCAGGTCGCGACGCTCGTCCACCAGCGCCGCCAGGGTGCCCGGGGTGGCTTCGTAGATCCGGTCTTCCAGGCGCTTCTCGACATAGCCGATGGCCGTCATCACCGCTTCCAGGGTCTCACGGGTACGTCGCGACGGCGAGCACAGCACGCAGTCCGGCAGCAGGTTGTTTTCCTTCAACCACTTGCCGGCGGCTTCAGCTTCGGCCAGCCCTACCGGCGACAGCGGCCGGTCGAGGTCGGCCTGGCCGGAAACGGCGGGTTCGGCATGGGCATGGCGCAGCAGGATCAGTTCACGCATCGCGGGTTTCCATGGAGAAGAGGATGCAGCAGGAGAAGTGAGGCAGGCATCAAAGCTTGAGCCAGGACAGCAGCGGTTCCCAGTCCGCCTGGTGTTCGCGCACCTGGGCGGAGCGATAGTCGAACAGGCTGCGGCCCAGGCCGGTCATGACCACGTAGCTCTGGCTGTCACGCAGCTGCGCGACCACCGGGTACGGCCATTCGGCCAGCATCTGCAATGCCTGCTGCGAGGTCTGGGTCCAGGGTTTGGTGCGGTTGAGGACCAGCCCTACCGGCAGCTTGCGGCTGTGCACGCGCGGGTTCTGGGCCAGGCTGTTGAGGAAGCCGACGATGGCTTCGATATCCAGCGCCGAGGGCAGCACCGGCACCACCACGGCGTCGGCCGCGTCCAGGAAATGGGGGATATCGTCGGCCAGCGCGCCGGCGGGTGCATCGATGATGACGGTATCGGTACCGTCGGGCAGCTTCTGCGCCCACTGCTTCTTCCGATACACATCGATGGGGAGCACCGCGCTTTCCAGCCCGGCACGCCGTTGTGCCCAGCGGGTGCTGGAGCCCTGCGGGTCGGCATCGGCGATCACCGTGGCCTTGCCCTGCAATGCCGCGTACGCGGCCAGGTGGGTGGCGACGGTGGTCTTGCCCACCCCGCCCTTGGAACCGGCCACCAGGATCGTCTTCATGCCAGCCTCGCTTCCGGGTACGTGCCCCGAGCGTACACCGGCGGTGGTGACGGGGGGTAGCGCCGTGCTGAACCCGTGGCCATCGCCTTTGCTATCGTGGCGCCCCCGAAGGATCGAACCGGCATGAGCGAACTGCAGGACCTGAGCGCACTGATCCGCGCCAATACCCCCCTGATCGTGATCGAGACCCAGGATGAGGGGCGCATCGTTGAACTGTTCCGGCAGACGCTGATGCACGTGTGGCGGGCCCTGCACCGCTGGTCCATCACCGAGGGCCTGCGCCGCATCGACCTGGACCGCGAGGATCCGCCGGTCGGCCCGCCCGATGCCAGCGCCGCGCTGCAGATGATCCGCCAGGCTGACCAGCGCGGTGTCTACCTGCTGCTCGATTTCCACCCCTACCTGGGCTATGCCAGCCACCAGCGCGCACTGCGCGACCTGATCCAGCGCCGCCACAGCGAACCGCACGTGCTGGTGCTGATCGGCGCCAAGGTCGAGCTGCCGGTCGAGCTGGAAGCACTGGCGGTGCGCTTCAACCCGCGCCTGCCCGATGCCAATGCCCTGCTGAAGATGCTGCGCGAGGAGGCCGACGCCTATGCGCGCGAACACGGCGGCCGCCGTGTCGAGGTCGACAGCGAGGCGGTGAAGAAGATCCTGAAGAACCTGCAGGGCCTGAGCCTGGTCGATGCCCGCCGCATTGCCCGCCAGCTGATCTACGCCGATGGCGCGCTGCGCGACGACGACCTGCCGCAGCTGGCACGGCTTAAGTTCGAGCTGCTCAACCGCAGCGGCCACCTGTTCTTCGAGCACGACAGCGCACGCTTCGGCGACGTGGCCGGCGCCAACCGGCTCAAGCGCTGGATCAGCCAGCGCCGGGTGGCCTTCATCGCCGGCTCGGCACCGGCCGGCCTGGACCCGCCGCGCGGCATGTTGCTGCTGGGCGTGCAGGGCTGCGGCAAATCGATGCTGGCCAAGGCCACCGCCGCCGGCTTCGGTGTACCGCTGCTGCGCCTGGACGTGGGTGCGCTGTACAACAAGTACCACGGCGAGACCGAGGCCAACCTGCGCCAGGCGCTGGCCTCGGCCGAGCAGCTGGCGCCCTGCGTGTTGTGGATGGACGAGATCGAGAAGGGCCTGGCCAGTGGTGGCGAGGACGGTGGCGTATCGCGCCGCGTGCTCGGCTACCTGCTGACCTGGATGGCCGAACGCAAGGCGCCGGTCTTCATCGTCGCCACCGCCAACCAGGTGCACGAACTGCCGGCCGAGCTGCTGCGCAAGGGCCGTTTCGACGAGATCTTCTTCGTTGACCTGCCCACGCCGGAGGTGCGCGTGGAACTGCTGCGGCTGCACCTGGGCCGGCGCCAGCTCAATGGTGACGACTTTGCACTGCCGGCGTTGGCGGCCGCGGCGAATGGTTTCTCCGGCGCGGAGATCGAGCAGGCGATCGTGGCCGGACTGTACGCAGCGCACGCCGAAGGCCGGCCGCTGGACACCGAGCTGCTGATGAACGAGATCCGCGCGACGAGGCCGCTGTCGGTGCTGATGGCCGAGCAGGTCGAGGCCTTGCGCGCGTGGGCGTCGGGGCGGACGGTTTCCGCGGACGATTGAGGTTTCCCGCGAACGGCGCAGCCCCTCGTGGTTGGTCGCTCAAAGCGACAGTCGTGGTTGGCCGGGTGGGTAGGCTGCGCAGGGGGCGCTGCAAGTACGTCCCTGTAAGCTCGGTCGCCGCATCCATGCGGCTCACGCCCCTGCGCAACCTACCCACCCGCCCCCTGACAGTTTCCGGGGGCGTCGGCCACGGAGAAGAAAAAAGTTGATCAAAAGCAAAAGCCGGTCGGCTGGCCGATTTCTGTAGAGCCGAGCCCACGCTCGGCTGCATTTCGATCAGATATCGAATAGTTGATTCCGATGCGGATTCATCCACGCATGGCGTGGATCTACCCACCGCCGCCGATAACCTGTCGGGGTCGAGGCGGTCTGGGGCTGCAGGACCGTTGGCGTCATGGATGGCGCCATCGAGCCCCCATGGATGGGTTTACGGCGTGTCCTGCAGCCCCAGACCGCCCCGACCAAGCCACAGATAGCTCAGAGCCTGCTGTTGCTGTTGCTTCGGCTGTTGCCTCTGCGGGTGCCGGGTGCAACCCGGCGCAACCCCCTCCCTCAGGGCCAGGCCGGCGGCGCGGCCGCCCAGGCCTGCTGCACTTCGGCCAGCGAGGCACGCTCGTCGTCTCGCCACAACGGCAACAACTGCGCATAGCGGCTGCTGTCGCTCCATTGCGTCGGCTCGGTACGCACTGCGGCGGCATACCACTGCACCGCCTCCTGCTTCCGCCCGGCCCGCCACAGCGCCAGCGCATAGGTCGGTGGCAACCAGCCCGGCTTGCTCAGCGAACCACCGGCAGCGGCCTGCCATTGCTCCAGGGCGGCTTCGGGCTGGCCCTGACGCAGCAGGTCCCACCCGTAGTTCCAGCGCACGCCACGGCCCAGGCTGCCCTGCACCGGCGCATCCTTCAGCGCCTCGCGATACAGCTGTTCACCCAGTTCGGTACGGCCCTGGGCAATGGCTACCGACGCCAGCTGCACGGTGGCCTCCACGGTACGCCGGCCGCGCTCGCGCTGCTTGAGCAGCTGCGCCACCAGCGCATCCCCGTCGGACTGGACCACGATCATGGGCACGGCGGCCGCATCGCTGTCGAAGTAGAACTCCTGTGGTGCCGGCACCGCCGGCGCGGCCCACACCGGGGCCGTTCCCGAGACCAGCAACATGCTGCCCAGGATCTTTCCTGCAACTGACATCCCTTCTCCCCAGGCCGCAACCGCAGCCTCCCTCTCTCTCTCCCCGATCCTAACCCCAGCATGGCCGCCGGCGCGAGTGCCGGGGCGGCCGGGCCTCGCTGCTACAATTCGCGCCTTTCCCGCCGCGTGCCTGCACGCGGCCGGTGCCAGCCGATCCTGACCGGGCCAGCCATGACCAGTACCGCGCAACTCACGTCGCCCTCCTCCACCGACCTGATCGACCGTGACTACACGCTCGACCACAAGTACACCCGCAACGAGGGGCGGATCTATCTGAGTGGCGTGCAGGCGCTGGTGAAGCTGCCGCTGATGCAGCGGCTGCGCGACGCGCACCAGGGCATCGACAGCGCCGGCTTCGTCAGCGGCTACCGCGGCAGCCCGCTGGGCGGCTTCGACCTGGAGCTGTGGCGCGCACGCAAACACCTCGACGCCGCCAAGGTGAAGTTCACCCCCGGCCTGAACGAGGACCTGGGCGCCACCATGGTGTGGGGCACCCAGCAGACCAACCTGTTCCCCGGCGCCAACGTGCAGGGCGTGTTCGGCATGTGGTACGGCAAGGGCCCGGGCGTGGACCGCTGCGGCGACGTGTTCAAGCACGCCAATGCCGCCGGCACCTCGCGCTACGGCGGCGTGCTGGCACTGGCCGCCGATGACCATGCCTGCCGCAGCTCGACCCTGCCGCATGGCAGCGAGGACGAGTTCGTCAGCGCGATGATGCCGGTGCTGAATCCGGCCGGTGTGCAGGACATCCTCGACATGGGCCTGCTGGGCTGGGCGATGAGCCGCTATACCGGGCGCTGGGTCGGCTTCAAGACGATCGCCGAGACAGTCGAATCGTCGGCCTCGGTCGAGGTCGACCCGATGGCGCGCCGCATCGTGCTGCCGGAAGACTTCGAGATGCCTTCGGGCGGTCTCAACATCCGCTGGCCGGACCCGCCGCTGGACCAGGAAATGCGCCTGCACCGCTATGCGGTGAAGGCCGCACAGGCGTTCGCCCGCGCCAACGGCATCGACAAGGTGGTGATGGACGCGCCGCGCGCGCGGCTGGGCATCGTCACCACCGGCAAGAGCTACCTGGACGTGCTGCAGGCGCTGGAATACCTCGGCCTTGACGAAGCCGCCTGCGCCGACATCGGCATCCGCGTGTACAAGGTCGGCATGACCTGGCCGCTGGAGCCGCAGGGCATCGCCCGCTTCGCGCAGGGCCTGGAAGACATCATCGTGGTGGAGGAGAAGCGTGCCTTCATCGAGCGCCAGATGAAGGAACAGTTCTTCAACTGGCCGGCCAGCTGGGGCCAGCGCCCGTCCATCGTCGGCAAGTACGACGAGAGCGGCGAATGGATCCTGCCGTCCACCGGCGAGCTGACCCCGGCCACCATCGCCGGCGTGATCGGCCGCCGCATCCAGAAGTTCTTCAACAACGCATCAATCGAGCAACGGCTGCAGTGGATGCAGGAGAAGGAAGCCGAGCTTGCGTTGCCGCGCGCCAGCTTCCCGCGCGTGCCGCATTACTGCTCGGGCTGTCCGCACAACACCTCCACCAACGTGCCGGAAGGCTCGCGGGCGCTGGCCGGCATCGGTTGCCATTACATGGTGACCTGGATGGACCGCAGCACCGATACCTTCACCCACATGGGTGGCGAAGGCGTGACCTGGGCCGGGCAGGCGCCGTTCACCGATACCCCGCACGTGTTCCAGAACCTGGGCGACGGCACCTACTTCCACAGCGGCTCGCTGGCGATCCGCCAGGCGGTCGCCGCCGGCGTCAACATCACCTACAAGATCCTCTACAACGATGCGGTGGCGATGACCGGCGGCCAGCCGGTGGACGGTCCGCTGAGCGTGCCGGACATCGCAAAGCAGATGCGCGCCGAAGGCATCCACACCATCGTGGTGCTGTCGGACAACATCGGCAAGTGGACCGGCCAGCGCGAGCACTTCCCCAGCGACGTCGAGTTCCATGACCGCAGCGAGCTGGACGAAGTGCAGAAGCGCCTGCGCGAAGTGAAGGGTGTTTCGATCCTGATCTACGAACAGACCTGCGCCACCGAGAAGCGCCGCCGCCGCAAGCGCGGCAAGCTGGAAGACCCGCAGAAGCGGGTGATGATCAACTCGCTGGTCTGCGAAGGCTGCGGCGACTGCGGCAAGAAGAGCTTCTGCGTGTCGGTGCTGCCGAAGGAAACCGAGTTCGGACGCAAGCGCGAGATCGACCAGTCCAACTGCAACAAGGACTATTCCTGCGTGAACGGCTTCTGCCCCAGCTTCGTCACCGTGCACGGTGGCCAGCCGCGCAAAGGCAGCAAGCGCGACGCCTCCACGCTGCTGGACAACCTGCCGGCGCCGACCCTCCGCGGCAGCCTGGAACAGCCCTGGAACATCCTGATCACCGGCGTCGGCGGTACCGGCGTGGTGACCATCGGTGCGCTGCTGGGCATGGCCGGCCACCTGGAAGGCAAGGGTGCAACCGTGCTCGACCAGACCGGCCTGGCGCAGAAGGGCGGCGCGGTGACCACGCATATCCGCATTGCCCGTCGCCCTGAAGACATCCATGCCGTGCGCATCGCCGCTGGCGAGGCCGACCTGGTGCTGGGCTGCGACATGGTGGTGGTCAACGATTACTGGGCGCTGTCGAAGGTGCGTGCCGGCCGTTCGCAGGTGGTGCTGAACACCTACGAAGCGATGCCGGGCACCTTCACCACCCGCCCGGACATGCAGTTCCCCGCTGCCGACATCATCGCCGGCGTGCGCGTGGCACTGGGCGGCCAGGAGCCGCTGCTGCTCGATGCCACCCAGCTGGCCACCGCGCTGCTGGGCGATGCCATTGCCGCCAACCTGTTCATCCTCGGCTACGCCTGGCAGCAGGGCCTGGTGCCGCTCTCGTTCGATTCACTGATGCGCGCCATCGAGCTCAATGGCGCCGCCGTGGCGATGAACCAGCAAGCGTTCGCCTGGGGCCGCCTGGCCGTGGTCGATCCGCAGGCCGTGCAACAGGCGGCCGGCCTGGTGCGCAACCGCCATACCGATACCGAATCCACCCCGGGCCCGCTGCATCCGCTGCCGCCAGGCGAGTGGGAGGGCAATGAATGGGGTGCCACTGCGGCACCGCGCAACACCGGCGACGAACGCGAACTGCGCGGCCTGCCCTCGCACGGTGGCGACGTGGCGTTCCTGCCGCTGGACGACGCCCGCCTGTCGCGCTCGCTGGATGAAATGATCGAGCGCCGCGCCGCGTTCCTGGTCGAGTACCAGGATGCCGCCTACGCCAAGCGCTACCGTGACCTGGTAGCGCGCGTACGCGCCACCGAAGCCGACCGCATCGGCGGTTCCACTGCGCTGACCGAGACCGTGGCGCGGTACCTGTTCAAGCTGATGGCCTACAAGGACGAGTACGAAGTGGCGCGCCTGTACACCAGCGGCGACTTCCAGCGCCGCCTGCAGCAGCAGTTCGAGGGCGACTACCAGCTGCGCTTCCATCTGGCACCGCCGCTGTTCGCGAAGAAGGACGAGCAGGGACGGCTGTTGAAGAAGGAATACGGCCCGTGGATGTTCAAGGCCTTCGGTCTGTTGGCGAAGCTGAAGTTCCTGCGTGGCGGCCGCTTCGATGTGTTCGGACGCACCGAGGAGCGCCGCATGGAGCGCAAGCTGATTGCTGATTACGAGGCGACGGTGCAGATGCTGCTGGACGGGCTGGAGGATGACCGTCTGTCGCTGGCGGTGGAGATTGCCAGCATTCCCGAGCACATCCGCGGCTTCGGCCATGTCAAGGAAGCGCATTTCGAGCAGGCCAAGGCGCGCGAAGCGGCCCTGCTGGCGCAGTGGCGCAATCCGAAGGCGCTGCATATCGTGCAGGTGGCTTGAAGCGAAAAGTCATCGTGGACTGACATTGACCGAATGTCGTCGTTCGCTTACTTTTTAAGTCGCCTATCAAGCGAGTCTGACCACCACACTGACCAAATGAGTGCGAACGCTGGCATTTGCATCAATGTCAACGTTCGCATACCTTGATGTCATGACAGCGATCAGAACCGCGCAAGAGCTTGGAAACCTGATCCGGAGCCAGCGCAAGGCCCGAGCATGGGACCAAGCGCGTTTGGCTCGAGAGGCTGGCGTCAGCCGTCAATGGATCATTGAGATTGAGAAGGGTAAGCCGCGCGCGGAACTGCAACTTGTACTGCGTGTAATGAACGTTCTCGGTCTTTCATTAATCGTTGAGCCCGAAATCACATCTCAAGCAACTGACCTTAATTCGGTGCAGCCTCAAACGGTCGACATCGACAAAATTGTCGAACGTTACAAGAGCTCACCAGCTGACGCCACATCGCTGGCAAACGACGTAGAACTTCAGAACTCACTCATAAGAGCTTCGCTTTCTCTGCCAGGACCAACATGGCCGGTGAACAATGAAGCATTTGAGACTATCCATCGTGCTCTGCAGAATCCTGCAATAAGGACCGCTTCAAGCCTCATGGAGGATCCTTTGCTGAAGCAAGTCGCCGAGGCTCTCGAATCTCCAGCATTGAAGAAGGCTAACCTCGCCATGGAGAATGCGGCCATGAAGCACCTTAGGGAATACATGGAAATGCCGACGATGCAGCAATTGGAACGCCTCAGGAGCCGTGTCAAACGCTGATTGCGAAATAATCCAGAAACCACCCAAACAATCATAGACATGGCACTCAACGTACTGCTTTCCGGTCAAATTTCGGGACGCCTGACCCAAAGTTCACGCGGGCACCCGGAGTTCAGCTATCTCACCGGATGGAGGAGTGCAGCGAGAGCTTTCCCACTTTCCCTTTCACTTCCCCTTGCGGGCGACGTCAACTCTTCGGACAAAGTCGCTGCCGTCCTTTGGGGCCTCCTGCCTGACAACGAGTCGCTTCTGCAGCGGTGGGCATCACAATTTCATGTGTCCCCCCGCAATCCCGTTGGTATTCTGAGTCATGTAGGCGAGGACTGCGCTGGGGCTGTGCAGTTCGTCCGCGATGAACGGCTCAACGCTATTCTGACGGGAGAAGATGATCTGCTGGAGCCGCTTACCGATCAGCAAGTTGGAGAACGGCTCTCACGGATTGGTACTGGTCAGGCTGCGAGCAGGCAGCCCACTGATGTGGGCCAATTTAGCCTCGCCGGCGCACAGGCCAAGATCGCACTGCTTCGACAAGAAGATGGTAGCTGGGCAATTCCTTCGGGCCGGATTCCGACAACCCACATATTAAAGCCACCGAGTAGTGACTTCGATGGGTTCGTGGAAAACGAGGTGTTTTGCCTGAGACTCGCCCGCGCACTTGGTGCATCCGCTGCATCAGCGGAGATGATTGTATTCGGTGATCAGACCGCAATCAGTGTTGAGCGCTACGACCGATACTGCGAAGAAGGAAAATGGAAGCGAGTTCATCAGGAAGACTTCTGCCAAGCCCTAGGTGTAATGCCTCATATCAAGTATCAGAGCCAAGGTGGTCCCGGGCCGGCAGATCTGTCCAGGGTCCTATGGGAGCACTCAAGCCAGCCAACTGTCGACGTGGAAGCTCTTCTTCAAGCGCTGATGTTCAACTATCTGATTGGCGGCACCGATGCACACGCAAAAAATTACTCAATGCTAATCGGAGCCGCTGGGAAAGTTAGACTCGCGCCCCTCTACGATGTGTCCAGCGCCCTGCCCTATCAGCACATTCAAAAGCGAAAGCTCAAGATGGCAATGAAAATAGGAAATCACTATCGCTGGTGGGAAATTGGACTGAACGACTGGCTGAAAACTGCCGAGTCGATGAAGGTTGACTTGGGCAAGGCAACGTACATGCTCTATTCCATGGCATCCCTCCTACCCCACATCGCATTGCGAGTACTGAACGAGCTGCGTGCGGAAGGAATAGAACACGAAGTGCTACAAAGGCTGTTTGGAGAAATCCGCGATAGTTGCGAGCGCTGCCTTCGACAATTCGAACAACCCGCTGCCTGATCACCCCAACCGCCACAGCAATAGCCGGTTATTGGCCGGCATCGCCACGTCACCCAACCGGGTAAACCCGTTGTCCGCCGCCAGCGCCTGCACCGCTTCGCTATCGCGGATACCGCTGCGCGGGTCGCGCGCCTTCAGCCAGGCATCGAACTGCGCATTGCTGTCACTGGTATAGCGGCCGCCATAGTTGAACGGACCGTAGATCGCCAGCAGCGCACCGTGACGCAACAGTGGCGGCAGCGCGCCGAACAGCACCTGCACGTACTCCCAGCCCATGATGTGCAGCGTGTTGGCGCTGAATGCGGCGTCGAACGTGCTGCTTTCTGGAAGGTCCAGGCCCGTCGCCGGTGGCAGCTCCACCTGCAGCGCCACCGGCGGCAGCAGGTTCAGCAGCGCGGCCTCCGCACGCCAGGCTTCGATGCCGGGCAGATGGTCCGGATGGTCGCTGGGCTGCCAGCGCAGCCACGGCCAGCGCTCGGCGAAGAAGGCTGCGTGCTGGCCGGTACCACTGCCGATCTCCAGCACCCGATGGCGGTCGCCCATCCACGGGTCGAGTGCGGTGGCGATGGGTTCGCGGTTGCGCTCGCAGGCTTCTGAATACGGCTTGCTCGACATCAGGACGGTGTCCGGGCGGGGTCGGCTCCATTGTGCACGAGGGGTTGTCTGCAGGGCTTGCAGCCCTGCACCCGCAGGAGCCGGAACCAGAGCCAGAGCAACGTCAAAAGCTGGCATTCCGTGGGATGGCAGGGTTGGTCCGGTTGCGGGGGACGCCGTAAACCCGTCCTAGGGGGGCTTGGCCGCGGCATCCATGCCGCGGACACCCCCGCAGCCGGACCCACCCCGCCTTCGACAGTTTCCAGCGATCTGTTGGAACGGCTCTTGGGGTCAGATCCGTTCTCCGCAGGAAAACGGATCTGACCCCGGATTCATTTCGATATCTGACAGAAAAATCGTGTCGACCAAGGTCGACACCTACCAACAGCCGCAGGAATCTGTCAGAGGTGGGGCGGTGTCGGATTGCGGGGTGTCAGCCGCATGGATGCGGCTGCCAAGCCTCCATGGACGGATTCACGGCGTCCCCGCAATCCGACACCGCCCCGCCCACTCACGGAATGCCCGCTTTTGACGTTGACGTTGCCCTGGCTTGAAGCAGGTGCAGGGGCTGCAAGCCCTGCCGAAACCCTCCCCAACCATGACTGCAGTCACTTGCCCGGTTGCGCCGCGCTGGCGAAAGTCGAGGAGTTGACGTGATCGGTCCGGCGCGTTGCCGACCGCACGCAAGCGAGAGAGAGAAACGCTGTGCAACGACGTGAGTTCCTGGCTTTTTCCGGCCTGGGCCTGGCCGGCCTGCTGCTGCCGCATTCCCGTGCCATCGCCGCCGAGCAACTGCTCGCCCCGGTCGACACCCTCCAGCGCAGGCGCCTGGCGGACGTGGCTTTGGCCACCGCACGCACGGCCAAGGCCAGCTACTGCGATGTGCGCATCGGCCGCTACCTCAACCAGTCGGTCATCACCCGCGAGCACCAGGTCGGCAATGTGACCAACCGAGAATCGTCCGGCGTGGGCGTGCGGGTGATCGTCAACGGTGCCTGGGGCTTCGCCGCGACCCATCAGCAGACCGAGGCCGCCGTGCGCGCGGCGGTCGAGCAGGCTGCGGCCATCGCCCGCGCCAACGCCGGCATCCAGACCCGGCCGGTGCAGCTGGCACCGACGCCCTCGGTGGGTGAGGTGCGCTGGCAGACACCGGTCCGCAGGAACGCAATGGCGGTGCCGATCCAGGACAAGGTCGAGCTGCTGCTGGCACTCAATGCCGCCGCGCTGGATGCGGGCGCCGACTACATCAATTCCACCCTGTTCCTGGTCAACGAGCAGAAGTACTTTGCGTCCAGCGACGGCTCGTTCATCGACCAGGACATCCATCGCATCTGGCTGCCGTTCACCGCCACCGCCATCGACAAGGCCAGCGGCAAATTCCGCACCCGCGCCGGCCTGTCCTCGCCGATGGGCATGGGCTATGAGTTCCTCGATGGCGATGCGCGCGGCAAGGTGCACCTGCCCGGCGGCATCACCGCCTACCGCGATTCCTATGACCCGGTCGAGGACGCCATTGCGGCCGCCCGCCACGCGCGCGAGAAACTGAAGGCGCCGTCGGTGAAGCCCGGCAAGTACGACCTGGTGCTGGACCCGTCCAACCTGTTCCTGACCATCCACGAGAACGTCGGCCACCCGCTGGAGCTGGACCGCGTGCTCGGCTACGAAGCCAACTACGCCGGAACCAGCTTCGCCACGCTGGACAAGCGCGATGCCGGTTTCCGCTGGGGCAGCGACATCGTCACCTTCTTCGCCGACAAGACCCAGCCGGGCAGCCTCGGTGCGGTCGGCTACGACGACGAGGGCGTCAAGACCCAGCGCTGGGACCTGGTGCGCGACGGCATCCTGGTCGACTACCAGGCCACCCGCGATGAAGCCCACATCCTCGGCCGCGATGCATCGCATGGTTGCAGCTATGCCGATTCCTGGTCCAGCGTGCAGTTCCAGCGCATGGCCAATGTCTCGCTGGCGCCGGGCAAGCAACCGCTCAGCGTCGCGGACATGATCAAGGACGTGGAGAACGGCATCTACATCCACGGCCGCGGTTCGTATTCGATCGACCAGCAGCGCTACAACGCGCAGTTCGGCGGCCAGCTGTACTACCAGATCAAGGACGGAAAGATCGCCGGCATGGTCGAGGATGCGGCCTACCAGATCCGCACGCCGGAATTCTGGAATGCCTGCACCGCCATCTGCGATGAACGCGACTTCCGCCTGGGCGGCTCGTTCTTCGACGGCAAGGGCCAGCCGGGCCAGGTCTCGGCGGTCTCGCACGGTTCGTCCACCACCCGCTTCAACGGCATCAACATCATCAACACCGCGCGCAGTCTCGGCGCTTGAGCCACCCATCCTTCGATATGGAGAGCAGCCTTGCAAAGACGTGACTTCCTGGCCCTGACCGGGCTTACCGCGGGCGGGCTGATCGTGCCCTCCTTCTTCGGCAAGGTGATCGCCGCCGAGCAACTGCAGTCCAGCCTCGACCCGGCGTTGAAGAAGCGCCTGGCCGACGCCGCTCTGCAGGCCGCACGCAGCGCCGGTGCCACCTACTGCGACGTGCGCATCGGCCGCTACCTGCGGCAGTTCGTGATCACCCGCGAGGACAAGGTGCAGAACGTGGTGAACACCGAGTCCACGGGTGTGGGCATCCGCGTGATCGTCAATGGTGCGTGGGGCTTTGCCGCCACCAACGCGCTGGGCACCGCCGACGTGGCCAAGGCGGCGCAGCAGGCGGCCGCGATCGCCAAGGCCAATGCCGGCGTGCAGACCGCGCCGGTGCAGCTGGCCAAGGCGCCGGGCGTGGGTGAGGTGAGCTGGCGCACGCCGATCCGCAAGAATGCGATGGAGGTGCCGATCAAGGATAAGGTCGGCCTGCTGCTGGACGTCAACGCCGCCGCAATGGGCGCCGGTGCCAGCTTCGTCAACTCGATGCTGTTCCTGGTCAACGAGCAGAAGTACTTCGCCTCCACCGATGGCTCCTACATCGACCAGGACGTGCACCGCATCTGGGCGCCGATGACGGTCACCGCCATCGACAAGAGCAGCGGCAAGTTCCGCACCCGATCGGGCCTGTCCTCGCCGATGGGCCTGGGCTACGAATACCTGGACGGCGCCGCCGCGGGCAAGGTGGTCAGCCCGAATGGCGTGGTCAACTACAGTTCTTCCTACGACATGAAGGAAGACGCCATCGCCGCCGCCCGGCAGGCGCAGGAAAAGCTGAAGGCGCCGTCGGTGAAGCCGGGCAAGTACGACCTGGTGCTCGACCCCTCGCACACCTGGCTGACCATCCACGAGTCGATTGGCCACCCGCTGGAACTGGACCGCGTGCTCGGCTACGAAGCCAACTACGCCGGCACCAGCTTCGCCACGCTGGACAAGCGCGAACAGCGTTTCCAGTACGGCAGCGAGCTGGTCAACATCTTCGCCGACAAGACCCAGCCGGGCAGCCTCGGCGCCGTGGCATACGACGACGAAGGCGTGAAGTGCAAGCGCTGGGACCTGATCAGCAACGGCAAGCTGGTGGACTACCAGACCATCCGCGACCAGGCCCACATCCTCGGCAAGACCGAGTCCGACGGCTGCTGCTATGCCGACTCGTGGTCCAGCGTGCAGTTCCAGCGCATGGCCAACGTGTCGATGGCACCGGGCAAGAAGCCGCTGAGCGTGCCGGACCTGATCAAGGACGTGGAGAACGGCATCTACATCATCGGTGACGGTTCGTTCTCGATCGACCAGCAGCGCTACAACGCGCAGTTCGGCGGCCAGCTGTTCTACGAGATCAAGAACGGCCAGATCACCCGCATGCTGGAAGACGTGGCCTACCAGATCCGCACGCCGGAGTTCTGGAACGCCTGTACCGCCGTGGCCGACGAGCGTGACTACCGCCTGGGCGGTTCGTTCTTCGACGGCAAGGGCCAGCCGGGACAGGTCTCGGCGGTCTCGCACGGCTCGTCCACCGCGCGCTTCAACGGCATCAACGTCATCAACACCGCACGCAGCCTCGGCTGACCGGTCAGGAGCCCTTACACATGAGTATCTTCACCGAAGCCCAGGCCAAGGCCATCCTCGACAAGGTCATCGCCCTGTCCAAGGCCGACGAGTGCACCGCCGTGCTGGCCGGTGCGATCAGCGGCAACATCCGTTTCGCGCTGAACAATGTCTCCACCAGCGGCATCGTCGACAACACCGAACTGGCGGTCACCGTCGCCTTCGGCAAGCGCGTCGGCACTGCCTCGATCAACGAGTTCGACGACGCCGCGCTGGAACGCGTGGTACGCCGTGCCGAAGACCTGGCCCGCCTGGCCCCGGAGAACCCGGAGTTCATGCCGGCCATCGGCAAGCAGAGCTACCGCGCCAGCCCGACCTTCAGCGAGTCCACCGCCGCGATCGATCCGGCCTTCCGTGCCAAGGTCGCTGCCGATTCGATCGCCCCGTGCCGCGGCCACGGCCTGGTCGCCGCCGGCTTCCTGGAGGACGGCCAGGGCTTCCAGGCCACCGCCAACAGCAACGGCAACTTCGCTTACCAGCGCACCACCAACTTCGATTACACCTGCACTGTGCGCACCGAAGATGGCCGCGGTTCGGGCTGGGTCGGCCGCAACCTGAAGGACGCGGCGGACTTCAAGGCTGACCAGGACATCCGCATCGCCATGCGCAAGGCCACCGAATCGGCCGAAGCCAAGGCACTGGAACCGGGCAAGTACACGGTCATCCTGGAGCCGGCCGCAGCGGCAGGCCTGATCAGCTTCATGATGAATTTCTTCAGTGCACGCTCGGCCGATGAAGGCCGCAGCTTCCTGTCGAAGAAGGGCGGCGGCAACAAGCTGGGCGAGCAGGTCTACGATCCGCGCGTGACCATGATCGCCGACCCGTGGCATCCGGATGCACCGGTGCTGCCGTGGGACAACGAAGGGCTGCCGCGCGAGCGCATGGCCATCATCGAGAACGGCAGGATCGCCAACCTGGACTACTCGCGCTTCTGGGCGCAGAAGCAGGGCAAGACCGCCAAGGCCTCGCCGGGCAACCTGCTGATGAGCGGTGGCGACAAGAGCACCGCCGAGCTGGTGCGCGGCACCCAGAAGGGCATCCTGGTCACGCGTACCTGGTACATCCGCATGGTCGATCCGCAGACCGTGCTGCTGACCGGCCTGACCCGCGACGGCACCTTCTACATCGAGAACGGCCAGATCAAGCATCCGGTGAAGAACTTCCGCTTCAACGAGTCGCCGGTGATCATGCTCAACAACATCGAAGAGTTGGGCAAGCCGGTGCGGGTGGCCGGTGATGAATCCAGCTACGTGATGATGATCCCGCCGATGAAGCTGCGCGATTTCACCTTCACCTCGCTGTCCGACGCGGTCTGATGGATCGCCGGGCCTGCCTGCGCTGGTTGGCCGCTGCCGCTTCGGCGGCGGCGCTGCCGGCCTGGGCACAGGCAGGCCCGCGCAGTTCGCGCTATGACTTCTGGTTCACCCGCCTGCAGTACGACTCCGGTGACTGGGACGTGGACGCGCGCATGCCATCCAACCTGATCACCTCGCTGATCGACTACACATCGCTGCGCGTGGACCCGCAGGAACACGTGGTGGCCCTGGCCGACCCGCGCATGCTGGAAGCGCCGTTCTGCTACCTGGCCGGGCACACGCTGGTGGAGTTCAACGCCGCCGAACGGCAGAACTTCGTGCGCTACGTGCGCAATGGCGGCTTCGTCTTCGTCGACGACTGCAACCATGACATCGACGGGCTGTTCGCCACCTCGTTCGAGGCACAGATGGGCCGCCTGTTCGGTCCGAAGGCATTGCAGAAACTGCCCAACAGCCACGCGCTGTACCGCAGTTTCTTCCGCTTCCCGGACGGTCCGCCCGCCACCAGCTTCGAACTCAACGGCTGGGGCGACGACCTGGTGCACGACTATCTGAAGGGCATCGAGGTCGATGGTCGGCTGGGCCTGCTCTACAGCAACAAGGACTATGGCTGCGAGTGGGACTACGACTGGCGCAACAAGCGCTTCCTGGCCGAAGACAACACCCGCTTTGGCGTCAACATCGTGATGTACGCGTTGAACAATTGACAGGACCTGCACGCCCATGAATTCCTCCGACCTCGATTCCCTGCTGCCGCGCCTGGATGAACTGCGCGCCGCGCTCGCACGCGCGGTGGTGGGCCAGCACACCGTGGTCGAGCAGCTGCTGATCGGCCTGCTGGCCGGCGGCCACTGCCTGCTGGAAGGTGCGCCCGGGCTCGGCAAGACCCTGCTGGTACGCTCGCTCGGCCAGGCATTGGAACTGCAGTTCCGGCGCGTGCAGTTCACCCCCGACCTGATGCCCAGTGACATCCTCGGCACCGAGCTGCTGGAGGAAGACCATGGCACCGGCCATCGCCATTTCCGCTTCCAGCAGGGCCCGATCTTCACCCACCTGCTGCTGGCCGACGAACTCAACCGCACCCCGCCCAAGACCCAGGCCGCACTGCTGGAGGCAATGCAGGAACGCACCGTCAGCTACGCCGGAACCACCTACGCGCTGCCCGCTCCGTTCTTCGTGCTGGCCACGCAGAACCCGATCGAGCAAGCCGGCACCTACCCGCTGCCCGAAGCGCAGCTGGACCGCTTCCTGCTGCATGTGCTGGTGGATTACCCCAGCGAAGACGAGGAACGGCGGATCCTGGAACAGACCACCGGCGGTGCCACCGACGCGGTGCCGAAGGTGATGGATGCCGAGGCGGTGATCGCCCTGCAGGCGGCCGTGCGGCAGGTGCATGTCAGCCCCGACGTGCTGGCCTGGATCACCCGCCTGGTGCGCGCCAGCCGGCCAGGCGAAGGCGCGCCGGCGGCGATCAACCAATGGGTGAAGTGGGGCGCCGGCCCGCGCGCCGGCCAGTCGCTGGTGCTCGCGGCAAAAGCGCGTGCATTGCTGCAGGGCCGCTTCGCCGCCACCCGCGAGGACGTGCAGGCGCTGGCCGCGCCGGTAATGCGCCATCGCCTGCTGCTGTCGTTCGCCGCCGAGGCCGAGCAGAAGCGTGCCGACGACGTGGTCGCCGCCCTGCTGCAGGCCGTGCCGTTCCCGGGTTGAGCCACGCGTGAACGCCGGTACCCCGCTGACCTTGCCACCGGAACTGCGTGCGCGCCTGCGCCTGCTGCGGCTGCGGCCGCGCCTGGCCAGCGGTGCCAGTGGCATCGGCCAGCACGCCAGCCGCAGCCGCGGTGCCGGCCTCGAGTTCGCCCAGTACCGGGCCTACGAACCGGGCGACGAGCTGCGCCAGATCGACTGGAAGCTGTACGCGCGTTCGGACCGCTTCTTCGTGCGCGAATCCGAACGGGAAAGCCCGATCACGGTCTGGCTGTTGCTCGATGCCACCGCCTCGGCCGGCCAGGCCGATCGCGCGGCACCGCAGCGCACGCGCCTGGATCACATGCGCGGCGTGGCCGCCTGCGTGGTGGAACTGGCGCTGCAGCAGGGCGACCGTTTCGGCCTGTTGGCGATCAATGGCGATGGACTGCAGTTGGTGCCCGCAGCGAACGGCGCACGCCAGCGTGACCGCGTGCATCTGCAACTGCATGCCCTTCAGGCACGCGGCGGCTGGCCCGTGGCCGATCGCCTGCGCCCGCTGTGGGAGCGTGTGCGTCCGGGCGACCTGCTGCTGGCGATGGGTGATGGCTTCGACGCGGCCTGCATCGTGCTGCTGGAGCAACTGGCCAGCGCACGCCGTGAAGTGGCACTGCTGCAGATCCTCACCGCCGACGAGCGCGATTTCCCGTTCGACGCCGGCCATCGCTTCCGCGATCCGGAAACGGGCGAGGAACTGCTGGGCGATGGCGCGGCGATCCGCGCCGATTACCTGCAGCGCTTCGCCGACGCACGCAACGCATTGCAGTCGCGCCTGCAGGCCAGCGGCATCGCCAGTGCCACCGGCTGGCTCGACCAGCCGCTGGATCATCCACTGCAGGTGCTGTTCGGTCGTGGGGGCGATGCATGACCCTGCTGTTCCCGTTGGGCCTGGCCGCGCTCGCTGCGTGGTTGCTGCCGCTGCTGATCCATCTGGCCCGGCGCCATCCGTACACGCCGCTGGATTTCGCCGCGCTGCGCTGGCTGCGTGCACAGATCCGCCCGCGCCAGCGCATCCGCTTCGATGACTGGCCGTTGCTGCTGGTGCGCCTGTTGCTGCTGGCCGCATTGGCCTTGCTGCTGGCACGCCCTGCATTGACCGGCCCCGCTCCGGTCCCCACCGCGTGGACGGTAGTGGCTCCCGGATTGGACGCCGCCGCACTGCGCGGCACCGCCGAAGAGGGCAACTGGCACTGGCTGGCACCCGGCTTCCCCAGCATCGATCAGGCACCGCCGGCATCCAGCGCATCGCTGCCCAGCCTGCTGCGCGAGTTGGACGCACAGCTGCCCGCGGGCACCGCGTTGACCGTGCACGTTCCCGATCCCCTGCCCGGTCTGGATGGCGCCCGCCTGCAGCTGTCGCGCGAAGTGCAGTGGCGGCCGCAACCGATACCGGCCACTCCGCAACCGAGTGCCGCGACGATGCCGCGTCTGCGCGTGCACAGCGATGCGCCGGCCGCCGCCCAGCACTGGGTGAACGCACTGCAGCGCGCGTGGGGCATGCAGGCGCCGCTCGCTCCTCTGTCGGCCGATGCCCTGCCCGAACGCGGCGAGATCGGCGTATGGAGCCGCAGCGATGCACTGCCGGCGAGCTGGCAGGCGTGGCTGCGCGACGGCGGTCGTGCAGTGAGCGCCGGCAAGCCTGCTCGCGGCGCCGGCATCCTGCTGCGCAACGCCGACGGCACACCACTGCTGTGGCAGCAGCGCATCGGCCACGGCGTCCTGCTGTCACTACCCGGCGACTGGGATGCCTCAGGCAACGCTGCGCTGCGCGACCCGCAGTTGCCGCGTGCCCTGCTGCTGGCCCTGCAACCGCCAGCGTCACCGCGCCTCGGCGATGCACAGGACCAGGCACCACGCCGGGCCGCACTGCCCGCCATAGCGCCCCCAGCGCGTGAGCCAGCCACGTGGTTGCTGCTGGTCATCGTGGTGCTGTTCGCGCTGGAGCGCTGGATGGCCAGCAGTCGCCGGCGCAGGGGGGCCGCATGAACACCCTGCAGTACGCCTGGCAACGCGCACGCCGTCGCCGTGCACTCGTTACCCTGCTGCTGGGCCTGCCGTGGGCGCTGGCCGCGACGACGCTGGCGCTGCGCCTGGCGGGCTTCGATATCGCCTGCGTGGTCGGCACGGTCAGCGTGCTCGCCTGCGCAGCGCTCGCCACGGCACGTGCCCGCCAGCTGGACCCACAGTGGGTGCAGCGTCAGCTCGATGCCGGCGGTGCCAGCGAGGACAGTGCCGACCTGCTGTTCGCCGATATGGCAACGCTCAATCCGCTGCAGCAGCGCCAGCGCGCGCATGTGCTGGCCACGCTGGAGCGCGCGACACCGGACCTGCGTCCGCGCTGGCCGCGCAGGGCGTTGGCCCTGAGCTGGGTCGCAGGCCTGGCGATCACTGCGCTGGCATTCGGCTGGCCACGTTCCGGCCCCGACTCCGCGCCGGCGCGCACATCGGCGCCTGTCAGCATGGCTGCCGCCGGCCCGCTGCACCTTCAGTCCACCCGCCTGCGGATCGACGCGCCGGCCTATACCGGCCAAGCCACGCGCACCCAGAACGCGTTGGATGCCAAGGTCGCCGCGGACAGCCGGCTGTCGTGGTCGTTGCGCTTCGATCGCGCGCCGGACAAGGCATGGCTTCAGTTCCACGACGGCCGCCGGCTGCCGCTGAGCGAGCAGGATGGGCAGTGGCTGGCGCAGGATGTGGCGCGCGTGCCTGTGCTGTACCGCGTGGTGAGCGAACCTGCACTGGCCCAGACCCACCTGCATCGCCTGGATGTGGTCGCTGATCGTGCGCCCAGCGTGCGCGTGCTGGAGCCCGCCGCGACCCTGGCGCTGGGCACGCCCGGGCAACGCCAGTGGTCGTTGCGCTTCGAAGCCAGCGATGACTACGCCGTGGCCACGCAGGCAACGCTGTCGATCACCATTACCCAGGGCAGCGGCGAGAACATCACCTTCGTTCGCCGCAGTGTCGGCCTCACCGGCAGCGGCGAAGCGACTACACGGCGTTTCGCGTACACCCTCGACCTGGCTGCGCTGGGCGCGCAGCCCGGCAGCGATGTCATCGCCCAGCTGGAAGTACGCGACAACCACGCGCCAACACCGCAGGCCGTGCGCAGCAGCAGCGTGATCCTGCGCCTGCCCAGCGCCGAGGTTGCACTCGGTGCCGAACTGGAAGGCCGCATCAAGAAGACGCTGCCGGCCTACTTCCGCAGCCAGCGGCAGATCATCATCGATGCCGAAGCGCTGATCCGGCAGCGACGCAGCCTCGCCGCCGAGGACTTCGTGAAGCGCAGCGATGCGATCGGTGTCGACCAGCGCATCCTGCGCCTGCGCTACGGCCAGTTCCTGGGTGAGGAAAGCGAAGGCGCACCGAAGCCGCCGCCGACCAGCGACCTGCCCACCAGCGATGCGCCAGCTGCAGGCAGCCACGACGACGAGCACGAGCACGACCATGGCACCGAGGCCGGGGCACACGATGAGCATGGCCACGATCACGGCGGCAAGGCGTCCAATGCCGATTCGCCACCGGTGTTCGGCAGCGCCACCGATGTGCTCTCCGAATACGGCCACACCCATGACCATGCCGAGGCCGCGACCCTGCTCGACCCGCAGACCCGGGCCACGCTGAAGGCCGCGCTGGACCAGATGTGGTCGGCCGAAGGCGAGCTGCGCCAGGGCCGGCCAGAGCAGGCGTTGCCATTTGCCTACAAGGCGCTGGGTTTCATCAAGCAGGTGCAGCAGGCCGAACGCATCTATCTGGCCCGGGTCGGGCCAGAGCTGCCACCGATCGATGAAGGCCGTCGCCTCGGCGGTGATCGCGCCGGACTGGCCAGTCGTGAACTGCCGTTGGCCGCACGAACCCCGCCCGACCGGGCCATCGTTGAAGCCTGGCAGCGCCTCGGTGATGACACCAGCGTGCCCGACCTCGATGCACTCGCTGCCTGGCAGCAGCGCAATGCCGCCTACCTGCCCGATGCGCTGGATCTGGCTGCCGCCATCGAGCAGCTGCGCATCGAGCCCGGTTGCCGCGACTGCCGCCTGCGCCTGCGCGCTCAGTTGTGGCGGGCGCTGCAGCGTCCACTGCCGCAGGCGATGCGGCGCAGTGCCGCCGATGCGATGGGCCAGCGCTACCTGGACGCGCTGGAGGCGCAGCCATGAACCCCTCCGGCCTGAACCTGTGGATCGCCCTGGCACTCGCTGTGATCGTGGCGATCGCCAGCGTTCGCCAGTCGCACGGCAACACCACGCACCGTGGCCGCCGCTGGGGGGTGATCGGGCTGCAGGTCATCGTCGCCACGCTGCTGTATTTCTGCCTGGTGCCGCCCACCCGCCAGCAACCCGCAGGCGGGCTGGTTGTGCTCGGAATCGATGCCAGCAGGGCCGGCGCGTTCCCGGCCAGCGAAGGTCCGCTGTGGCTGTTGCCGGAAGCTGCCGATGTGCCCGGCGCAAAGCGCGTACCCGACCTGGCCACCGCGCTGCGGCAGCATCCGGCCTCCACGCTCACCCTGGTCGGTGCCGGCCTGGTTGCACGCGATCGCGATGCGGTACTGCCACGCGACGTACGTTGGCAGCCGGCGGCACCGCCGCGCGGCTGGGTCGCCTTGCAGCCACCGGCCGACGCCGCGCCCGGCGCACGCTTCGAGGTACAGGCACAGGCGCGTGGCGTTGCCAGGGCAAAGGCGGAACTGCTCGACCCGGCCGGCCGCGTGGTCGATCGCGCGGATGTTGCCGAAGACGGCCACGTTCAGTTGAGTGGCATCACCCGCGCCGAAGGCCGCAGCGTATTCCAGCTGCGCCTGCTCGATGCCGACGGCCATGTGGCGGACAGCGCACCGGTGCCGCAGCAGACCCTGCCGGCGGCGCCGTTGCGCCTGCAGGTGCGTGCCAGCGCGCCGGGCCCCGAACTGAAGTACCTGCGCCGCTGGGCAACCGATGCCGGCATCCGCGTGCAGGTGCAGGCCGATACCGGTGCCGGCCTGAGCGTTGGCGACGGGGCCTTGCCGCTGGACGCGGCGTCGCTGGCGCGCAGCGATCTGCTGCTGCTGGACGAGCGCAGCCTGGCGGCATTGAATGCCGCCCAGCTGGCCGCTGTGCGGCAGGCGCTGCGCGAAGGACTGGGCGTGCTGGTACGCAGTGCGGGCGCGCCTTCGGCCAGCGCGCGCCAGCGCCTGCGCGATCTGGGCCTGCCGCTGCGGGGTGATGGCAGCAGCCAGGTCCTCGAACTTCCCGGCGACGGCGAGAGTGCGGTCCTCGCCGCACGACGTGGCCCGCTCGACGCGGGTACGCTGCCGACCGGCTACGGCGAAGAGGCAGACCGCAGTTCGCACGACGCCGCGCTGCCCACACTGGAAGCACTGGCGCTGCAGGTACCTGGCAGCAACGCGCTGCTGCACGATCGCACCGGCAAGGCTGTCGGTGGCTGGCGCGCTACCGGCAAAGGCCGCATCGGCCTGCTGCCCATCACCGACAGCTGGCGCTGGGTACTTGCCGGCCGCGATGACCGCCACGGCGAACTGTGGAGCGGCGTGGTTGCCACGCTGGCGCGGGCGCAGGGCAGCGCTGAGGCGTTGTGGTCGCCACAGCCGATCAGCTGGGCGGGCGAACGGCAGGCGCTATGCGGCGTGCAGGCGCCGCTGCAGGCCTTCAACGCACGCGGCGAAGGCACGCCGCTGATCGTCGATGGCGCGACGTCAGACCTGCGCTGCGCGGGCTGGTGGCCGCGCGAGGCGGGCTGGCAGCGCCTGCAGCACGGCGACGCTACCCTCTGGCGCTATGCATTCGACCCGAAGGACGCGCCCGCGCTGCATCAGCAGGCAATGATCGATGCAACCACGCAGGCGCTGGCGGGCAGCTCCCCGGCAACCGCGTCGCTGATGCAACCCGTGCCGGGATCGCGCTGGCCGTGGTGGCTGGCGTTCGTGCTGTGCGCATCGCTGCTGTGGTGGCTGGAGCGACGGCGCTGATCCTGGGGTCAGAACCCTTTCGCCAGCGAAAGGGTTCTGACCCCACCGATCGGATCGCGAACGGCATCCACGCATGGCGTGGATCTACCAGCCCCACCCTCATGCGTCCTTCAACGTTTCCCCGCGCGCCGATACACGCCATTGAAGCGCACGTTCATGCCACCGCATTCGCTGTTGTCGGCCACGATCAGCACCTCACCCAGCGAGTGCACACGCACCCGGCACGTGTCCTCGACGAACTCGACATCGGCACCCTGCGGTATGGCACGCGCTTCCACCTGGCCCAGGTTCGGCCCATACGGGCGCTGTTCCGGCGTGGGGTTGGCCGAGGGCCAGTAAGCGTCGCCATCCACATGCAGTTGTCCACCCTGCACGGTGATGCGCAGGCCGTTGTCGCCATCTTTCCAGTGGCCCGTCCAGTCCTGCAGCGTGGGCACGGCCACCGGCAACGGTTGCAGCCTGCTGCGGTCGACCCAGCCGGCGCTGCCGCCCACCTTGTTCGGGAAGAACGCGCAGCGGTAACGGCCCAGGTCGCGACCGGTCACCACCGTATCGCCGTTGACCACATAGCTGCGCTGGCGGCAGGCCGGTTCGCCCTTGGCGGGGCAGCCCTCCATGTCGCCGAGCAGGTACAGGCGCGGTGCATCGACCACCCGCGCCAGCGCGAACCGGCTCTGTTGGGAGGGGAACGCGCCATTGCGGCAGGCGCCGCCATCGGCGATATCGGACGCGAACGCGGAGGCCGGCAGCAACGCGGCCAGCAGGCAGATCGAACGCAGGGACATGACAGCATTACCGGTGGGGGAGCCCGCAGGATATACCGGCCTACTTCACTGGCGCTGTGTCGCCGGCATCCTGCTCCTGTGAGAACCGCAGCGCGCGCTGCTGCTGTTCGGCACTGAGCTCTGGCGGTGGCCGCGCCACGGCCGCCTGGATCTGGTCGGGACCGCCGGTGAGCTTGTTCAGACCGCGGCCCGCTGCCAGCAGGCCCTTGACCACGCCCATCATGATGTAGCCACCGCCCATGCTGACCTGCTCCGGCGATGGTGGTTCGCTCCAGTCGCGGCTGAAGCGGTTATCGCCGAACTTCACCGGGTTCTTGAAGCGGTACAGGTCCAGCGGCTCGTCATCGGGCTTGAGCGCACGCACCTCGCCGAGGGTGGTGACGTTGTCCTGCGGCAAGGTGGTGGAGATCGGTGCGGTGGGGGCAGGCGGCGCATCTTCAGGGGGAACGGGTGCAGGATCGGGCACCGCCACCGGCGCAGCCTGCTGCGCCTGTACGATGCCGGCCAGCAGCATGCCGGCCAGGAGTGCTCCCTGCGTTCCACGTCGTGCCACAGCCATCCACCCTTTGGTTGCGTCCAGCGCCCAAGGATACGGATGCCGGCTTCAGATTTCGTTGGCAACGGCGGGGGCATTCAGGCTGTGTCGCGCATCATCGTTGCGCGGCCCGGACACTGAAGTTTGCAATGAACTTCATTCCCCCCGTGGGATCGGGACGGCATCCTGCGGTTTTTCCGGCAAGGCCCTCGCTGATGACAGCACCCTCCACACGCCTGCCGCGCCGGCAGGTTGCCCGTTGATGTCGCACGCAGCAGTGCTGGTGGGTCTGGCGGTCGTGTGCCTGATGGTCATCGCGGGCGCTGCCGAATGGACGTCACGTGTCCGCGCCGGCATCGCCTCGCTGCGCCGGGGCAGCACGCTGCGGACGCTGGACGCGGGCGAACACAGGGCACTGGCACCGGTGCGCGCGTTGACCGGCTGCGACCACGACGACCAGGTAAAGCGGCTGCATGGCGCCTTCACCGGTGGGGCGTGGCGGAACAGTTTCCCGATCGGTGACGGCTTCTTGGGTGGCATTCCCGTGCTGCTGCCGAGACAGGCATGGCCCAACCTCTCGGAAGACAATGAAGCTGAAGTCGTACTGGGTGAGCACGTGGCCATGGTGGTGCGTCTCAATGGCTTCACCATCGCTGCTGCACGGCCGGATGCAGCCAGCAGCCGCGTCTGTGGCGAGCGCCTGGAGACACCCGAAGAAGTTTCGATGCGACGGGGACCCGGCCTGCGCCCTTCCCCGCTGGTGATTGCCGCACTGGCGTTGTGGGCCGCCGCTGGCGCCCCGGCGCTGCTGGCCATGCCGTTGCTCGCCATCGCCGGACTGGCGGCCTGGCTGGCACTTCCTCGCCGCAACAGCCCCGCGACAGCTCAGCGCGTGCTGCAGGTTCGCGGACGCCTGCGCGTCTACCAGCGCACTGCCCAGGCATCCCGGGTGTGGTTGCTCGGCAATGACCGGCGTGTGCAGCTTCCTGCGGAATGGGAGCACGCAGCGGCATTCTCCCGCGGGCGCTCGATGGTGCTGGAAGTGCGCGCCTGTGATGGATGGGTGTTGGGCGCAGGGACGGCATGGTGCCTCGCCAGCGACCGACGGCGCTATCCGCCCACAGGAGGGTCGTGGCATCTGGCATGGCTGGGCCTGCTCCTGTGCGTGCTGGTGTTCGGCACTGGCGGAATGCCGCCGCCCCGTCCGGATCCTGCATGGGCGGCTGCCTATGGCTGGGGGGTGCCCGCCGTGCTGGCATCGGGCTGGCACGCGGTGCAGATCGTGGTCTGCACCGTGCAGTTCCTGCTCCGCCGCCGCGCGCTTGACGCGGACATCGCGCAGCGTCCCGACCCGTGGCACTGAACGGTTCACGCGTTCCCATGCTGGTGTCTCACATCCTGAGACATGGATGTGGTGCCATGTGACCCCTCGCAATCCGTCCCCGCTTCCTCTTCCATGGCCTACGAACTCGCCAAGCGCACCGCCGATGCCGAGCAGAAGCTCGCCACCCGCGATGGCCTGCCCGCCCGCGACGGCGCCCTGCTCAGCGCGCGCCTGCAGCGCCGCTACCAGGACCGCATCACCGGCAGCTTCGCCATTCCCGGCCGTGAAGGCCGCTACGCGCCCATTCCCGACTCGGTACCACCGGCGCTGGCCGCTGCACTGAAGGCACGTGGCATCGAGCAGCTCTACAGCCACCAGGCCGAAGCCTGGGAGGCCAGCCAGCGCGGCGAGCACGTGGCCATCGTCACCCCCACCGCCAGCGGCAAGTCGCTGTGCTACACCCTGCCGGTGGTCAGCGCGGCCATGCAGGACAAGGCCAAGGCGCTGTACCTGTTCCCGACCAAGGCACTGGCCCAGGACCAGGTGGCCGAGCTGCTGGAACTCAATCGTGCCGGCGATCTCGGCGTCAAGGCCTTCACCTTCGACGGCGACACCCCCGGCGATGCGCGGCAGGCGATCCGCCTGCATGGCGACATCGTGGTGTCCAACCCGGACATGCTGCACCAGGCCATCCTGCCGCATCACACCAAGTGGGCACAGTTCTTCGAGAACCTGCGCTACATCGTCATCGACGAGGTGCACACCTATCGCGGCGTGTTCGGCAGCCACGTCACCAACGTGCTGCGCCGGCTCAAGCGCATCTGCGCGTTCTATGGCGTGCAACCGCAGTTCATCCTGTGCTCGGCCACCATCGGCAACCCGCAGGCACATGCCGAGGCGTTGATCGAGGCACCGGTCACCGCCGTCACCGAATCCGGCGCGCCCACCGGGCCGAAGCAGGTGCTGCTGTGGAACCCGCCGGTGATCAACCCCGACCTGGGCCTGCGTGCCTCGGCGCGCTCGCAGAGCAACCGCATCGCGCGCATCGCGATCAAGTCCGGGCTGAAGACCCTGGTGTTCGCGCAGACCCGGTTGATGGTCGAAGTGCTGACCAAGTACCTGAAGGACATCTTCGACCACGACCCGCGCAAGCCGCCCCGCATCCGCGCCTACCGCGGCGGTTATCTGCCCACCGAACGCCGCGAGACCGAGCGTGCGATGCGCGCCGGCAACATCGACGGCATCGTCAGCACCTCGGCGCTGGAACTGGGCGTGGATATCGGCAGCCTGGACGTGGTCATCCTCAATGGCTACCCCGGCAGCGTGGCCGCCACCTGGCAGCGTTTCGGCCGTGCCGGTCGCCGCCAGCAACCCGCACTCGGCGTGATGGTGGCCAGTTCGCAGCCGCTGGACCAGTACGTGGTGCGGCACCCGGACTTCTTCGCCGAAGCCTCGCCCGAACATGCGCGCATTGCGCCGGACCAGCCGCTGATCCTGTTCGACCACATTCGTTGCGCGGCCTTTGAACTGCCGTTCCGGGTCGGCGATGGCTTCGGCCCGATCGACCCGGAAGTGTTCCTGGAAGCGCTGGCCGAAACCGAAGTCATCCACCGCGAAGGCGAGCGCTGGGAATGGATCGCCGACAGTTATCCGGCCAACGCGGTCAGCCTGCGCGCGGTGGCCGATGGCAACTTCGTGGTGGTCGACCGCAGCGACGGCCGCCAGCAGATCATCGCCGAGGTCGATTACTCCGCCGCCGCGCTCACGCTGTATGAAGGCGCCATCCACATGGTGCAGTCCACGCCCTACCAAGTGGAGACGCTCGACTGGGAGGGCCGCAAGGCCTACGTCACCCGCACGCATGTGGATTACTACACCGACAGCATCGATTTCACCAAGCTCAAGGTGCTGGACCGCTTCGATGGTGGCGTGGCCGGGCGCGGTGATTCGCACCATGGCGAAGTGCACGTGGTGCGGCGCGTGGCCGGCTACAAGAAGATCCGCTACTACACCCACGAAAACATCGGCTACGGGCCGGTGAACCTGCCCGACCAGGAACTGCACACCACCGCAGTGTGGTGGCAGCTGCCGCAGGCACTGCTGCTGCGCGCGTTCGCCAGCAGGCAGGATGCGCTCGATGGCTTCCTCGGTGCGGCGTATGCGCTGCACATCGTCGCCACCGTGGCGGTGATGGCCGATGCGCGCGACCTGCAGAAGTCGGTCGGCAACGGCGATGGTTCCTGGTTTGCGATCGCCGACCAGAGCGGCCGCGGCCAGTTGCGCGGCAGCGAGGGTGATCCTGGCGTTGTCGAACTGCTGCAGGAATTCGTGCCCACGGTGTATCTGTATGACAACTTCCCCGGTGGCGTCGGCCTCAGCGAGCCGTTGTGGCAGCGTCAGGCCGAGCTGGTGCAGCGCGCGCGTGAACTGGTGCAACGCTGCGACTGCAAGGCCGGCTGCCCGGCCTGCGTCGGCCCGGTGCTGGCTGCACAGGAAGAGGATGAAACCTCGCCACGTGCGCTGGCATTGCGCGTGCTCGACCTGTTCGACGCCGAGGCCTGCCGGCACGTACCCGACGTGGTGGTGACCACGCGCGATCCGATGGAGCTGCTGGCACCGTGAGCCTGAGCCTGGACAAGCTGCGCCTGCTGCGCAGGCAGGCCGGCGACCCGAAGGCGAGCACACCGGCCGTGCCGGACGTGCCCCCTGCGCCACCGGCACCCGTGGCCGCCAACGATGCGCGACAACCACCGGCCGAGCGTTCGGTGTTCGCCTGGGTCGAGCAGGAGATCCGCCACAAGCCGACCGGCGCTGCGGCGGCCACATCGGCACACACACCGGCCCAACTGCGGCGGCCGGAAGTGGGCAGCCTGCATCGCCTGCTCGGCATGCGCTCGCGGAGCGGCGCCACGCCGGCACGTGCCAGCGCACAGGATCGCCAGCTGCCGGGCGAGGAAATCGCGCCGGGTCTGTTCCTGATCGAATCGCTGCAACCTCAGCCGATCCCAACTGCCCCACTGTCTCTGGCCTTCGCCAAGCGCGAAGACCAGCACGTGGCTGCACGCGATCTGCTGTTCTTCGACACCGAGACCACCGGCCTGGCCGGCGGCACCGGCACCCGTGCCTTCATGATCGGCGCGGCCGATTGGCATGTGTGCCCGCAGCGTGGCGAGGGCCTGCGCATCCGCCAGTTGCTGATGGCCACCATGGCCGCCGAGGACGCGATGCTGGCCACCTTTGCCCGCTGGCTGCGACCGTCCACCGTGTTCTGCAGCTACAACGGCCGCAGCTACGATGCGCCGCTGCTGAAGGCGCGCTACCGGCTGGCCCGCCAGCCGGACCCGATCACCGCACTGGACCATGTCGACCTGCTCTACCCCACCCGCCGCCGCTATCGCGGCACGTGGGAGAACTGCAAGCTGTCCACCATCGAACGCCAGCTGCTGCGCGTGGTGCGCGAGGACGATCTGCCGGGCTCGGAGGCACCCGGTGCGTGGTTGCGCTTCCTGCGAGGCGGCGACGCGGTGAACCTGCGCCGGGTGGCCGACCACAATCACCAGGACGTGGTGACCCTGGCCCTGCTGCTGCAGCGGCTGGTGCGCGAGGAACAGCGCGAGCGCGAGACACTGGCGCTGGTCGGGCAGTAATGACACGGGGCCGCGTTGACATGCCCTGACGGTGGTTGCGGTGACACTGCCGCCACCATCCACGCCTGGAGCCCGACGATGCGCCTCAATCCGCTTGCCCTGCTTGCCATCCTGCCACTGGCCGCCTGCAGCCACGCCGGCGGCAGCACCGCCCTCGATGCCGCGCCAGCGCCAGCACCCGTGGCCGACGCCGCGCACGAATGCAAGCCGGAGGCGCTCGAGGCCTTCACCGGCAAGACGGCTGACGAAGCCACCATCAAGAAGCTGGTGGCCGCCAGCGGCGCGCGCGGTGCACGGGTGGTCAAGCCGGGCATGGCGGTGACCATGGACTTCCGCCAGGACCGCGTGACGGTGCAGGTGGATGCGCAGAACCGGATCGAGCGCGCCAGCTGCGGTTGATCGCCCCAGGGTAGTGCCGGCCGCTGGCCGGCACCCCACATTGCCGGCCAGCGGCCGGCACTACCGATCAGAGTCGCTCGGCCTTACCACTGGCCAGGGCGCGCGCGATCACCTGCTGCGCCTGCTGCGACGCCTGCGCATGCACGCGTGCCTGGCGCTCGCCCAACGCGGCCTGCTGGCTGCCCAGCGCTGCCTGGCGGCTGGCCAGTTCAGACTGCTGGCTGGCCAGGCGCTGCATGTCACGAGTGCGGCCGGACTGCGCGGCCTCGCTGCGGGCTTCCTGCATCGCACGGCGTGCCTCGGCGGCGGCCTCACGTGCCGCCTCGCGGGCAACGGCCACATCGTAGGTCGCGCCCCGCGCCGCCTTTGCCGCTTCCGCCGCCGCCTCGCGGTTGATGTCATGCGCGGTCATCGCACTGCGCGCGGCCTCGGCGGCGATCAGTGCGATGCGGCGCGATTGCTCGCCCTGCAGGCGGCCCATTTCACCCAGCTGCCTGCCGAGTTCGCCCTGCTGGCGACCCAGCACGCTTTGCTGGCGGCCCAGTTCGCTCTGCTGGCGGCCCAGCTCTACGGCACCGCTGTAGGCACGCTGCAGACTCTGGATCAGCATCGGGTCACGCACCACGTAGCGCTTGTCACCCTGGCGGAACCACAACGCCGGGCCCTTGCCGAGCTGCCTGCGGGCCACCGTCACGTCGTCCATGCCGCCGTTGGCGAAGGTCGAATCACCATCAACCAGAACGAAGGCCTCCCGGGGCGACCTGCCCAGGTCCAGGCGACCGTAGGTGGTGATGGAGGTGGCGGCCGACGTCGTGCCTTCATCGTCTTCGGCCATGCCCGTGGCGTCGCCGACATCGGCCACATCGGCATCGTCGGGCCCGGTCGCGTCAGCGGGTTCGGCGGGCGCGGCCGGTGCTGCAGGCGCGGCCGGGGCCGCCGGCACGCCTGCGGCGGATGGCGGTGCGGCCGGAGCCTTGGGAGCCTTCGGCGGTGCTGGCGCCACGACCTTGGGTGCCGCCGGTGGCGCGGGCGGTGCCGGCGGCACCGGCGCTGCGACCAGTCGCATCGGCGCCACGCCCACCACCACCACCACAGCAGTCAGCGCCATCGCCAGGATGCGCGGGCAGGCCCGGCGCGACTGCAGCGAGAGCAGGCGACGCTTGAGGCTGGTGGCATCCGGTGCGGCACTGGCCACGCCCAGGTGCGGCTGCGGTGCCACCCCCAGCTGCAGCAGCAGACGGCCATAGGCCTGGCGGCTGGCAGCGTGCTGGCCCACCACCGCTGCGTCCACCGCTTCTTCGCGCGCTTGTGCATATTCACGCACCGACAGGCGCAGCAGCGGATGGAAGAAGAACAGGTGCTGGGCCAGCGCAGGCAGCAGGCCCCACTGCAGGTCCCGCCGCTGCAGGTGCTGCAGTTCGTGGGTCAGGGCCAGGTCCAGCGCGTCGCCCTGCAGGGCGTTGTCGCCAGCCGGCAACAGCAGCACCGGGCGGAACGGACCGACCAGCTGCGGTGCGTCCACCTGCGTGCTCATCCACAACCGCGGCGCAGGCCGCACGCCATGTGCATCGGAAGCCAGCTGCAGGGCCTGCACCAACGCCTGGTCCTCGCAGGGATAGGCCGCTGCCAGCAGCACGCGGCAGCGACGCCACTCACCGAAGGTACGCAGCGCCATCAGCAGCACGCCGGATGCCCACAGCGCGGCCAGTGCGACGGCCCACCACGCCACTGCCGGTGCATCCGCTGCAGGCATCGGCATCGCCGCCAGCAACTGTGCCGAGGCCTCCGGGGCCAGCGGGTAGACGATGTCAGCGGCCACGTCGGTCGCGGTCATCGCCACCGCCTGCGGGGCAGGCAGCCAGGCCAACTGCAACGGCTGGCTCCAGAACAGGCCGAGCACGGCCTGCAGCGAGACCAGCCACCACAGGCGGCAGCGGGTCGCCGCCGACAGCGACGGCAGCGCGCGGCACAGGCCGTACACCAGCGCCACCAGCAGCACGGTCTGCAGGCTGGTCCAGCCCAGGCGTTCCAGCATCGGGATCAGCATCGTGGTGTCCATGGCTCAGCCCTCGTGGCGACGCGATTGGAGTTGGGCGACCAGCGCTTCCAGCTCGGCCAGCTCGTTGTCGCTGACCTTCTGCCGCTGCGACAGATAGGCCACGAACGGCGACACCGAGCCCTGCAGGGTGTTGTCGACAAACTGCGCCACCGCGCCCTGCAGCACGCTCTGCGGGCCACGGGTGGCCTGGTAGCGGTAGACGCCGTCCTGCTGCCGGCGCTGAAGATACCCCTTCGCCCGCAGGCGCTCCATCATCGTCAGCACAGTGGAGCGGGCCAGCCCGCGGGCCTCGCCGTAGCCACTGGCGACCTCGCCGACACTGGCCGGCGCATGTTCATCGATGTACTGCAGCAGGGCCAGTTCCTGGTCCCCGATGGTCTTGCCGCGCATGACACCACTCCCTTGACTACACGTGTCGCCACTGTCAGCTTGACGACAGCTGTAGTCAACCCCCCGGAAGTCACGGGCCGACGAACGGTAGGGCACCGAGCGCTTAAACCTTCGACGCGCGGTCTGCATCCGATTCGCAACGCCCGCTGGAATTCCGCATGTTCCGCCCAACGCTCCGAGTCGTGCTCATGCTCATCAGTGCCCTGCCCTTCGCCGCCGTCTCTGCCAGCCAGGACCAGGCCAACGACCAGACCCGCCGCCTGATCCGCCAGATCATGCTGGAGCAGCGCATCCCCGGGCTGCAGGTCGCGGTGGTCAAGGACGGGCAGATCGTGCTCTCCGAAGCCTACGGCCTGGCCAACGTCGAGAACGGCGTGCTTGCCTCGCGGGACACCCGCTTCCCGCTCAATTCGGCCACCAAGGCGTTTACCGGCGTGGCTGCCGCGCAGCTGGCTCAGCAAGGGCAGCTGGATCTGGACGCGCCGGCCTCGCGATATCTGGGTGATCTTCCGCCAGCGTGGAGAGACGTACGCGTACACCAGCTGCTGGCGCATACCTCCGGCCTTCCGGACATCCTTGATGCGAAGGGACTGCTGGGCGGTGGCTCAGAAGCGCAGGCGTGGGCGGCGGTGACAGCTCGACCGCTGGAAGCGGCGCCTGGGCAGCGCTTCGCCTACAACCAGACCAACTACGTATTGCTGGCACGGATCATCGCGCAGCAATCCGGCATGCCCTACGAACGTTTCCTCGCCACCGGCCAGTTCAGCAGCGCGCGGATGGCCCGCACCACCTTCGGCGACAGCTACGACCTGATTCCGGATGCTGCGACGATGTACAGCCTGGCCCCGCGTGCCACCGACGATGTAGATGCGCCGTCCCGCCTGTCGCATTGGTTCTACGACATACCGCCTTCGCTGTGGGCGGGTGGCGGCATCCTCACCACCGCCGACGACACCGCGCGCTGGCTGGTCGCGCTGACCGAAGGCCGCCTGCTGCCGGAGACGGCCCTGCGGCGGATGTGGAGCGTAGAGCGCCTGGCGGATGGCCGTGCCGGCCCGTGGGCGGGTGGCTGGCCGGTGTTGCACGCATCGCCCGACCTTCAGGTGGCCGGTATCGGCGGTGCGCGCTCGGCCTTCGTGGTCTATCCCGAGCGCGGCGTGGCGGTGGTGGTACTGACCAATCTTGTCGGTGCCAATCCACAGCAGTTCATTCCACGCATTGCCGATTTCTATGCGCGCGATGCCTCAACGCCCGGTCACGAACGGGTCGCCCTGGCACGGCAATAGCGGGCTGTCATCGCAGGGCCATAACCCGGCCGGCACGGTCCTGGACACTTCAAAGTGATCCTGGTTCCAGCGCAGGAAACCGCCGTGGATGGCATTGCCATGGTCGAAGCTGCGCGCATCGTCGGCCAATGGCTGCTCTGGGTCGGCTTCGGCCACCCAGCGCACCACCGGCACCTTGTCCAGCTGCCCGACGAAGGCGAACAGATCGCCCGCGCCCCTGTCCTGATAAGCCGTCATCGTCGCCGCATCAGGCAGCTTGGCCTGCGCCAGCAACGACGCGGTGACATCCTGCAGCGGTGCGGCTCCCTGTGCGATGTAGGCGCGCATGCCCGTGGTGGTTGCCGGGCAGTCCTGCAGCTGCACCAGATACCCGGTGGTACCGCCACTGCCGGAGAACGACCGCATCCAGTAGCGGAAACGCGGCCCGCTGCGATCAGTAACCATGAAATCCTGCTGGCCATCCTGCGCGGGAATGGAGAGCACCTGCACCTTGCTGGCGCTCTCCACGTTGCACTTCAACTGCGCCAGCACCTGCCTGGCAGGTTCGGGCAAGGTAGCGTAGCGGCCGCCGGGATGGACGCTGCCGGAAGCCTTCGGCAATGCGGGCAGTCCGCGATCCGTGGGAAGGGTCTGCGCAGGCAGGGCCTCCGGTTTCGCGGCCGAGCTGGCAGTGGGCGCCACCGGCGCGACGCGCTCTCCAGCGGGCGCGCAGGCGCTGCAGGCCAGCAGCAGCATCAACGAAACGGTCAGACTCAGGTGTGATCGGATCATCGCTCAACGCCCTCCCATCGCCGGCGCTTCCTGCGTTTGTGCAGGCGCGGCCACGGGTGCCGCCTGTTCGCGCGATTGCTGCTGCAGCTGGCGCAGGCTGGATTCCACCGCGGTGTCGCGCACCTCGGCTGCATTGACCCCTGCGCGCAGCGCCGCAGGATCGCCCGGACTGCCCTGCACCAGGAACAGTGTTTCGCCCGCCGCACGTCCAGCACTGGGATTGCTGGCCACGATCTGGTCGACCCGGGTGATGCCCGCGGCCTTCGCTTCGCGCAGCATCACCAGACTGTAGTCGTCGGCATGCTCGGCGTAGCGTCCACCCAGGGTGTGCAGGCGGGTGCTGATCTGCTGCTGCAGGGCATGGTCGCGATGCTGCGGCTGACGGGGATCGTCGTTGGCCGCGAGCGGCACATCCTGCCCCAGCTCGCGCGCCTGGCCGGGTGCAACCGAGGTCAGCACGTACTGCCAGCGGTTCTGCCCAGGCGTGCCGCGCACCGTCGACACGAAGTCGTCGTACTCGCCGCCGCCGATGGTCTGGCAGCCGGCCGAATCGGTGTTGGACCGGCTGCCGCGATGGATCTTGAAGGTGTCGTTGAGGTCCTGCACGCCCTGGGTATCGCGCGCATCGAACCAGCCGTCGCCATTGCTGTCGCGCTCCACCCGTCTGGTGCCCGCCGTGATTGCATCCTGCGAAGGACGCAGCGCGAACTCATCGGGATGGCCATTGCGTGGATGAGTAGTCGCGCGCATCTCCGTAGTGCCTTCGCCCAGGCGTCCGAGGTCCTTGACCCGGTCGCCGTTGACATCCTCACCCTCGGTCTTGGTGCGTGGCGCCACATTGCCGAAGCCCGGGCTGCGCGGCGTGGTCTTGGCATGACCGTCGTACTGGGCGGTCGGCTCGGTCGTGGCCTGGTTGAACTCGCGCACATGGCCTTGGCCCTGCGCATCCTTCCACAGCACTACGATGCGGTCGTCGTAGACCCCACGCCCACGTGCCTCGGTGGTGCGGTTCTCGTCGCGCAGCCCCAGCACCACGCGGTCCTGCGTCGCCATCGCGTCATTCGCCGCGGTGTTGCCGCGCTGGGCCACGATGCTGCCATAAACGTCGTACTGCTGGGCCTGGCTCAGGCCTGCGGTCTCAGCCGCGTCGGGCATCCGTGGTGGACGCTCCGCGTTGCTCAGACGGTCCAGCATCGGGTTCACCGTCGTCGCATCAGCTGCGGCAACACCTCCGCTGCGCCGCAATGTCTCAAGCTCGGTGGCGGCGCGCACCGACACGTAGCGATCCAGCGCTTCCTGCACCACGGCGCTCTGCCCGTCGTGCAGGGCGTTCAGGCGGGCGGCTGCAGCGCGCGGGTCGTTCTGCCTCAGCAGGGCGACGACTTCGTTGGCCGCCGCATCGATATCCATCTCGGGCATGGTCGTTCCTTGGACGTGATCAGTACGGAGTCAGCCTACCCCAGCCGCCGGCTGGGGCTTTTTGACGCACCGCACACCTTCGCCGCCACGCCGCATTCAGGCAGATCACACTCAGCCCCGTGGCCCGCCCATCACCGGCAGGATCACCCCACTGATGTAACTGGCACAGGCCGGAGAGGCCAGGAACACATACGCCGGCGACAGTTCCTCGGGCTGTGCGGGCCGGCCCATGTCGCTGTCCTTGCCGAACTCCGCCACGTCTTCGGCCTGCTTGTCGGCGGGGTTCAGCGGCGTCCACACCGGCCCCGGCGCCACGCAGTTGACCCGGATGCCGCGCGGCAGCAGCTGGCTGGCCAGCGCCTTGGTGAACGCATGGATCGCGCCCTTGGTGGCCGAGTAGTCGATCAGCGCCTTGCTGCCGAAGATCCCCGTTTCCGAGCCGGTGTTGATGATGCTGGCGCCTTCGCCCATATGCGGCAGTACCGCACGCGCCATCTGGATGTAACCGCCGATGTTGGTCTGCAGGGTTTCCTGCAGGTGCGCATCCTCCAGATCTTCCAGGCGCTCGCAGTGCAGTTGGAACGCGGCGTTGTTGACCAGGATGTCGATGCCGCCGAACGCCTTGGCCACCTGCTTGACGGCCTTGTTGCAGAAACGCGGATCGCGCACATCGCCGGCGATCACCACGCAGCGGCCGCCTTCGCGTTCCACGTGCTGGCGGGTGATGTCCGCGTCTTCGGCCTCGTCCAGGTGCAGTACCGCCACATCCGCACCTTCGCGCGCGAACAACACTGCCACCGCACGGCCAATGCCGGAGTCGCCACCGGTGACGATCGCACGCATGCCCTGCAGCTTGCCGCTGCCCTTGTAGTCGGGCGCAAGGAAACGGGGCGCCAGCTCCAGTTCGTGCTCGTGCCCGGGCTTGGCCAGCTGCTGTGCCGGCATCGCCTCCGGCTGCCGGCGTGCGCCGGCCTGGGTGGCGGTCTTCTTCGTTGCCTTCTTGGCCGCGCGGGCGTCCTTGGCCTTCTCCTGGTCCTGCAGGCGCCGCTGCCGTGCAGCGACGCGTGCCGCCCGTGGATCACTGGCGGCTGCCTTGCGGGTTGCGGTCTTCACCACGCGCGGGCGATCAGGGTCGGCGACCGTCTTGGTCGGGGTGCTGCCTTTGCGCACTTTCGGCGATGCCTTACGGCGGGCGGGGGTCTTGCTGGTGGTGGCCATGCAGGTCTCCTCGGGAGGGAAAGGGGCTGCCGGCCAGCGGCCGGCACTACCGGGGCGGCCCATGCCGCTCCTGCAGTGTCTCCACCCACGCTGTTGGCGGCGGTGAGCGCGCCGTGTCCACGATGTGCACGGCATTCATTCCGCCACCACGTCTGACGTCGCACCCTGCACGCAATCACACCAGGAGTGCCTCCATGAAACATGCCATCGCCACCGCCGCCGCCTGCTTTGCCCTTGCCGCCTGCAGCAGCACACCGATGGCCCAGGTGCAGCCGATCGACGGTGTGATTTCCGGCCAGTGCCATAGCGACAGGGTGCGCGGCGCGGTGGGCCTGGCCGCCTCGGACGCCACTGTGGCCCGCGCACGCGTGGACAGCGACAGCCTGCACGTGCGGGTCCTGCGCCACGACGGCCCGAGGGTGCCGCCGGCCAGCGAAGGCGGCGACCGCCTGACCATCGAGAAGGGCCGGACCAACAACATCGTTGCGATCTACTGCGGCTGACGACTGCGACTGAGCCGCCGCGCCCGGCGCAGCACTTTCAGCGTGGCCTGCTCCCACTGCCGCGGGCCGCGCAGGCCGGCCAGCGAGGCCAGCTCACCGCGCTCCCAGCCGGCAAACACGCACGGGTCGATGTAGGCCTTGCGGCACACGGCCGGCGTGTTGCCCAGCCGTGCCGCCACTTGGCAGACCACTTCACGCTGCGCCTTGGCCAGCGCGCGCTGGCTGGCCGGTTCCGGCAGTTCGGTGGCGGCCAATGCCTGTACCGCCGCCAGCGTGCCGCCCCAGGTGCGGAAGTCCTTGGCGGTGAAGTCTTCGCCCATCACCTCGCGCAGGTAGTCGTTCACCGCGCCGGAATCCACCGGCTGCAGCGCGCCTTCGTCGTCGCGGTACTGGAACAGCGCCTGCCCGGGCAGCTGCTGGATGCCGCGTACCAGCGTGCCCAGCCGCCGATCGCCCACCACCACCTCGTGCAACTGCCCGGATTTGCCCCGGAAGCGCATGCGCACGCGGCCACCGCGCAGCAGGTCCAGGTGGCGGTTGCGCAGCGTTGTCAGCCCGTAGGATTTGTTTTCCTGTGCATAGCTTTCGTTGCCCACCCGCACCAGGGTGTCGGCCAGCAGGGCCACCACCACCGCAAGCACCTTGTCGCGCGGGAAGCCGGGCTGCTTCAGATCGCGCGACAGCCGCCGCCGCAGCGTGGGCAACGCCTCGCCAAAGGCGATGATGCGGTCGAACTTTCCGGCATCGCGCTCCTTCGCCCAATCGGCATGGTAGCGATACTGCTTGCGTCCACGCGCATCGCGGCCGGTGGCCTGCAGGTGGCCATTGGCGTGGGCGCAGATCCACACGGCGGTATACGCAGGTGGAATCGCCAGCGCACGGATGCGCTGCAGGGTGGCGGCATCGCGAACCGCGTGGCCATCGGCATCGCGGTAACTGAAGCCCTTGCCGGCGCGACGCCGGCTGATGCCTGGCTGGGTGTCATCGACATAGCGCAGGCCGGCCGCGCGCGCGGCCTGTCGTTCGGGGGTAGAGGAGGTTGGCATGACCGCAGTGTCGCCGTCGCGATGCCGCGAACCTGTCGATAACAGAAGACAAACACGTGAGGGTCGGTTCGCCGCTATGCTCGGGCTTTCACAATCCCTTCCGGAGTCATGATGTCGTTCCCGATTCGCGCCCGTTCGCTCTCCGCCCTGCTGCTGCCTGCCGTGCTGGCCCTGACCGCCTGCCAGGCTCCGGCGCTGGATGAACAGGATTCGGCCACTGCCCATGCCCAGCAGGCGGCCGAAGCCGCCAAGGCGCCGGCCGACGAAACCGGCAAGGCCACCGAGGCACCGCCGGTCGGCACCTGCGATGCCAGCCAGGTGCAGAGCCTGGTCGGCCAGGCCTACGCCGACGCGCTGGGCAAGCAGGCGCAGGAAGATGCCGGTGCCCACCAGCTGCGCGTCATGAAGCCCAATGACGTCGCCACCATGGAGTTCCTCGGCGACCGCCTGAACATCGAAGTGGACGACAAGGGCCTGGTCAGCGGCGTGCGCTGCGGCTGAGCCCGACCGCGCGCCGGCACGGGCTGCCGGCGCGTTCTGTTGCACCTGCAACCGTGTATTGCGGCGCTGCAGCAACCTGTGATCTAGTCGAGGCATCCGGTGGCCTCACGATGCGCTCCAGGGAATGAGCGGGGACGAGTGTCGCCGCCAACCCTATACGCATCGAGGTAGAGATGGCCCCCCGCAACCGCCAAGGGCTTTACGACCCGCGCTCCGAGCGCGATGCCTGTGGATTTGGCATGGTCGCCCAGCTCGACGATCAACCTTCGCGCCTGTTGGTTGATACCGCCATCGCCGCGCTTTCGCGCATGACCCACCGTGGCGGCGTCGCCGCTGATGGCCTGACCGGCGATGGCTGCGGCCTGCTGCTGCGCCGCCCCGATGCGTTCCTGAAACTGCTGGCCAGTGAAGCCGGTATCGCCGTCGCCGCGCGCTTCGCTGCCGGCCTGGTGTTCCTGCCGCACAATGCCGAGGCTGCACACGCCTGCCGCACGCAGCTGCAGGCGCAGGTCGAAGCGGTCGGCTGCAAGGTCGCCGGCTGGCGCGAGGTACCCACCGACGACAGCGTCTGCGGCCAGCTGGCGCGCGACACCCTGCCACGCATCGAGCAGGTGTTCGTCGATGCCGGCGTCGGCCAGGATGATGCCGGCTTCGCGCTGGCGCTGTTCCTGGCCCGTCGCCGCAGCGAACAGCAGCTGCGCGACCATGCCGACTTCTACGTCACCACCCTCACCCCGGATGCGATCAGCTACAAGGGCATGGTGCTGCCGGACAAGCTCAGCCGCTTCTTCCCCGACCTGCAACGCCGCGAACTGGCCTCCAGCGCGATCGTGTTCCACCAGCGCTTCTCCACCAACACGCTGCCGCGCTGGCCGCTGGCGCACCCGTTCCGGATGCTCGCCCACAACGGCGAGATCAACACCATCGAAGGCAACCGTCGCTGGGCGCAGGCGCGCAGCAAGGTGTGGAAGACGCCGCGCTTCGACATCGCCGAATTCGATCCGGTGATCTCCATGCACGGTTCGGATTCGCAGAGCCTGGACAACATGCTGGAGCTGATGGTTGCCGGTGGCATGGAGCTGATCCAGGCGCTGCGCATCCTGGTGCCGCCGGCCACCCAGTCGCTGGAGTTCAAGGACCCCGACCTGGCCGCCTTCTACGAATTCCACGGCCTCAACAGCGAGCCGTGGGACGGCCCGGCCGGCATCGTCGCCTGCGACAGCCGCTATGCGGTGTGTACATTGGACCGCAACGGCCTGCGCCCGGCGCGCTGGATGCTCACCGCCGACCGCCACTTCCTGGTCGCCTCCGAAGCCGGCGTGTGGGAAGTGCCGACCGAGCGCGTGGTGCGCAAGGGCAAGCTCGGCCCCGGCGAAATGGTGGCCATCGACCTCAAGCGCGGCGACCTGCTCGATTCGGATGCGGTGGACCGCATCAACCGCGGCCGCGCGCCGTACAAGCAGTGGCTGCAGCAGGGCGTGACCTACCTGCAGACCGAACTGATCGACCCGTCGCTGGTGGAAGAACCGTTCGACGAAGCCACCCTGCGCAGCTATCACAAGCTCTACCAGCTCAGCAGCGAGGAAGTGGAACAGGTGCTGCGGCCACTGGCCGAGACCGAGCAGGAAGCCACCGGCTCGATGGGCGACGACACACCGATGGCGGTGCTGAGCCAGCGCAGCCGTCCGCTGTACGACTATTTCCGCCAGGCCTTTGCGCAGGTCACCAACCCGCCGATCGATCCGCTGCGCGAAGACTGCGCGATGTCCCTGTCCACCCAGCTCGGCAAGGAGACCAACATCTTCCATGCCGGCCCGGAGACGGTGAACCACGTCATCCTCAACTCGCCGGTGCTGAGCCAGCGCAAGCTGCGCCAGCTGCTGAAGATGGACCAGTACGTGCAGGCCAACCGCCTGCTTGATCTGTCCTACAGCGAAGACGAGGGCCTGCGTGCCGGCATCGAGCGCATCTGTAGCGAGGCCGAGCAGGCCGCGCGCCAGGGCATGGTGATGCTGCTGCTGTCCGACCGCTACCCGGTGGCCGGTCGGCCGATGGTGCATGCCCTGCTCGCCACCAGCGCCATCCACCACCACCTCTCGCGGCTGGGGCTGCGCTGCGACGTCAATCTGATCGTCGAAACCGGCACCGCGCGCGACCCGCACCACATGGCCTGCCTGCTCGGCTTCGGTGCCACCGCGGTGTATCCGTACCTGGCCTACCAGACCCTGTTCGACCTGGGCCGACGCGGCATCCTCAAGCTCAGCAAGGGCGGCGAGCAGTCGCAGATCGGCCGCCGCTACCGCAAGGGCATCTACAAGGGCCTGTCGAAGATCATCTCGAAGATGGGCATCTGTACGGTGGCCAGCTATCGCGGCGCGCAGCTGTTCGAGATCATCGGCCTGGAACCCGAGGTTGTGGACATGTGCTTCCCGGACACCGCCTCGCGCATCGGCGGCGCCGGCTTCGCACGCCTGGATGCCGACGCGCGCGAGCTGTGCACCCAGGCCTGGGACGCGCAGCAGGACGTGGACGTGGGCGGCCTGCTGAAGTACGTGCACGGCGGCGAGTACCACATGTACAACCCCGACGTGGTCACCACCCTGCAGCGCGCCGCGCGCAGCGGTGACCCGCGTGCGTGGCAGCAGTACTGCGATGCGGTGCACGCGCGCCCGCCCTCGGCGCTGCGCGACCTGCTGGAACTGGTGCCGGCCGCAATGCCGGTGCCGCTGGACGAGGTCGCCCCGGCCAGCGCCCTGTTCCCGCGCTTCGATACCGCAGCGATCAGCCTCGGCGCCCTGTCGCCGGAAGCGCACGAGGCTCTGGCCATCGCCATGAACCGCCTCGGCGGCCGCAGCAATTCCGGCGAAGGCGGCGAAGATCCCGCACGCTATGGCACCGCGAAGCGCAGCAAGATCAAGCAGGTGGCCTCGGGCCGCTTCGGCGTCACCGCCGAATACCTGGTCAATGCCGAAGTGCTGCAGATCAAGGTCGCGCAGGGCGCCAAGCCCGGCGAGGGCGGCCAGCTGCCGGGGCACAAGGTCAACGAGCTGATCGCACGCCTGCGCTATGCGCGCCCGGGCATCGGCCTGATTTCGCCGCCGCCGCACCACGACATCTATTCGATCGAGGACCTCGCGCAGCTGATCTACGACCTCAAGCAGGTCAACCCGACCGCGCTGGTGTCGGTGAAGCTGGTCAGCCATGCCGGCGTCGGGACGATCGCGGCGGGCGTGGTCAAGGCCGGTGCGGACCTGATCACCATCTCCGGCCATGACGGCGGCACCGGTGCCTCGCCGGTCAGCTCGATCCGCTACGCAGGCGTGCCGTGGGAACTGGGCGTGGCCGAAGCGCACCAGGCGCTGCTGGCCAACGACCTGCGCGGGCGCACCCTGCTGCAGACCGATGGCGGCCTGAAGACCGGCCTGGACGTGGTGAAGGCCGCACTGCTGGGTGCGGACAGCTTCGGCTTCGGCACCGCGCCGATGATCGTGCTGGGCTGCAAGTACCTGCGCATCTGCCATCTGAACAACTGCGCCACCGGCGTGGCCACCCAGGACGAGCGCCTGCGCGAAAACCACTTCACCGGCCAGCCCGAGCGCGTGGAGAACTTCTTCCGCCTGCTGGCCGAGGAAGTGCGTGGCTGGCTGTCCTACCTGGGCGCGCGTTCGCTGGAAGAGATCGTCGGCCGCACCGACCTGCTGCGGCAGATCGAGGCCGCGCCCCGCGATGGCGTGCGCGTGGACCTGTCGCGGCTGCTGGCCGATGCCCGCTACGAAGGCAGCCACTGCGCCGCCCAGCGCCTGTACGAATCGCCGGACAGCCTGGCCACGCAGATGGATGGGCTGCTGGCCCCGGCCATCGAGCACAAGCGCGGTGGCGAGCATCGCTTCCTGATCCACAACACGGACCGCAGCATCGGCACCCGCCTGGCCGGCGCGGTGGCGCGCGCGCACGGCAACCAGGGCATGACCGAAGCACCGCTTGAACTGCGCTTCCGCGGCAGCGCCGGGCAGAGCTTCGGTGCCTTCAACGTCGGCGGCCTGCACCTGGAAGTGGAAGGCGAAGCCAACGACTACGTCGGCAAGGGCATGGCCGGCGGCCGGCTGGTGGTGCGTCCGCCGCGTGGCGCCCGCTTCGAGGCACGCAGCACCGCCATCATCGGCAACACCTGCCTGTATGGCGCTACCGGTGGCGAGCTGTTCGCCGCCGGTCGTGCCGGCGAACGCTTCGCGGTGCGCAATTCGGGCGCGCTGGCGGTGGTGGAAGGTGCCGGTGACCACTGCTGCGAGTACATGACCGACGGCGTGGTGCTGGTGCTGGGCAAGGTCGGGCTGAACTTCGGCGCCGGCTTCACCGGTGGCCTGGCTTACGTGCTGGACGTGGACCGCGATTTCGTCGACCGCTACAACCACGAGCTGATCGACATCCATCGCGTCTCCGCCGAAGGCTTCGAGAACTACCGCCAGCACCTGCACCGCCTGATCGGCCGCCACCGCGAGCTGACCGGCAGCATCTGGTCGCAGCAGATCCTGGACGAGTTCCGCGATTACATCGGCAAGTTCTGGCTGGTCAAACCCAAGGCCGCCAGCATCGAGTCGCTGACCGAAACCCTGCGACGCGCCGCCTGACGGTAGTGCCGGCCGCTGGCCGGCAACCCAGGATCACGTAGTGCCGGCCGCTGGCCGGCATCCGGAAAACACCACAGAGTCCGCCATGAGCCGCAAGCACGCCTTCCAGTTCCTCGACCTGCCCCGCACCATGCCGCAGCGCATCCCGGTGGAACTGCGCACGTCCGGCGACTGGGGCGAGCTGTACGGCAAGTTCGGCAAGGAAGACGCCCAGTACCAGGCGGGCCGCTGCCTGGACTGCGGCAACCCGTACTGCAGCTGGAAGTGCCCGGTGCACAACGCCATTCCGCAGTGGCTGCAGCTGGTGCAGGAAAACCGCATCCACGAGGCCGCCACGCTGTGCCACAGCACCAACCCGCTGCCGGAAGTGTGCGGCCGGGTCTGCCCGCAGGATCGACTGTGCGAAGGCAGCTGCACGCTGGAGGAATTCGGCGCGGTCACCATCGGCGCGGTGGAGAAGTACATCGTCGATACCGCACTGGCCAGTGGCTGGCGCCCGGACCTGGGCGCGGTGCAGCCGACCGGCCACAGTGTGGCGGTGATTGGTGCCGGCCCGGCCGGGCTGGCCTGTGCCGACCGCCTGACACGCGCCGGCATTGCCGCCGTGGTCTACGACCGCTACGAGCAGATCGGTGGCCTGCTGCAGTTCGGCATTCCCAGCTTCAAGCTGGACAAGGATGTGATCCATCGCCGCCGTGAAGTACTGGAAGGCATGGGCGTGCAGTTCCGCCTCGGTGTGGAGATCGGCCGTGATGTCAGCGTGCAGCAGTTGCTGGACAGCCACGATGCGGTGTTCATCGGCACCGGCGCCTACCGCTATACCGATGGTGGCCTGGTCGGCCAGGACCTGAAGGGCGTGCTGCCGGCGCTGCCGTTCCTGGTGCAGAACAGCCGCATCGTCGGCGGCGATGATCCGAAGGGCCGGCCGATCGCCGGCTGGGAAGACACCATCGCCCTGCCCGACCTCAACGGCAAGCGCGTGGTGGTTCTGGGCGGTGGCGATACCGGCATGGACTGCGTGCGCAGTGCGGTGCGGCTGGGCGCGGCCAAGGTCACCTGCGCCTATCGCCGCGACGAAGCCAACATGCCCGGCAGCGCGCGCGAAGTCGCCAATGCACGCGAGGAAGGGGTGCGCTTCCTGTTCAACCGGCAGCCGCTGTCGATCGAAGCCGGCGCCGACGACGAGGTGATCGGCGTGACCGTGGTCGAGACCCGGCTGGGCGAGCCCGATGCCAATGGCCGCCAGAACGCGGTGCCGATCGAAGGCAGTGAGTCGCTGCTGGAGGCAGACGTGGTGATCATCGCCTTCGGCTTCTCGCCGAGCGTGCCGGCGTGGCTGGCGGAACTGGGGGTGGAAGCCCAGCCCAATGGCCGCATCCTCGCCGGTGGCAAGGACCGCCTGCCGTTCCAGACCGCGCATCCACGCCTGTTCGCCGGTGGCGACGCGGTGCGTGGTGCCGATCTCGTGGTAACCGCGGTGGCCGAAGGCCGCGACGCCGCTGCCAGCATCGTCCGCCTACTGGCGCACTGAGTCCGGCAACAGCAGCAGTTGCAGCAGCGCGCGCAGTTCGTGCGCCTCCAGCGGCTTGGCCAGGAAATAGTCGATGCCCGCCTCACGGCAGGCCTCGCGCGTGCGTTCCAGCACGCTGGCGGTCAACGCAATGATCGGCACCGGAGCATGGGCAGCACGGGTATCGCTACGGATCGCCCGGGCCAGCGCGAAGCCATCCATGTGCGGCATATGGCAGTCGGTGATGACCAGGTCGAACGGTTGCGCCTGCCAGGCCTCCCATGCCTGCAGGCCGTCGCTGCAGGCGTGCACCTGCAGTCCCAGCTCGCACAGGCGTTGTGCCAGCAACTGCAGGTTGGTCGGATGATCCTCGGCCAACAGCACCCGCGCCGGCGGCAACGGTCGCTGCGCGGGCCGTGCCGTCGCCGGGCACGCAGCGGGGGCCGCACAGGCCGCCAGGTCCAGCTCCAGCCACACGGTGGTGCCCTTGCCGGGCACGCTGCGCAGGTGCAGACGCCCGCCCATCGACGTCGCCAGCTCCCGGCAGATCGACAGCCCCAGGCCACTGCCGCCGAAACGGCGCGTGGTCGAGGTCTCGGCTTGTTCATAGGCGGCGAACACCGCCTGCTGGCGCTCCTCGCTGATGCCCACGCCCGTATCGGTCACCTGCAGGCGCAGTCGCTGGCCGCCGTCGCGCTGCTGCAGCACGCGGACCTGCAACACCACGCTTCCCTGCAGGGTGAACTTGAGCGCATTGCCGGCCAGGTTGAACAGGACCTGCCGCAGGCGCAGCCCGTCAGCCAGCGACCAGGGCTGCAACGTCGGGTCGATCTCGCTGCACAGGTGCAGCCCGCGGCTGGCCGCGACGGGCATCAACAGCTGCTGCACCGCGCGCACCAGCGCCGCCAGATCGGTCGGACGCAGCTGCAGGGGCGCCGGCTGCAGGCGCTGGCTGTGCAGCACATCGTCGAGGATCTGCCGCAGCATCTGCGCAGCGTCACCGACGGTGGTCAGCACCTGCCGCTGGCCCGCATCCAGGTCCGTGCCAGCCAGCCGCTCCAGCATGCCCAGCAGGGTGCTCATCGGCGTGCGGATCTCGTGGCTCATGGTCGCCAGGAAATGGCCCTTGGCCAGCGCCGCCTGCTCGGCCGCGCGGCGCGCCTCGGCCAACGCCGTTGCGCGCGCCTGGGCTTCGCTGACGTCCATCCAGTAGCCGCTCCACTCCACGCTGCTGTCATCGCACGGCAACGGTCGTCCCTGTGATCGGACCCAGCGCCAGCCCTGTGCCGACCGGGTGCGGAAGGTAACGTCGATCGGACCGCGCACGAGCGCGGCCGCTTCGATGCTCGCCATCACCCGGCTGCGGTCACCGGCATGCACGGCCGCCAGCAGCTGCAGATGGTCGATCCGCTCAGTCTCCACGGCTACGCCGAACAGCGCCTGCACGTCGCCGGCGATCTGCGCCAGGCTGTAGTGGCCGGTTGCCGAACGGCGCGCCTGGTAGACCACCGCCGGCAGGTTCGCGGTGACTTCATGCAAGCGCTGCTCCAGCACCCGGCGACGCACGCTCTCGCGATGCACGCGCCAGTAGCCGAAGGCATGCAGGAGTATCAGCGCGAGCAGGATCAGCGACACCGGCACCAGCCAGCGCAGTGCCGAACCGGCGGGCCGCGCACGTGGCAGGTCCGGCAGCCAGGCACTGCGAACCGACGCCCGACGCGCATCGCCCTCCCGCTGCAGCTCCCGGTCGAAGGCAGCGACCACTGCAGCACAGGCCGGTACGGCGGCCAGCACCAGTGCATCGCCGAAGCCCGCGGGTGCTGCGATCACCAGAGGGTCACCCGGCACGGCGCGAAGCGCGGCTTCGACTTCAGCGAGATTGGCCACCACGGCATCGACCAGCCCGGCGCGCAGCAGTGACAGCGCGTGGTCCAGCGGCGCCGGTGCCAGCAGCTGCGCACCCGGGGCCTGTTCGGCCAGCAATGCGTCCAGCGGCAGCCGGTCCGGGCTGGCCACGCTGCGGCCACGCAGTCCCTCCAACCCCAGCACTGGCGCTGCACCCTCGCGCCGCACGATCACCTGTGGCACTTCCAGGTAGGGACTGCTGGCCACCCAGCCGGTCGGCAGCTGTGCGCGCGGCCAGCCCAGCAGCACCTGGGTGCCAGCCGGCAGCGGGTCATCGGTGAGCACCGCTGCGGGCAATGGCTGCGCATGCTGCACTGCCTGCGGGCCCAGCAGCGGCAGGTAATCCGCAGCCAACCCCGCAAGGTCGCCCTGCGCGTTGTATGACAGCGGCGGCCGATCGGAACGCCATGCCACCTGCAGTGGACTCGAACAGCCGGACGCAGCAGCGATGCCGGGCAGCAACAGCGATGCCATGACAGCGGCGACGGAGCGGCGGCCGGCGACATTCACGGTAGACATCCTCATTTCGCGGGCAGGAACCACGGCCGCGCAGCGGTACCGCTGCCAGCCACGCTAGCGAGGCGCGCTTCCGCGACAATGAGAAAAATTCGAAAAACATCCCTATCGGCGAATGCCGACATACACTGCCGCTTCTACCCGTCCCTACGGAGCGCTCGATGCGTATCGGCCTGGCCGCCAACCGTCTCCATCACCACGATGCGCGCGCCGCGCTGTTCCGCTGGCTGCGTGCCAGCGAGGCCGGGCTGCGTGAACTGGGGGTATCGCTGCACGCGGTCGGGCGCACCCACGATGCGATCGAACGGCAGGGCTTCCTGGCCAGCTACGGCGGCCTGCACCGCTACCCCTACGGGCGCGAGGGTGGCCTGATGAAACTGGTGGCCGAAGTGGTCGGCATGGGGCCGGATCGCACCCTGGACGGTGCGATCTACCTGATCGACCCGGTCGATCCTTCCTCGGTGTTTCCGGAGGCAACCGCGCTCAAGCGGCAGTGCGTGATCCACGGCAAGCCGTTCATTTCAACGGTGGCCACTGCGCGTGACTGGATCGAGGTGGAACGCATCCACGCCGGGCTGGCTGCCGATACCGGTGCCGACGATCTGCATGCCTTCCAGCACCAGACGCTGGCGCTGATCGCGCACGACGCGATGAAGCCGGCGATGCTGGCCTTCGCCGACGAGCACTTCGATGTGCTGGCACGGTTCGGCGAGCGCGTGGCGACCGGCACCACCGGCCAGCGCTTGAACGAACTGGCCTGGAGCCGCGGCTGGCCCAGCGATACGCCGTGGGTGACGCGCTACCAGAGTGGCCCGATGGGCGGCGATGCGCAGATTGCCGACCGTGTGCTGGAGGGGCGCTGCCAGCGCGCGATCTTCTTCGAGGACCCGCATGTGGCACGCCAGCACGAGGCCGATATCCAGCTGCTGGAGCGCGCGGTGACGACGGTGACCGACCAGGCGGTGTGCATCACCGCGCCGCGGGTGGCGGCACGCTGGGCGGCCGCGGCGGCATTGCGGGCGGGGTGAGGGTTTCGGCCAACGGCTGCGCCCCTCGTGGTGGGTGGGGGCTGCACGATCATGAGGTTGGCCGGGATGGGTGGAATTGCGGGGGACGCCGTGAACCCGTCCCTGGGGGCTTGGCCGCGGCATCCATGCCGCGGACACCCCCGCAATCCCACCCATCCCGTCCTTCGACAGTTTCCGGTGTGCCCACCACGGAAGAAAGAAGGAAGAGCAGGAGCGGGTCGCGCGCTGCGCGCTCTCTTCTGTAGAGCCGAGCCATGCTCGGCTGCTCTTCAACGTGATGACTGGAACCCCGCGCTGCACGCGTCAGCCGAGCATCGGCTCGGCTCTACAACAGCTGGCGAAGCATCGCCTTCAGTCGTCGCCCTTCCAGCTGGAAGTAGTCGCGCTGTTCGCGCCAGGCAGGGAAACGTTGTTCGACTTCATGCCAGAACGCGGCCGAATGATTCGGCTGGATCAGGTGGCAGAGTTCGTGCACCAGCACGTACTCGAACGCTTCCGGACAACCCAGCACCAGGGCCAGGTCCAGGGCCATGCTGCCATCGGGGGCCAGCGAGCCCCACTGCGAGGACATCACCTTCAGGCGCAGGCGGCTGGGGGCGCGCGGCAGGGTGGGCAGGTACTTCGGCAGCCAGCGACCGACGTCGGCGCGGGTCTGCGCTTCATAGAACTCGCGCAGCAGGCGGCGCAGGGTGGCGTCACCACCACGGGTCGGCCACTGCACGCAGGCACCGTGCGCGTCGATCTCCAGCCGCGCGTAGCGGCCTTCCTGCCAGCGCAGCGGCAACAGTTCACCGCGCAATGGCAGCACGCCGTCTTCGCCGGGCTGCAGCGGTGCCGGCAGGCCCTGCCCCTGGTACTGGCGCAGCTGCAGCGCCAGCCAGTCGCGGTGCTGTTCCAGGAAGCGCTCGCCCATTACCAGGCTTGCGCGCGGGGGTAACGTCAACCGCGCGCCACGCTCGTCCACGCTCAGCTTGATGCGGCGCGCGCGCGGATCGCGCACGCGCAGCACCTCGATCTCGGCATCCTCCAGGCGCAGGCGAACGGTGTCGCGCTGTACGGTGGCGGGCGGGGTCGGCGTGATCAGGCGGCGCAGCAGACGGCTCATGCGCCCAGCATAGCGCTGCTTCGGGCCGCCGGATGACCGGCGACCGTCGAGCTGCCTGTTCAGTCAGCCTTGCTGAGCTTGAACGCTTCTTCCAGCAACAGGAACAGGCGGCGGATCTCGGCGCTCTGCAGGGCGAAGCGGGCATCGAACTCGGCACGGCGGCCGTCTTCGTCGGCATGCTCCAGCTGGTCCAGGGCGCCGTCGAGGAACTTCAGCTTGCGCACGATCAGGTCGTCGCCGATCACGAATGACAGGTTGTCCTCGAAGATCAGCGCCAGCTTGGTCACCTGCTTGCCGGCGTCCAGGTGCTTGTCGATCTCGTCGCAGCGCAGTTCCTGGTGCTGGCACTTGACCACCGCGCCGCCTTCGACCGGATCCTTCATCTCGCACTCTTCGCCCAGGCTCAGCCCGGTCGGCAGCGGCTCTCCGGCGATCCAGCCGGTCAGGATCGAGCGCGGCGCGACTTCGGCGTTCAGCGGCATCGCCGGGAAGCTGCCGAGCAACCCGCGAATGTCGGACATGAAGTATTCGCCGGTCTTGCGGCTGGAGGTATCCACCGCCACGTAGCCGTGCTGCAGGTCGATGAAGGCGTCGTTGCGCGAGGACTTCACGAAGGCGCGCGGCAGCAGTTCATGCAGCAGATCGTCCTTCATGCGCTTGCGCTCGCGGCCACCCGGGCGCCGCCCTTCCTTCTCCTCGATCTCCTCCAGCTTGCGCTCGAGCAGGTCGTTGACCACCGCCGCCGGCAGGATCTTGTCCTCGCCACCCACGGTCAGCCACAGGTGTTCGGCGATGCGGTGGGACAGCAGTTCCTTCTCCTCGCGGCCGAACGGCGAAATGAAGCCGCGCGAATTCATTTCCAGCGCGCCAACAGGCTTGAGCACGGCGTGCGGCAGCAGGGTATCGACTTCGGAAAAATCGGTGGTGGTCGGGAAACGGAAGAACGTCAGGTTGCGAAAGAACATGGAATTCCGGATGGCGAAGAGGAAGGGCGACCGACCTTAAACGGTGGGCGTCTCGGGATCTGCGTCGGCATCGGCCGGGGAGCCGGCCAGCCAGGCATGGGCGTCGGGCAGCGGCGTGTCGTCGCGACGGCCCAGCGCCATGAAGTTGAACAGGGTGGTGTCGGCCAGCTGCGAGGGCCGGACTTCACCCATGGCGCGCGCGATCTGCTCGATGCGGCCCGGATGGTCCTTTTCCCACTGCTTGAGCATCAGGCCGACCTGGCGGCGCTGCAGGTTCTCCTGGCTGCCGCACAGGTTGCAGGGAATGATCGGGAACTGGCGTGCCTGCGCGTAGTCGACGATGTCGCTCTCGCGCACGTAGGCCAGCGGCCGGATCACCACGTGCCTGCCGTCGTCGCTGCGCAGCTTCGGCGGCATGCCCGCCAGCTTGGCGTGGTGGAACAGGTTCATGAAGAACGTGGCCACCATGTCGTCGCGGTGGTGGCCCAGCGCGATCTTGGTGAAACCGTGGGTCTCGGCGTAGTTGTACAGCGCGCCACGACGCAGGCGCGAGCACAGCGAACACATCGTCTTGCCCTCCGGGATGACCCGGCTGACCACCGAATAGGTGTCCTGCTCGATGATGTGGTACGGCACACCCAGCCCGGCCAGGTACTCCGGCAGGATGTGCTCGGGGAAGCCCGGCTGCTTCTGGTCCAGGTTCACCGCCACCAGCTCGAACGGCACCGGCGCCTTCTTCTGCAGCTGCAGCAGCACGTCCAACAGGGTGTAGCTGTCCTTGCCGCCGGACAGGCAGACCATGACCTTGTCGCCGGCCTCGATCATGCCGAAGTCGGCAATCGCCTCGCCGACCTGGCGGCGCAGGCGCTTGGCCAGCTTGTGCTGCTCGCGCTCGGCCACACGTGGATCGCGGGCGGCGCGCGGCTGGGGATCGGGAAGGGAAATCACGGCACTCATGGGTTCCATTCTAACGGCTCGGAGCCGCCCCGGCCGGGGGTCGGGTTTCCCCTCTCCCGGCAGTCATCAACGCTGTGTATGCTCGGAGGCTGTGGATACCTACAGCCCCGCCGAGATCGTCGAGCACCTCGCCGCCCTGCGCGCCGAGCACCGCCTGCTGGATGAACAGATCACCCGCATGGCGGCCAACGGCGAGGACGAACTGGAAGCCAAGCGCCTGAAGCGGCGCAAGCTGCAGCTGAAGGACTGCATCGCCAGGCTGGAAAGCCTGCAGATTCCCGACGAGCCGGCCTAAAGACCGTCCTGGTGGGTGCCAACCTTGGTTGGCACGGCTGGAAGGTGTGGACCAAGGTCCACACCCACCGCAGGAGCCGGCGCTGCCTTCAATCCTGCGGCGCAGGCTCGTCCGGGCGCGCTGCTTCCGGGCTGACCCGCTCGATGGTGTGGCGCAGCTCGCGACCCAGGATGAACTTGGCGTCCTTGGCCCAGGCATCCAGGCGTTCGTCGAACAGCAGCTTGCTGTTCTCGTCCGGCCACACCAGGCGCAGTTCGCGCAGCTTCTGGATGAAGCCGCGGAACAGGGCCTTGTCGAAGAACTCGGGAGCGGCCGGCGCATAGAGCAGGCTCAGGCGCTGCGCGGCCTGCTGGCACAGGCTTTCCAGCTCGGCCGCACCGAGCACGCCCGGGCCGTTCTTCACCAGCACCGAAATGGCGATGTAGTAGCGCTCGAACGCCTGCTGCAGCGAATGGCCGATCGCCCGCAGGCGGAACACCTCGTCGGTCTGCCCGGTGTTGCGTGCCAGGATGCCGCCGTCGTCATCGTTGACGTTCTGCAGCAGGCCTTCGCGCACGAACACGTCGATGGTGCGGTCAATACGCTGCGCGAACTCATCCTCGCTCCACGGCAGGAACAGCTCCGCCTGCAGGAACGGGTACACCGTGCGGCCCAGCTGGACCAGCCCGGTACGGCTCATGCGGCGGTTGTTCTGGAAGCAGCAGGCCACCCACGACGAGGCGGTGAACAGGTGCACCACGTTGTTGCGGAAGTAGCTGAGCAGCACCGCGGTGTCGCCGCTGACGCTGAGCACATCGCCGAGCGGGTGCTTGATGCGGGTGAGGACGTTGATCTCCTCGGCATGGGCGATGATCCGCTCCGGCGAGTGCGGGGTCACCGTCACCCGGTCCGAGTACGGCATCTCGACCAGCAGCGTCTTGCACAGCTCGATCTGCGCGATCAGGTCGGCCTCGCCCATCGCGTGCTTCGGCGTGGACAGCAGGGCCAGCGCCAGCAGGTTGATGGGGTTGACGTCGGCAGCGCCGTTGATGCGCACCTGGATGCGTTCGGCCAGCGTATCCACCGTGGTCGACAGCCAGGCCGGCTTCTCGTCCTCGGGCACCGCCTCGCCCTTCCACTCCGGGGCCTTCTCGGCCAGCACATCGTTCAGCGCGATCGGCTCGCCGAAGTTCACCACCACCTGGCCGTAGTTCTGCTTGAGCACCTTGGGGATGCCCCACAGCAGCGACCAGATCGACTCCTTTTCCTTCGGCCGGCCGGACAGTTCGTCCAGGTAGCTGCCGCCCTCCATCAGCTTCTCGTAGCCGATGTAGATGGGCTGGAACAGGACCGGCTTGCGCGGCTGGCGCAGGAATGCACGCAGCGTCATCGAGATCATGCCGCCCTTGGGCTGCAGCAGGCGCCCGGTACGCGAGCGGCCGCCTTCGACGAAGTACTCCAGCGAATAGCCACCGGCCACCAGCTGCGCGACGTACTCACTGAGCACTGCAGAATACAGCGCATTGCCACGGATCGAACGGCGGATGAAGAACGCACCGCCCTTGCGCAGCAGGGTGCCGACCACCGGCAGGTTCAGGTTGATGCCGGCCACGATGTGCGGCGGCACGATGCCACGGTCGTACAGCAGGTAGGACAGCAGCAGGTAGTCCATGTGGCTGCGGTGGCTGGGCACGTAGACCACTTCGTGGCCCGGCGCGGCGGCCTTGAACTTGTCCAGGTGGTGCACCAGCACGCCCGCGTAGATGCGGTTCCACACGTGGCTGAGCATGAAGCTGGCCGAGCGCACCACCGGGCTGGAATAGTCCGCAGCGATTTCCCAGGCGTAGGCGTGTGCCTTCTTCCAGGCATCGGCCGGCTTCGAATTGTCGCGCTTGGCCTGTGCGGCGATCGCTTCGCGGACCGGCTCGGCGGCCAGCACCTGGTCCACCAGCAGGCGCCGGGTCGACAGGTCCGGGCCGATCACCGATTCACGGATGCGGCGGAAATGGGTGCGCAGCACGCGCTGCAGCTTGCGCACCGTGCGCTCCGGCTCCAGGCCTTCGTCGACGGTGCTGCGCAGCGAGATCGGCGGGGCGAAGCGCACGATGGTATTGCGCCCGTTCAGCAGCAGCCCCAGCAGGCGGCGGAAGCGGCCCACCAGCGCCCAGTTTTCCGAGAACAGCACCGCGAACCAGCCGCTCTGCTTGTCCGGCGCGCGGCCGACGAAGATCGACACCGGCACCAGATGCACATCCAGGTCATCGCGCACGCGGTGCGCCTGCAGGACCTTGGCCAGCGAATCAGAGTGGGTCTTGGCGCCGCGCTGCTCGGGAATCAGCGAGTTGCTGGAGCTGCGCCGCGACAGCGCCAGATAGGCGCGCTTGCGGCCGGTCGGATCACCGGCCAGCGGCACCAGCGGCGACGGCAGGCCGGCCTGGCGGCAGGCCTTGTCCAGGATCAGCGCGTTGGACAGGCCGTAGTCTTCCAGCACGTACATGACCGGGCGGCCATCGTTGTACTGGCCCGGGTCTTCCGGTTCGATCTTCAGCGACAGCCACGGCTCGACCAGGCGACCGAGCAGTCGGGCCCACAGTGGACGGCGTCCGGCCGGACGCGCGTGCGCGGGCGGCGGTACCGGGTTCGGGCCGGTACCGGTCGAGGGGGACGCCGGCACCGTATCGGCGGGCGTCGACTGGGATTCTTCGCCGGGGAACGGCAGCGGGTTCTGTTTCGACATCGGCGCCATTATGGCTTAGCCGGCGGTGTTGCCGCTTCCCCACCCTCGGCGGGGGCTTCGGCCGGTGCTGGCGACGCAGCCGCGCGGGCCGCATCGGCCTTGCGCAGCAGCGCGTCGGTGTCGGCCAGGGTGCGGGTCAGGTACCAGTGGCCCTCGCGCCGGCTCAGTGGCAGCTGCAGGGTCATCTCGCGACCGGCCAGGTCGTAGTGCAGGCGCACCAGCGCATTGTCACCTTCCACCGACAGCAGTTCGCCGCGCACGCTGCGCAGCGCGTCGTCCACGCCGAGTCCGTAGCTGCCCAGCACCGCCTTGAGGGTGTGGATGAACGGCGCCAGCTGCTGCAGGCTGCCTTCCATGCCGGCCGCCTGCAGGCCGGCTTCATCCTCGAAGCCGACCTTGCTGGCGGCGCCGACCAGCGCGGCGATGGTGCTGCGGGCACGTGCGCGGTCGCTGATCGGGGCAGCCTGCGCCCACCCCGCCAGGGTCTCGACCAGGGCGATGTAGTGGGCCTGCTGGCTGGGCGTGTAGCCCTTCTGGTGGCGCAGGTACTGCACGCCGAAGTTGCCCATCGACTGTGCGGCCTGGCGCACGGCGCCGGCCTGGCCAGCCAGCTGGCGATCGAAGCTGCGCTGCAGTTCGGCGCTGGCACCGGGCTTGCGCAGTGCGGCCAGCATCGGCAGCAGCTGGTCACCCAGCGGCAGTTCGGTCAGCGGCCACTGGCTGTGGCCCTCCGCCCAGGCCTGCTGCAGGCGTTGGTACTGGCCCGGCGGCACCGACAGCTTTGCGTAGCCGACCAGATCATCCTCGGCCAGGCGCAACGCCATCGCCTGTACCGCAGCCACCGGCTCGGCCGCCGGCCTGGCCGGATCGTTGGCAGACTCGCGGCACGCCGCCACGGCCAGCAGCAGCACGGCCGCCAGCCCCCATCCACGCGCAGACTTTCCTCGCACCGCCACGCTCATGCACTCGGACTCCCCGGACCGGCCCGCATCTTGCGGCCTGCGACGTGACAGCGGCAAGCCGGGACGTCACGGTTTCCAGCCAAGGGGGTCAGATCTCCTCTGCTGCGGGCAGAAGGGATCTGACCCCAGCGCCGCCACCGGGATAAAAAAAGAGCCCGGATCACGGGGATCACAGGCTCTTCAAGCCGGCGCGGGGCCGGAGGACAGTGTTGTGGCACATGTCCGGCCCGAGGACCGGATGGCGGCGATCCTACGCTGCCGCTCAAGTTAAGGCAACACTTCACGTAATGCCATGTATGTATTTGATTTTATTGTATCAATCGCGTTGCCAAACCGCTTCGATGAAATCTACGGCGTGTTTTTCGGCGATTCGGGCATAAATCCCCGGATAGCCGGCCAGCGCACAGCCCTCGCCCCAGCTGACGACACCGAACTGGGTCCAGCCTTCACGCAGGCGCAGCAGCAGGGGGCCTCCGGAATCCCCCTGGCAGCTGTCGATGCCCTCGCGGCCGGCGCAGATCACCTTGCCACGTGACAGTTCACCGCCATAGGCCTGCTGGCATTCATCGAATGACACGAACGGCACCTGTGCCGTCTGCAGCTGAGTCGGATAGACCCGGCCATCGCCGATGTCGGTGTCTCCCCAGCCGATCACCGTGAATTCACGGCCCGGCTTGAGATAGCTGGCGTCGGGCCGCAGCCGCAGTGCTACCGGCTGTGCGCCGACCAGCGGTGCGCTGAGCTGGATCAGGGCGACGTCGTGCTCCAGCGAATTGCCGCTGTTGAATGCCGGATGGACGTGGATCGCCTTGACGTTGGAGGGTCGTGGTCCGGCGTCAGTGGACAGGGCCGTGACCTTGCCGACAACGGCGATGCCACCAGGCGCTTCGCCCTGCATGCAGTGCGCGGCCGTCAGCACCCACGAGGGTGAGATGAGGGTGCCCCCGCAGAAGTGGCGATCATGGTCCGAATCGCCGTCGAAGATGCCCTGGATGCTGACCATGAACGGGTACTCGTCGGCCGGCGCCGCTTCGCCGCCGATGATGCGCGGCGCATCGCGCAGCTGCGGCGCAGCGATGGCGGGTACGGCAGACGCGGCCAACAGCAGGCCGATGAACAAAGAGGTGCTGCGATACATTTCCCTGTACTCCTCTGTCGATGGTTGGAACCGGTGCGGCCGCGGTCCGTGCCGGTGCATCGATTGGGGAACAGTGGAGAGGCCCACAGCGCGAACGCGCGCACAGTTCCGGTGCCTAGCGCTGTGTGCGACAGGTGCAGACTCACAAATGCGAACGCCATCCCGCATGGATCGGGATGGCGTTCGTGGTGCCGGCGTGACCGGCGTCGGCTGTGGGCTCAGCGTGCAGCCAGAGCCGACGCGATTTCCTGCCGGATCGCCCGCGCTGCGGCCTGCGGATCGGCGGCCAGGCGGATCGGGCGACCGACCACGATGGCATCGGCGCCATCGGCAAAGGCCTGCGCTACGCCAACGGTACGCTTCTGGTCATCGCCGACCGGGCCACCGGGGCGGATGCCCGGGCAGACGATCGAGAATCCGCTGCCGGTGGCAGCGCGGATCGGGCCGGCCTCCTGGCCCGAAGCGATCACGCCATCGATGCCGGCGGCCTGGGCGGCCAGCGCGCGCTCGACCACCACGTCCACCGGTTCGCGGTCGATGCCCATCTGTGCGAGGTCGGGGCGACCCATCGAGGTCAGCACGGTCACTGCCAGCAGGCGCATGTCGCCGCTGTTGGCGGCGGCGCACGCCTCCATCATGGCCGGGTGCCAGCCATGGATGGTGGCGTAGCTGACCGGCCACTGCGACAGGCGCTTGATCACCGCCGCAGCCGTGGCCGGGATGTCGAAGAACTTCAGGTCGACGAACACGCGCTTGTCGCGGCGGGCCAGCTCATCGAGCACCTGGAAGTACTCGCCGGAGGCGAGCAGTTCCATGCCGATCTTGTAGAACGCCACGCTGTCGCCCAGGCGGTCGACCCACGCCAGCGCCTGCGCGCGGTCAGGCACGTCCAGCGCGAAGATCAGGCGCTCGTCATCGCGCAGCGGCAGCGGTGCGCGGCTCATGGTGCGTAGTCCAGCGCGGCGCGCTTGGCGTCGTGGCGGGCCTGGCGCGACTGGCTGTAATCGTTGTTGAACTGCGCCGGCTCGAAGCCGCCGTAGGTGGGGTTCGGCAGCATCCACCAGCGCTCGCCGAACCAGTCGTGGTAATGCTGCAGCAGGGCGTCACGGCCTTCGTTGGTGTTGGCGGTCACTTCCACGAAGTCACCCAGCTGGTCGCCGAACTGCATCAGCACGCGGTACTTCTGCCCGGCCAGGCGGCGGCGGCAGTTCTTCTCGCTGCCAGCCTGCTCGCAGCCTTCGACCACGGTGCCCAGGCCCAGGAACACGCTGTCATCGGCCACCGGCAGGCCCTGCTCGCGCAGGTTGGCCAGGGTCGCGTCCTTCAGGTGCACGGCACGGTTGGAGATGTACAGCAGGGTCACGCCCTTGGCGTTGGCCGCCTTGGCGAAATCAACCACGCCCGGGATCGCCTTGGCCTTCTTTTCGGCCACCCACTGGTCCCAGCTCAGCTCGTCGTATTCCTTGCCGTCGCGCACCAGGCGCGCCTGGTAGGGCGAGTTGTCCAGCACGGTCTCGTCCACGTCCAGCACCACGGCCGGCTTCAGGCCCTTGGCCTCGTTGCCGCGTTCTTCCGGCACCAGTGCGTCCCAGTGGGCCTCCTTCAGCGCCGCATCCAGGCGATCGGCGGCGGCGCGGTAGGTCTGCTCGGTGATCGCCCTGTACTCCTGCGCACGCTGCATCCACAGCACGGCGTTGAGGTTGTCGTTGGCGGTGGCATCACGCGCGCCATCGGCCTCGGCGGCAGCGGCCGGGGCCTCCGGCGCGGCGGCTTCGGCAGCAGGCGCATCCACGCGCTTGCAGGCGGACAGGCCCAGCGCCGCGGTGGCGAGCAGGGTCAGGGACAGGGAAACGGGACGACGCATGGATTCACCGGCAATCAGATATACCGGCGCATTTTACCGGCAAAGGCGGCCCCGGGACGGCTATGCTTGGCGGTTGACCCGTTGCCCTTCCGGAGGCCGCCATGACCGATTCCGTCCAGACCCCCGACGTCCCCCTGCTCGACGCCGTGCAGGCCCGCCTGCTGGGCTGCCTGGTGGAGAAGGAGGCAACCACACCGGACACCTACCCGCTGACGGTCAATGCGGCCCAGTCGGCCGCCAACCAGAAGACCGCCCGCGAGCCGGTGATGAACGTCGACGCCGGCAGGGTGCAGCACGCGCTGCGCCAGCTGGAAGCACTGGGCCTGGCTCGCCAGCACTTCTCCTCGCGCGCCGACCGCTACGAGCACCGCCTGCAGGCCGCGCTGGACCTGACCCGGCAGCAGACCGTGCTGCTGGCGCTGCTGTTGCTGCGCGGCCCACAGACCCTGGGCGAGCTGGTGTCGCGCAGCGAGCGTCTGTACCGGTTCGCGGATATCGACGAAGCCCGCCACGCCATCGAGCGCCTGCAGCAGCGCGCGCTGCTGGTGGTGCTGCCGCGCGCCAGCGGCCAGCGCGAAGACCGCTACATGCACCTGCTGTGCGGTGAAGTGGATGGTGCCGCGCTGGCGGCCAAGTATGCCAGCAGTGGCGGGGGCAGCAGCGATGCGGCCGATCCGGGCCTGGCCGAGCGCGTGGCCCAGTTGGAAGCGGCCGTGGCCGAGCTGCAGGCGCAGCTGGCGGAACTGCGCAGCTGAGAGGGTGGGTGCCGACCGTTGGTCGGCACGGTGCCCATGCCAGCGAGGGCGGCCTGACCGCCCTCGCCCTGCAGGCTCAGGTCGGCGTATCGACGTCGTCCCAGTCGGCCTGTTCAAAGCAGAACAACCAGTTCAGCGCGTAGTGGCGCTCGTAGATCACGCCGCCCTCCAGCGCACCGGGCATCGGTGCACCTTGGCGCTGGGCCTCACGCGCAACCCAGTGCAGGCGGTAGTGCAGATCCAGCGCATCCAGCAGCTCGGCGGTATCGCGCAGGGTCGCAGGCTCGCTGCCACTGTCAGCCTTCTGCAACAAGGCACCCACCACATCCGGCACGGCACAGGTCGCCTGCGGCCACGGCAGCGCCTCGGACAGGCCCAGCGCCCACAGCAGCACGGCCAGGCTCTCGTAGCGCCAGCCGAACGGCAGAGCCGCCTCGGCGTCCCCGTGCGCGATGAAAGCGGCCTCGGCCGGGCTCAAGGCCTCGGGCAGCGCCGGCAGGCGCTCGGCCAACTCGGCCAGGCTCAACGGTGGGTCACCGGCCTGCAGCGCCTCGGCGCGCAGCGCACACGCCAGCAGCGCCTGCGCTCTGGCCCAGACCTGGGCAGGCGCGCGCAGCTGTGCCTCGGCCGCACCCAGCACAGGTGGCAATGACGGCGGGACACGCAGCTCGTGGGCCTGCAGCTGCTGTTGGCTGCGCGCACGGCGCTGCCCGGCATCGGCGGGATACGGCACCTGCGCCTGCGGATCGGGCGCTTCACCCAACAGCACCCTGCCGGCCGGATCGCGGACGCTGCCATCTTCCAGGAAGCACACCGCATTGGCCTGCAGCAGCCAAGGCTGCAGCGCCTCCAGATCAGCCTCGGCCAGCTCGAACAGATAGTGCTGGCGCACGCGCTGGACGTGCCGCATCAGGTGATAGCGCGCGGCGGTCATCTGCCCGTCGCCATGGCCCAGCACGTAGTTGACGAAGCCGCCGAGGTGCGGGGCCAGTGCGGGGTCATCAAGACCACGGACGGAGGCACTCCCGGCCTGTGGTGGCGGTGCCAGCACCGGGCCGAGGGTGGAATACGCGTTGATCAGCATCGAAGCATCCGTGCAGGAAAACAGACCTGCACCATACCCCACCGGCTCATGCTGGCTGTTGAACCACCGCCGCCCCCGGCGTGGCGTACAACCGGCTCGCGCTGTCCACGCCCGGCAGCTGGATCACGCCGCGTTCGTGCATGCCCAACCCCAGCAGGATGCGTCCGGAAGCCACATTGTCCAGGTCGGTAATGCCGTACAGATCCTCGATGCCCAGCTCCGCACGGGCATGCGCGAAGACCGCCTGCGCCGCCTCGCCGGCATAGCCCTGCCCCGTGAACTCCGACAGCACCGCATAGCCGATATCCGGCCCCGGCAGGCCATCACGCCGCACCAGGCCGGCGTTACCCAGCCACGCGCCATCGGCCAGGCGCTCGATCGCATACATGCCGAAGCCGTTCAAGGCATAGCTGCGCAGCACGCGCAGCGCGATGTACTCCCGCGCCTGCTCCTCGCTGCGCACGTTGCGATCACCGATGAAACGCAGGAAGCCTGGATCGTTGAGCAGTGCCAGCATCGGCGCAGCATCCCGGTCTGGTTCCAGGCGGCGCAGCCGCAGGCGTTCGCTTTCGATGGGATGCATGGGTGGGCTCCGGAAGGAATACCTCGATTTTGCAACGCCAGCGCCCGCCGTGCAGCACGCTCAGGCCAGGTGGGCCACTACGATGCCCAGCCTAGCCACATGCCCCGTCACGCTGGCCGAACAGGATCGGCCAGTAGCGCACGCACAGGCGATGGACGCATGCGGCGATCAGGCAGAACCCCATGCCCATCAGCGCCAACAGCAGCGGTGCGCCCCAGCGCAATCCCGGGTGCTGGATACGAGCCTTGGAAGGCATGCCGCCGGGATACAGCACCTGCACCTGTTCGCCGACCACGTACAGTGGTGCCCCGGTAGCAAAGGACGCGGTGAACTGAATCATCTGCCCCTGTGCGGTCTGGAACCTCACCACCGGGCGATGCAGGGTGATGTCACGTGCGGGCATCCCCTCCATTTCCGACCGGGCGTCCTCTGCCTGGACGGCCACCACCGTTCCGGTTACGGAAACGGCCTTGCGCGCGAAACGCTGGACGTCCACGAACAGCCAGGCGGCGGCCAGAAGGATCAGCAGGCCCACGGCAAAGAAAAACAGCAAAAAAACATCTGAGGAGGGTGGGCATGGTGCTGGCCGGGTTGATCGATCAGCGTGCAGGTGCCGGCGCTGATCGAATGAAGGAGATATCGACATGGTAGTGGCGCGGATTGCCCGGCATGACAAGGACATCCAGTTCACGCCCACTCACCTGTGCACGGGGATCGGCCCATAGATACGCACTGTGGAAGACATGCCATCGAGTGGTTTCAGGATCGCGCCAGGCGCAGACGATGACGAACGGATGCCTTCCCCCCGAAAATACTCCGAGATCGCGCTTGATCGCCCGGACCTTGGCTTGCACCCGTGTCCCGTGGCGAAGGAGCTGCCTGCGCCGCCATGCCCTCGCCGCCTGCGGCAGGTGCATAAATCCCACCGCCAGCAGGAATGGGCCGCCGCCCAATCCCAGTATGACGCTCAGGCCCCAGGGTGATGAGAGCGAACGCACCAGAGCCTTGTCCGGGCGGTCCGGCAGGTACAGCACATCTACATGATCGCCCGTCATGTAGGCACGACGGCTGGTACGACCTGCGAAGAACCGCATCACTTGCCCGCTGCTGGTAGTGAATTCCACCCAGTACAGGAACTTCACCCCTGAAGTGCGCGAACCACCGCGATCAACGGTGATGGCACCCACATGGGTGATCCTGCCATCGGCAATGACCGCCGCATCGAGGAAGCGCCTGGCAACAACGTAGGCCAGAAGCGCTGAAACAAGCAGGACCACGCCCAGCCCGAGGAAGGTACGGGTGAGAACAGGAGGGATGTCGTTGGACACGATGAAGGACACGGCGCGCACTTCGGGTGCGCTCACACTAGGCCTTAACCCGATGCAGGCTCAAGGCCAGAAGCGTCAATCGGACGGATTGGAATACCACTTTAGTGGCTTTTCGATCCTCAATCGAACAGCGCCTCGATCGCCGCCAACCCCGCACTCGCCCGTTCCTTCTTGCGCGCCGCATCGGCCACCGGATCGGCGCCATCGCGCTGGATCTCCTCGGCCGGAATCTCCTCGAAGAACCGGCTCGGCTTCAGGCGTACGTGTTCGCCGAACTTGCGCGTCAGCTTGCTGTAGCTCATCCACAGCTGGATCTTGGCGCGGGTGATGCCCACGTACAGCAGGCGCCGTTCTTCCTGCAGGTTGCCCTCGTCCAGGCTGACCTGGTGCGGCAGCACGCCGTCCTCGCAGCCAACGATGAACACGTACGGGAATTCCAGGCCCTTGGAAGCGTGCAGGGTCATCATGCGCACCTGGTTGCCGCCCTCGTCCTTGTCGCTGCGCGACAGCAGCGCCAGCTGGCCGGCCAGGTCGGCGGCGGTTGCACCGCGCGGGCCGCCCTCGAACCACTGCGCCAGTTCCTCGATGTTGTTTGCGCGGCGCTGGTAGCTGGCCTCTTCCTTGGCCTGCTGGCGCAGCTCGCTCAGCAACCCCGATTCCTTGGCCACCTTGCGGATCATGTCGCCGGACGTCACCTGGCGCATCTGCGCCCGCAGGTCGCGCAGGATGTCGGTGAAGCGCGCCAGGCTGTTGGCCGCGCGCGGTGGGAGCTGCTGCAGGGCACCGATGGTTTCTGCCACATGCGCCATCGGCATGTCCTTTTCCTGGGCCAGCTCGGCCAGCTTGGCCAGCGTGCCGGCACCGACGTCGCGCTTGGGCGACTGCACCGCACGCATGAACGCGGTGTCGTCATCCGGGTTCACCAGCAGGCGCAGCCAGGCCAGCGTGTCCTTCACTTCCTGGCGTTCCAGGAACATGGTGCCGCCGGTCAGGTGATAGGGAATGCGCAGCAGCTGCATCGCCTTTTCCAGCGGGCGCGACTGGAAGTTGCCACGGAACAGGATGCAGAAGTCACTCCACGGCACGTTGCGCGATTGCGCCACGAAGGCGATCTCGGCGGCGACCTTCTCCGCTTCGTGTTCGCTGTTGCGGCATTCCCAAACACGGATGCGTTCGCCGTCGGCCTGGTCGCTCCACAGCTTCTTCAGGTGCTCATGCGGATTGTTGGCGATCAGCGCGTTGGCGGCGCGCAGCACGCGGTTGGAGCAGCGGTAGTTCTGCTCCAGCTTGATGATTTCCAGCGTGGGGTAGTCACGCCCCATCTGCTGCAGGTTCTCCGGGTTGGCGCCACGCCAGGCGTAGATCGACTGGTCATCGTCTCCCACGCAGGTGAAATTGCCCTTCTCACCAGCCAGCTGCTTGAGCAGGCGGTATTGCGCGTCGTTGGTGTCCTGGCATTCGTCCACCAGCAGGTAGCCGATGCGCTCGCGCCAGGCCAGGGCGATCTCGGGGTTCTCTTCCAGGATCTGCACCGGCAGGCGGATCAGGTCATCGAAATCGACCGCATTGAACGCGGTCAGCCGCAGCTGGTAGCGCTCGTAGACGCTGGCCGCTTCCTTCTCGCGGTTGCTGCGTGCGGCGGCCATCGCCTGCTCGGGCGACAGCCCGGCGTTCTTCGCGCGCGACACCAGGTTCTTCATGTCCTCGATGTCATCGGGCTTGGCGCCGTGCATCAGGTCCTTGATCTGCGCGGCGGCATCATCGGCATCGAAGATGGAGAAGCCGCGCTTCAGGCCCACGGCGGCATGTTCGATCTGCAGGAACTTCAGGCCCAGCGCATGGAAGGTGCAGATGGTCACCTCGTCGGCGTCCTGCTCGCGCAGGCGCTTGGCCACGCGCTCGCGCATTTCCTTGGCCGATTTGTTGGTGAAGGTGATTGCCGCGATGCGGCGCGCCGGATAGCGGCCACTGCCGATCAGGTGGGCGATCTTCTCCACGATCACCCGCGTCTTGCCGCTGCCGGCGCCGGCGAGCACCAGCAAGGGGCCTTCGATGTGCAGGACGGCGGCGGCTTGGGGGGGATTGAGACCGTGCATGGGGACAGGATTGTAGCGGGGTGCCGGCGGGCCGACCTGACTTGCATGACGCCTGGCCGTAAGGTATTGAGTCGACTCCGGAACACAGGAGCGTGGTCCATGTCCTTGAACATCATCGCCCGCCCGCTGGTGGCTACCCTGCTGGGCCTGCTGGCCGTGCCTGCGGCCGGGTCCAGCCCGGCACCGCCTGCCGACGCCTATGAAACCATCGTGCTGCAGTCGCACGAGTTCCTCGTCTACCATCCGGACCTGCGCTTCCGTGGGCTCGGCATGCAGGCCCGCGAGCGGGGCCGCCACGAAGAGGCCCGCAACGACTTCCGCAATGCCGCGCGCTACGGCGACAAGCTCTCACAGGCAGCGCTGGCCGACATGCTCTGGAACGGGCAGGGCGGTCCGGTCGACCGCGCCCTGGGCTATGCATGGATGGACCTGGCGGCCGAGCGCGGCACCGAGTGGCTGGTGGTACAGCGCGAACGCTTCTGGGAGGCGCTGTCCGCCGACGAGCGCGAGCGCGCGGTGCGCGAGGGCCGCGCGCTGTATGCCGAGTTCGGCGATCCGGCCGCGACGCCGCGGCTGGAACGTGAACTGCGGGCCGGCAGCATGCGGCAGACCGGCAGCCGCGCCGGCTGGAACGGCGCCATGCGCAGCCAGGGCCGTGGCGATGCGGGGGCCCGTGTGCTGCAACCGGAAAAGCACCAGTTGGCGCGCTACTGGGACCCGGTGGCCTACCGGCAATGGCAGGACGAGGAGCTGGCCAGATCGGGGCGATGAGCCACGCCGGCCAGGCCATCGTTGCCTCGGCGCTGCTGGCACTTGGGTACGCGACAGCCGGCACGTGATCGCCCGGCCACGGCCGATCCGCGACGGCGGGCCGGGTGGCGACTAGAATTGGCCGATGGCCAAGCTCTACTTCTACTACTCGGCGATGAACGCCGGCAAGACCACCACCCTGCTGCAGAGCGCGCACAACTACCGCGAGCGCGGCATGCGGGTGGCGATCCTGACCCCACGCCTGGACGACCGTGCCGGCGCGGGCGTGGTTGCCTCGCGGATCGGCCTGCGCGCTGACGGCATGGCCTTCGACCGCGATACCGACCTGCAGCGCTGGGTGGAGCAGGATCTGGCAGCCAACGGCCCGATGGGCTGCGTGCTGGTGGACGAGGCGCAGTTCCTGACCCGCGCCCAGGTCTGGCAGCTCAGTGAGGTGGTCGACCAGCTGCGCATTCCGGTGCTGTGCTACGGCCTTCGTACCGACTTCCGCGGCGAGCTGTTCGAAGGCAGCCAGTACCTGCTGGCCTGGGCCGACGAGATGCAGGAGATCAAGACCATCTGCCACAGCGGCAAGAAGGCGACGATGACCGTGCGCGTGGACGAGCATGGCCACGCCGTGCAGGACGGCCCGCAGGTGGAGATCGGTGGCAACGAGCGCTACGTGTCGGTCAGCCGCGCGGAGTTCAAGAAGATCACCCGCGGCGAAGGGCGGATCGACCCGGCGCAGGCCCCGCTGCCGTTGTAAAGGGTGTTCGGCAGGGCTGCGCCCTGCACCTGCAGAGGCAACAGCAACGTCAACAGCGAAAGCTGGCATTCCGTGGGATGGCGGGGCACTGTGGGTGTGCGGGGACGGCGCAAGTACGTCCATGTAGCCTTGGTCGCCGCATCCATGCGGCTCACACCCCGCAAACCCACAGTGCCCCGCCTTCGACAATCGGCCGGCGGCCAGTAGATCCACGCCATGAGTGGATGAAATCTGTCAGATATCGAATGAAATTCCGGGGTCAGATCCGTTTTCCTTCGGAAAACGGATCTGACCCCATGAGCTGTTCCGACAGATCGCGGAGGTCTGTCGAAGGCGGGGTGGGTCCGGTTGCGGGGGCGTGAGCCGCATGGATG